>JBNKCL010000039.1:0-66138 GCA_050287725.1 Sedimenticolaceae bacterium
TCAGTTGCAACCCCAGGCCCACCAATACCGTGCGCACCGGCGGGGGCCGGCGTTCTTCCGCCAGCAGCCAGGCGATGGCGGTCAGGATCAACAGTCCGGCGAAACTCTGTAACATCCGCGTGGTGTCCTGTGTATTCCGACAGAGGATATACTATGAAAATATTAAAGACTGCCATACACGCAATACGGGCTGATAAGCCTTTCAAGGTGGCAATGGCAGAATCCTATACTAATTTACAAGACGCTCAATTGCGATAACAACGTAAAACGGGGAAAAGGATATGATTTATCAAAGGAAAATTGTCCTGCTAGTTGCATTATTGTTCTTAACTTCCTGCTCTGGACTAAAAGGTCCTTTAACTAAATCCGAGATTCAATCGACTCGAAAGGTAGCTGTTATCTCTCTTCTCGGAGAGAATTTTCATGGTATTCGCGTTGCAACGACCGTATTCGGAAATATTTATTACGTTACTTCGGTTCCGGATTGGAATATTGATGGGATCACAGAGGATTTTATTGTTTCACGTGTTAGTAGTCCGGGCATCCGTAGCGCGCTTGCGCTTGCGCATGATAGTGCCCTGCAAAAGCGATTTGTTAAAAGCTGGGGATTTGCAAATAACGGTTTTGATTATGATGAACTGTTTGCTCTAGCGAAAGAGCAGGGAGCGGATACTTTGATTGTCGTCCAGCCGACACCATACTCTAATGCGAGATTTCATAGACCCGGCTATGGGTTCTACGAGAATACATTTATGGGAGGGTCTCGTAGATGTGTATATTCACTATTTACCGTGGACGTGTTTTCAGTGAGCTCTGGAGATCGGTTGGGCTGGGAATGGGGATTGCCTTGTGAATCGGGTGAGACAGAAATAGCATGGAAAAGGGGATTTCTTGAATATACCGAAGAGGAAAAAGAGCGCCTTCGGGAAAAAACGGTAGCGAGTGTGATATCAGGGGTTTCAAATGCACTCAAAATATTAGGCTTCTGACTGGAGCGTACGGTTAGTCCACTGTTGGGGTAAGTTCAACTCATACTGCGATATCGCCATGATCCGATACACCATCCAACCCGCCTCCCTCGAAGCCCATCTGTTCCAGATCACGTTGCAGATCGAACGACCGGACCCGGCGGGACAGGTGGTCTGCATGCCGGCCTGGATCCCCGGCAGTTACATGATTCGCGATTTCGCCAAGCACGTGGTGACGCTGGCGGCGGAGTGTGCGGGCGCGCCGGTTGCGGTGGTGAAGCTGGACAAGCAGAGCTGGCGTTGCAGTCCGTGCGACGGGGATCTGGAGATCCGCTATCAGGTATATGCCTGGGATCTGTCGGTCCGCACCGCCCATCTCGACACCACCCACGGCTATTTCAACGGCACCGCCGTGTTTCTGCAGGTGGCGGGCCGGGAGCGGGAGGGGTGCGAGGTGGAGATCCAGGCGCCCCCGGACATCCGGTACTGCTCCTGGCAGGTGGCCACCACGCTGCCCTCGGCGGGGGCGGCGCCCCTCGGATTCGGTCTCTACCGGGCGGGCGATTATGCGGAGTTGGTGGATCATCCGGTGGAGATGGGGACCTTCACCCACCTCTCCTTCGAGGTGGCCGGGGTCCCGCACGAGGTCGCGATCAGCGGCAGACACCAGGCCGATACGGAACGATTGTGTAGCGATCTTGAGGCGATCTGCGATTATCAAGTTGGCATCTTCGGAGAACTTCCAAACATGGAACGTTATCTGTTCCAGGTGATGGCGGTGGGCGACGGCTACGGCGGCCTGGAACATCGCAGCTCCACCTCGCTGCTGTGCAAGCGCACCCACCTGCCGCAGGCGGGAAAGACGAAGGTGGAGAACGGCTACCGGGAGTTTCTGGGGCTCTGCAGCCACGAGTATTTCCACCTCTGGAACGGTAAGCGCATCCAACCTCAGGTGTTGCAGGACCCGGATCTCTCCCGCGAGGTCCACACCCGGCAACTCTGGGCGGTGGAGGGGATCACCTCCTACTACGACGACCTCTCACTGGTCCGTAGCGGCCGGATCGACGCCGAGAGCTACCTGGATCTGCTGGCGCGTACCATCACCCGGGTGCTGCGCGGCAGCGGCCGGTTGCGGCAGACCCTGGAGGAGTCGAGTTTCGATGCCTGGACCAAGTTCTACCAGGCGGACGAAAACGCCCCCAACGCCGTCGTCAGTTATTACGCCAAGGGGGCGCTGGCGGCGCTGGCGCTGGATCTGACCATGCGCCTCGGGACAGACGGGGGCAAGTCGCTGGACGATCTGATGCGGCTGCTGTGGGAGCGTCACGGCCGCACCGGCGTCGGGCTGGGCGACGGTGAGATCGAGCGGCTGGCGGCCGAGGTGAGCGGACTCGATCTCGGCGGCTTCTTCGACCGGGCGCTGCGTACCACCGGAGACCTCCCGCTGGCGGAACTGCTGGAACAGGCAGGGGTCGGCCTGCTGCTCCGTCCGGCCCGCAACCGAGAGGATCAGGGGGGCGTCCGGCGGAGCGGTGACACGGCGCTCGAGGCGACGCCGGTGCTGGGTGGCCGTTGGCGCGACGACCGGGGCAACGCCCGGCTGGAGGTGGTGCTGGAGGGAGGCATGGCCCAGCAGGCGGGGTTGGCGCCCGGCGACCTGATCGCCGCGGTGGACGGTATCCGCACCACGGCGGGCAACCTGGAACAGCAGATCGCCCGTATCCCGGTGGGCTGTTCGGTCTCGGTGCATCTGTTCCGGCGGGAGGAGCTGATGCGGGTCGAGCTGACGGGGCAGGCCCCTCCGGACGACACCTGCGAGCTTTGGCCGCTGGCGCCGGTAAGTGAACACCAACTTCGTCATCGCCGTGCCTGGTTGCAGCAGGAGTGCTAGTCCGAGGGGGTCGCTCTGATACAATTCCGGCATGGATAACCGCTTTCAAATCGTCCGCCGGCTGGCGGACGGCCGCTTTCACTCCGGCGAGGAGCTGGCGCAGGAGGCCGGCATCAGCCGGGCGGCGGTTTGGAAGCACGTGGGAAAACTTCAGGATGAGTTCGGTCTGGAGATCCATGCGGTACGGGGTCGCGGCTACCGCCTGGCGGAGCCGCTGGAGCTGCTCGACCGGGAACGGATACTCGCGGACCTGAGCGCGCCGGGAAGATCCCGCCTGGCGCAACTGGAGCTGCTGGACCAGATCGGTTCCACCAATCACCATGTATTGGAACAGGCCGGGGCGGGCGCGCCTTCCGGTTACGCCTGCCTGGCGGAGCAGCAGACTGCCGGGCGCGGGCGGCGGGGGCGGCAGTGGGTCTCCCCCTTCGGCAGCAATATCTATCTCTCCCTGCTCTGGCGATACACCACCGGCCCGGCCCAACTCGGGGGGCTCAGTCTGGCCGCCGGGCTGGCGGTGGTGCGCGGCCTGCGGGCGCTGGGGATCGGGGGGATGAGCCTCAAATGGCCCAACGACGTATTGTGGAAGGGCCGCAAGCTGGCCGGGTTGTTGCTGGAGGTGGCAGGCGAGTCGGGCGGCCCCAGCCGCGTGGTTCTGGGGCTCGGTCTGAACACCCGGCTGGCGCGGGCGCCGGCGGCGCAGATCGACCAACCCTGGATCGATCTTGCGCAGGTCCCGGGCGGGGCGGGTCTCTCCCGCAATCGCCTGGCGGGGGTGCTGCTGGAGAACCTGTTGACGGCCCTCTCCCGGTTCGAGCAGGAGGGTCTGGCGCCGTTGCTGGAGGAGTGGCGGCAGTACGACCCGTTGCACGACCGGCCGGTGACGGTCCTGATGGGCGAGCGGCGGATCGAGGGGGTCCACCGCGGGATCGCCGCCGACGGCGCCTTGCTGCTGGAGTATCAGGGAACCACCCGGCCGTGTTACGCGGGGGAGGTCAGCCTGCGGCCCGCCAGCCGCAAAACCGACACGGGGGCGGCGTCGTGAACCGGGCCGGAGGCACGCTGTTGCTGGATCTGGGGAATACCAACCTGAAGTGGGCCTGGCTGGAGCAGGGCGCGGCCGGGGTCAGCCGCTCGGTCAGTCACCGGGCGGGCGGGATCGCGCAGACCCTCACCGTTCACTGGGCGGACCTCCCGGTTCCGGAGTGCATCCTGGCTGCCAGCGTCCTGGCGCCGGAGGCGAACCAGGAGTTCAGCGACTGGACGCGCAAACGGTGGGGCCTCGAACCGCGGTTTCTGCGGGCCGAGGCGGAGGCGCTGGGGGTGCGCAACGGCTATCACGAGCCGGGACAACTGGGGGTGGATCGCTGGCTGGCCCTGATCGCCGTCCACCGTCACCATCCCGGCGCCGCCTGCGTGGTGGATTGCGGGAGCGCCGTTACGCTGGATGTGATCTCGGCCGCGGGGGAGCATCTGGGAGGGCTGATCCTGCCTGGTCTCGGACTCATGCAGGAGTCGCTGCGGCAACGCACCGCCATCCCCCAATGGCAGGATCTGCCGGCGAACCAACTGCTGGCCACCGGTACCGGCGAGGCAATCGCCGCCGGGGGGGTGAACGCCGTGGCCGCGCTGGTGGTGCGGATGGTGGCGGAGGCGGCCGGGCGGCTGAAGGAGACCCCGGCGGTGATTCTGACCGGCGGCGACGCACCGCGGGTGCAGGCAGTGCTGTCACTGCCGTGTACAATAGAACCGGATCTGGTGCTTCAGGGGCTGGCCCTGATAACAGATTAGGAACGAATCATGAAGTGGCTCTTCGCTCTCCTGCTGCTCGTCAATCTGGGGCTGTTCCTCTGGGGCTACCGGCATGCGCCGATGACCCCGCAGGCCGAACTGCCCGCAGGCGCCGGAATCGGAAACCTGCGGCTGCTCTCCGAGTTGCAGAGCGAGAGTGCGCCGGTGATCCCGGATGCCGCGCCACCCGCGGCCGCCGCCCCGGCGGAGCCTGAAACCCCGATGGTGGGCCTGCCGCTACCCCCGATCGAACCGGAGACCGCGGAAGCGGAGCCCGCCGCCCCGAGCGAGCCTCCACCGGAAGAGCCCGCACCGGAAGAGCCCGCACCGGAAGAACCGGTGCCGCCGGAACCGGAGATCGCGGGACCACCGGTCGAGCTATGCGGATCCCTGGGATTGATCGAGGACCGGCAGCAGGCCAGACAGATCGGGCAGGAGTTGGAGAAGTCCGGCTTCAAGGTCGCCCTGGAGGAGGAGAGCCGACAGACCCAGCTCGGTTTCTGGGTGGTGATCCCTCCGTTGCCGAGCAACGAGGCGGCGCAGCAGAAGCTCCAGGAGCTGGCGGCGGTCGGCATCACCGACGTGTGGCACTTCAAGAACGGCGACATGAAAAACGCCATCTCCCTGGGCATGTTCTCCCAGGAGAGCAACGCCCAAAACTTCCAGCAGGAGATGCGGCAGAAGGGGTTCGATACCGAGCTGCGGCCGCGCTATCTCAACAAGAAGCAGTACACCGTCCAGGTGCGGATCAAGGCGCCGCGAAGCGAGGCGGATGCCGACTGGCGCCGGATCAAGCAGCAGTATCCGGACCTGCGCCTGTCGAACCGGGCCTGTGGGCAGATTGCCTCCCCGTAGCGGATTCCCTACAATGATCTCCCTTTCCTCTGCGCCGGCGTAGCTCAGTTGGTAGAGCAGCTGATTTGTAATCAGCTGGTCGGGGGTTCGAATCCTCTCGCCGGCTCCATTTAATTTATCACGATCGGTTTTGCCTTGTTTTTTGCCTTGCATCCTTCCGCGGTGTGAGATTCCGCGGACAATGGTTCGGCCGTCGCGCGGGGATGACCGATGACGTAACCCTGCGCCAGGTCGATGCCCGCTTCGCGCACTTTCTGCAATACCTCTTCGTCTTCCACGAACTCGGCGATGGTGCGGATGCCCAGTTCATGGGAGATGTCCGACATGTGGCGCACGAACACCTGATCGCGCTCGTCGTGCAGCAGGTTGACGATGAAGTCGCCGTCGATTTTCAGGAAATCGATGGGGAAGTGTTTCAGATACCGGAAGGAAGAGAAGCCGGAGCCGAAATCGTCGATGGCGAAACAGTAACCCTCCATCTTCAGGTCGCCGACGAAACGTTGCAGCAGCGAGATGTTGCGCACCGTCTCGCGTTCCGTGAGTTCGAACACCACCCGTTCCGGATCGATCTTGTGTTTGGCGATCATCCGTTTCACTTTCGGTATGAACTCGGAGAGAACCAGTGCTTTTGGCGAGAGGTTGATGAACATCAGCTGGTCGTGTGAACGCATGTGGGCGAAGGCGGCGTCCATCACCTGGTAATCGATCTGTTGCACCACGCCGGTGCGTTCTGCGGTTTCGATGAATTGCGAAGCGGCGATGATTTGCCCCTGTTCGTCCACCATCCGGCTCAGTACTTCGTAGCCGCAGATACCGCCGTCCGCGACCGACACGATGGGCTGGAAGTAAGGGACGAAGCGATGTTCTTCCAACGCCCCCAGGATCGCGAAGTTCTGTTCCCCCATATCGCGGTAGATCGCGATCACCTCGCCTTCACCGGCGAGCAGGGTGCGGTTTTTGCCTTCGCTCTTGGCACGATACATCATGTTGTCGGCTACCAGAAACAGGTCCCTGGCGGCCTCGCCGTGATCGGGATACAAAGCGATCCCGACCGAAAGGGTGGTTCGTATCTGTTTGCCGTCGGGCGCTGTGACGCTGAGCCTTTGCACCTCGGTGGTCATGCGTTTGGCGGCGGTGAAGACCTGATTCTCCGGTGAGTCGGTGAGCAAGGCTACGAACTCGTCGCCGCCGTAACGGGCGACCAGGTCGCCCATGCGGAAGGTTTTGCGCAACAGATCGGCAAGCTCCTGCAGATAGGCGTCACCCACGGTGTGTCCGTAGGTGTCGTTGATGGTCTTGAAATTGTCCACATCGATGACCAACAGCCCGAGCCGCTCGTTCTTGCGCTTGGCGCGATCCAGTTCGTAATCGAACAGATCCCAGAAGACGCGCTGGTTGAAGAGGTTGGTGAGCGGATCGCGGGTGGCGTAGTGTTCCAGCTCTCTGGTGTATTTGTAGATCGCCTTGACCGACCCGACCACGTTGAGCAGGGTGGAGAGGATGCTCTCAGACACCAGCATCTTCATCGGATCCGTATCCTGGCCCGCCTGCAGGCCGATGCCGACGATACCGCCGATCTTCGGGGTTTCGACGAACAGGTTTTTGCTTCGTAATACGATACTGCCGTCCAACATCTCCGGAAGTTTTTTGCTGCGGTCCGCGATGTTGTGATGGACCTGTAAGGTGGCTTCCTCTTTGAAGTATGGGTGTTTCAGCAACAAATCCCGGGCGTCCCTTTCCAGAATTTCCATCATGTGCGGCGAGGGCTGGTTGCGCCAGAAGATCTCCAGGTCGAACAGCTCTTCCTCCACTTTGAAGACCGACAGCAGGGTATAGGTTTCCATCACTCCGTTCACTTCGATCAGCAGACGGCTGACATATTCGCGCCAGTCGCGCACCACGTCGGAGGTGATAATGAAACGTTCCAGCAGGCGGATCTCGAACTCCAGCAGTTCTTTATCCACCGCGAAGGTTCGCAGACGCTCGGTAAGGGACTTTACCTCCAGCAGGATATCGTCCAGCTCGCGAAAACCCACCTGCTCGGTCTGCGGGGAGAATTTCGCAAGATCCGATACCTTGTTGATCCGGCTGACCTGGTTGCGCAGCAGTTGCACCGAACGGTTGATGCGTCCCTGGATGATCCATGCAACCGCGAAGGCGCCGATCAGCATCATCGGCACTACCAGCCATAGGGTGGATATGAAATTGGAACGGGCGCGCGCCAACAGGGGCGTGAGATCCTGCCGCAGGTCGATCACCCCGAGCACCGTACCCACCTGTGCGTTGACATGGCAGGCCAGGCACTCCTGGCGAGCCCGCAGCGGGTAAAGGTGCCGCAGCTCGGACTCCTGCTCCAGAACCCGATCATTCCCATCGGCAAAAACCTTTTTGGTCTCCGCATCGATCGGCGGTTGCTCGATGGCGCCGAACAGCGCTTCCACCACGGGACCGCGATAGATCTCGAGCATGTACGGGGTGTCGGCGAAACGTTTGCGCATGGCCTCGATGAACTGTTCCACATCCGGTCTCTTCCAGCCTTTACGCATTACCTGGAACATGGCGTCGAAGGTCTGCCCCGCCAGGATCTCCGAGACCTCGCGGGCGTCACTGCGCACGGTTCGGTCGTAGACGTTGGCGACCACGGCATAGGCCCCGATGAACAGAAGCGCCGCGCCCAGCAGGGCGGTGACCAGCATAAATCTTCTGATCGAGTTGGAAAAAAATGTCTGTATCAACATGCTCGATATTTCTGTGTTATTCGGTTTATGGGTTGAATCCCAATCAATCCCCTTCCGGGGAGAGTGCGCTGCAAAACGATCAGAATTTATCTCTGCGTGTCTTTCCTTGTTGCTTGTAACCGCGTTTCGAACAAGCCTGTACGCGGCACATAGACCCGCTGTTCCCAATGGACGACCCAATGGGAAACCGGAAAACGACGCGCGTTCTGACAGCTACATTGAAAAAGGATAAGAATCCTTTCTCGGCATCCTGCTTTATTTAAATTCCCTGATTGGGTTTATTTTTTGATGAGCGAATCCGCAGCACGAATTTGGTTCGGTTTCCGGAAAACGCATCTCCTTTGGTTACTGATTCGGCGCTTCGGCCAATTCACAGTTTACCAATAATTATCGTCTTATCAAGAAGCTATGGCGGTGGATCGAAAATTTCAAACATTTACACGCGGGCGCTTCCCGGGACGGCGCATCTCCCCGGAAAGTCGCCGGAAAAAAGAAATTTATTTCCTATTGAAGTGGCCGTCATGGGCTGGGCATAATCCCCGGGAGAGTGGGAAGAAGAGAAAAACAGATGATTCCAGCATCAGAAGCGCTCGCCCGCCTGCGGGAGGGTAATCAACGGTTTGTGTCGGAGACCTCGAGCCATAATCCTTTGACATTCCAGGAGCGCCGCGGGGAACTGACGGCGGGTCAGGAACCGTTTGCGGTGATTCTCGGTTGCTCCGACTCGCGGGTGCCGGTGGAGATCGTGTTCGACCAGGGGTTGGGCGATCTGTTCGTGATCCGGGTTGCGGGCAATATCGTGGCGCCGTCCCAAATCGGCAGTGTCGAGTTCGCCGCGGAGCGCTACGGGACTCGCCTGGTGGTGGTGCTCGGGCACTCCCAATGCGGTGCCGTTCAGGCGACGCTGGAGCAGTTGCAGTGCCCGGTGGAGACCCAGTCGCGGAATCTGCGCTCCATCGTCGACCGGATCGGTCCCTCCATCGAGGGACTGCTGGCTACGGAATACCGGCAGCAGCCGGATGCGTTGATGCGGCAGGCGGTGCGCGCGAATATCCGCGCCTCCGCGAACCATCTGCGTCACGGATCCCGGGTAATTGAACAGTTGATCCAGAGCGATGGTCTCATGGTGATAGGGGCCGAGTATTCGCTGGAGACGGGGGGCGTGGATTTCTTTGACGGTGTTCCCACGGTCGGCTGATTGCGGACGGGTGCGACCGTCCGGGTATCCGATTCCGGGATCCGGAACCGAAATAGGGAGGTTGTTATGAAGGTATTGATTGTTTACTACTCGATGTATGGGCATGTCTACCGAATGGCGCAGGCGGCGGCCGAGGGGGCGCGAAGGGTTAAAGGGGCGGATGTCGTAATTCGCCGGGTGCCCGAGACCCTGCCGTCAGAGGTGCTGGAGAAGATGGGGGCCGTCGAGACCTTGAAGCAACAGGCGGACATCCCGGTCTGCACTGTGGATGAACTGGGAGAGGCCGACGCGGTGATCTTCGGAACGCCGACACGCTTCGGCAATATGTGCGGCCAGATGCGGCAGTTTCTGGATGCGACCGGCAAGCTTTGGGTGAGCGGGGCGTTGGTCGGTAAGGTCGGCGGCGTCTTGACCAGTTCCAATACCCAGCATGGCGGGCAGGAGTCGACCATCCTGAGTTTTCACATCACACTGCTGCATCTGGGCATGGTGATCGCGGGTCTGCCGTACGCTTACCAGGGTCAGATGACCATGGAGGAGATCAGCGGTTGTTCCCCCTACGGCGCCTCGACCGTCGCTGGAGCGGATGGGAGCCGGACACCCAATGAAGTGGAACTGGAGGGAGCGCGATACCAGGGTGAATATATTGCGAAGCTGGCGGCAAAACTCACGGCCTGACCCGATGAGCCGGCGTTCGTTCCTGCTGCGGGTTGTGCCGATCTTTGCGGCTCTGTTTCTGGCGGCGTTCGACGGAAACGCGGATTCGTCGCAACAGCAGTTTCTTTCTGAGTTCGTAGCCGGGCGGTATCAGTTGATCGGGCAGGGACCGGATTCGGACCGGACCTATTCCGGACAGGTGGAGATCTTTTCGGAATCCGGGAAACTGCGGTTCAGGCGGATCGTTGCCGGCAACACGGTGAACGGGGAGGCCGCCGTCGAGGCGGCGGCGGGCGGTGAGGCGAGCGTGTTGCGAATGCGGTTCAAGAAAAACGGTGTGGCCTACGAGAGTACCTGCCTGGTACAGGGCGATCTGGATAACTATGCGCGGATCAGCTGTTATCTCTACCGCCAGGACGGCGCCACGCAGAAGCCCGGGATGGAGGCGCTGTTTATTCAGCCGCCGCAATAGGGTCTGCTATTCCGGCGGCAGCGCCTGCTTCTCTCCCTGATTGTTGAGGCATACGAATGTGATGCCGGTGGAGAAGACCTTCTCTTCCTCGCCGGTTTCGATGTCGTCGCAATAGACGTTCACGTCATAGCGGACCGAGGTACGTCCCGCTGTTTGCCTTTGTGATACGAAGCGCAGGACCGAGCCCTGGTGGATGCTTTTGCGGAACTCCACGCGGTCCATGCCGATGGTGACGAAGTTGCAGCCGGGGTAGTCCTTGCTGGCGGCGATCCATGCGACCTCATCCACCCACTGTAACAGATAGCCGCCGAACAGATAGCCGTAGTGGTTTAAGTAGCCGGGCAGAACCAGTTTGAAGTTTTCCATGGTGCGGACTCGCTAGTAGTGGAGTCCGCCATGATAACGGAAGCGACCGGCCGCGCCAAAGTGCGGCCGGTCGAATCCGCGGTCGTCAGAGATTCTCTTTCTGTTTGTCCCAGGCCTTTTGCAATGCTTCCTTGATCTCTTCCGCGCGCCCGGCGTCCGCCACCTCGCGGCCGGGGCGCGGTGTCGCATTCAGCGCTTTGTTCAACTGCTGGATCGCCTGGTTATAGTCGCCGGCCTCGATCAGATAGTCGCCGTAGAAATAGTTCGGATCGATCCCGTCCGGATTGATCTGGAGCGCTTTTTCCAGATAGGTGCGGGCCTGTTTCATGTCTCCAAACCCGAGCGGCCAACCGGGGACCTGATAATAGAGACTGCCCAGGGTGGTATAGACCGAACCGTTCAGCGCGTTCGGATCGATCTGCTCGGCCTCCAGCAGCAGATCGCGTGCCTGGGTGACCAGGCCGAGGGCGGCGAACGATTCCAGCCCGCGTTTCTCTCCCGCCAGGCTGGCAAGGATGATCGCTTCCCAGATCTTCGGTCCCGCCTCCTGCGGATGGGCTGCGGTTAC
This sequence comes from Sedimenticolaceae bacterium, assembly GCA_050287725.1. Taxonomy (GTDB): domain Bacteria; phylum Pseudomonadota; class Gammaproteobacteria; order Chromatiales; family Chromatiaceae; genus CBFDBF01. The sequence continues at coordinate 11,502 of JBNKCL010000039.1, forward strand.
TGCGTGCGCCTGTTCCTCCAGTTTTTCAAAAGCATCCTTTCGTTGCTTTTCAGGGGTGTTGTATTTGATCTGCGCCCACTGATTTTGAAGCTGGATCACTTCGTCGCTCGGGGCTTCCGCCGCCAGTAACGATGTGCTGAACAGCAGGGTGCAGAGCCATAAGGCTAATTGTGGTGTCACTTTATTCATCGGAATATTCCTCCGCTTCTTCAATATTCACGCGCGAACCGTTCCATGATGCGGTTCTGTTTTGCCAAAGCCGCATCCACCAGTCGGGGAAGCAGCGAATTAATACGAACGAACAACGATTCCGGCCAACCGAGATAGACATCTTTGCGTTCCTTCTCAATGGCGGTGACGATGCGATCCGCCACCCATTCCGGGCTGTCCATGTTCATCTTCACCGCGGCGGCCATCTGCAGGGTCGCCTCCGTATTCAGCGGTGTACGGACGGCGCGCGGGGCGACGTAGGTTACCCCTACGCCGCTGTCCGCCAGTTCGCGCCGTAGTGCCTCAGAGAATCCACGCAACCCCGCCTTGCTGGCCGAATAGGCGGTGAACCAGGCGAATCCGATGGAGCCGAAGGTGGAGCCGACATTGACGATGCGCCCCGAACCCTGCGACAGGAGACGTGGCAGCAGCGAGCGAGTAAGCAGGATCGGCGCCCCCAGATTGAGACGGATGATGGTGTCCAGTCGCTCCGGATCTTCTTCCGCCAGAGGGTGAAAGCTCGATGCCCCGGCGTTGTTGATGAGCAGGTCCACCCCGCCCAGGCCGGTGGCCGCCTGTTGCGCCGCGCGGTCGCAGGCGGCGGCATCGGTCAGATCGGCGATCACCGAGACACAATGATGACCCGCGTGTGTCAGCTCGGTGTGTAGTGATTGCAGTGATTCAGCGCTGCGACCGACCAGGGCCAGCCGCGCGCCGCGCGCCGCCAGGGCGCGTGCCAGGGCCGTTCCGATACCTCCGCCGGCCCCGGTCAGGATGACGCGTTTACCTTCAAGTTGCATGTGTTTTCTCCACGCTGATTGCCCGATTGAGATCAAGCGGCAAGGCGCTGCCGCGGCAGGGCGCGGAAGATGTCGCCGTAGAGGCGGTAAAAGACCTTGGCCGTGTGGATTACGCACTGACGGTCCGCCTCGGATTCGAGTTTGTTCACCACCTCTTCGTAGAACTGCATGTGACTGACATCCAGCGAACCGTGGCTGCGCAGATAGGTGAATGCGCCGTCCGGCAGACCGAGGGCGGCCTGGATCTTGTCCGCGGCGGACAGGGCGATCTGGATGCTGGTGCCCTCCAGCACCAGCACCATACCGAGCAGACCGACCGGATTGACCCGTTGCACCAGATCGTAGGCGTAGGCCACCATCAGCTCCGTCGTGATCTCCGGTTCATCGTTGCGGATCGCCTCCCGGTCCATGCCGCAGGCCACGAGGTCGTCGAGGATCCACTCCTGATGCCCGATCTCTTCACTGATGTAATGGGCCATGGCGTCGCGCAGCCACTCGGCCTGGTGGGGAACCCTGGCTCCGCAGGCCATCAGCAGCGGGGTGGTGTGTTTGACGTGGTGGTAAGCCTGCGTGAGGAACGCGATATAACTGTCGCGTCCCAGCCGCCCGGCCGCACCCTCGACGATGAACGGGATGGAAAGCAGCTCGGCGCGTTCCGTCATGGTTTCGTGTTTGAGGCGTTCGAAAAAGTTGGTCATAGGGTCATCTCCTCTTCTATGTAATATTGTTCTATGCGTCTTCCGTAATGTGCCCACAACGTGCCCCGCCGCAGACGCCCGGTGGCGGTGAGTTGGCCGTTGTTGAGGCTGAAGGGTTCGTCCACCGGCAGCCAACGGGAGACCCGGGCATAGTCCGGCAGCGAGTGGTTGACGGTCGCCAGGGCCTCTCCGATGGCGGCTTCATCGGCGCCGGGGGCCGGCAGAATCAGCGCCAGATTCCAGGGACGCGCCTCGCCGAACACCGCCGCCTGGAGTATTGCGGGTTGCAGGATCAGCTCCCGCTCCACCCACTCCGGCGCCACGTTGCGGCCGAAGGCGGTGATGAAGAGGTTTTTCCGGCGCCCGGTCAGATGCAGGAATCCGTCGTCATCCAGGTGGCCCAGGTCACCGGTGCGCCACCAGCCTTGTTCCAACTCCGGCGCTTCGCCGCCGAGGTAGCCGCGAAACAGGTTGCCGCGTACCAGGACCTCGCCGGTGGGATCGATTCGGATCTCAATATGCGGCAGCGGTTTTCCGACCGATCCGCTGCGATTCGATTGCGGTTGGTTCATGGCGACCACCGAGGCGCATTCCGAGAGACCGTATCCTTCGTACACCGGCAGGTTCAGGCGTTGCGCCTGCTGCAACAGACGCGGCGAGACCGGCGCTCCGCCCACCGCCAGGAAGCGCAGATGTCCGGGGGCCTGCCGCCCGGTGGCCACCAGCCGTTGCAGCATGCCGGGGGTGAGGATGGCGCTGGCGGCGCGGAATTTGGTCAAGGCGCCCGCCATCACCTCCGCGTCCAGGCCGGCCGCTCCCATGATTCCGGTCTGGTGGGCCGGCGGCAGTACCGTGGTGAGTCCGGCCAGCAGCGGGGCGTAAACCCCGCCGATGTTTTCCAGCAGCACCGCCAGCGGGGTAAGGCAGAGATGCCGGTCGTTGTTACCCAGGGGTGCGACTTCGGCCAGAGAAGCGGCCACTTCCGCCATGGCGGATGCTTCCAGCATGACCCCCTTGGGTTCTCCGGTGGTGCCGGAGGTGTAGGTGATCTTGGCGATGCCGGAGGGCAGATCGGTCTCTCCCGCGGGCTGCAACAGGACCAGGACCAACTCTTCTCCCGCCACCCGGAGGGATACGGTAGCGGCGGTCCCGGTGAGGTCTATGCCGGTGAGGGCCGCAGGAGAGGGCGTGAGGATCGCCTGGGCGCCGGTCTGCTCCAGGCAGTGCCGGATCTGTCCCGGGGAAAAGAACGGCGGCAGCGGCACCAGGGTGATCCCGGCCAGCAGTGCGGCCAGATCGGCGACCACCCAGGGCGCTCCGTTGGGCAGCGCCAGGGCCAGCGCCGAGATGCCCCGGCGGGAGAGCTCGTCCGCCAGGGAGCGGACACAGGACCAGAGGGTGGTGTAATCAAGCCGCCCGCCCGCCCATTCAACGGCGGAATGGGTGGGTCGGTGGGCGGCATGCTGCTTCAGGGCGGCGATCAGCATTTCGGTTCAGGCCGCGCGCAGCCCCCCCATCTTTCCGGCCGCATGCCAGAGAGAGTGAAGGGTGCATTCCGTGGTGAAGCGGGCGTTCAGGCGCTCGAAACCGTATGCCACCCGCCCCGCCATCACGGTCGGACTTTGCTCGTAGTAGCGGCCCCAATATGCGGCATTTTCGCCGAGTCTTTCCGGCAGCGCCGGCGCCAACTCCAGCAACGGGAGATCGAGTCGGCGGAAGGCGTTGCGCAGGATCGGTCCGGCCGTAAACACCACCCAGCCGGCGCCGGCGGCGTGCAGGTAGGCGGTCATGGCGGTGATCAGCCAGTTTCTTCCTCCGCCCCGGGTGACCGCCAGATTTCCCAGTTCTACGATCTCGGAACGGGCGATGTGGCAGCCGTTCTTGCTCGCCAGCAGCTGTTCCACCGGCTGATCCAGGTAACGTTCCAGAAACAGCGGTTCGGCCTCCGCAGAGCGCAGGCCCAGCACCCCCATCAACTCGCCGAGATCGTTGCGCAGTCCCAACAGGGAGGGCATGAATTCATGCACCTCGGCGCCCCACGACTGCCGGAAACTGGTTTGCACGAACTGCTCCAGTTCTTTCCGGTCCGGCTGCTGAGGCGATACTATTTCGATTTGGGTCGGTACTTGAACGGTAGCGGATGATTTCATCACCAAAGGGCTTCCTGCGATATGGCATATGCTTGAGTGGGTAAGGGTAGGCAAGGAAGCTTAAGTCAGACTTAAGAGAGGCCGGTTATGTTGCCCGGTGTGATGGGGCGCACACGAGAATGTCGGGGCCGGTTCGGATATCCTTCAATTATCGTCCGAGAGTAAGGGAGATCACATGCGTGTTCTGATCGTGGAAGACGACAGGCTGTTGGGGGAGGGGTTGTGCGCCGGTCTCAAGCAGGAGGGCTATGCCGTAGACTGGCTGAAGGACGGCAGTCAGGTGAAGCACGTGCTGCAAGTGGAGCCTTTTGATGTCGTGGTTCTTGATCTCGGGTTGCCCGGATGCGACGGCATGGATCTGCTTGAGTGGATGCGAAAAGCGCGTCTGGAGATCCCGGTGCTCATATTGACCGCGCGCGATACGCAGGACGATAAGGTGCAGGGACTCGATCTCGGGGCGGATGACTATATGACCAAACCGTTTGACCTGGTCGAACTTTTCGCGCGGCTGCGGGCGTTGATCCGGCGCAGTCGCGGGCGGGCTACCCCGGTGATCGAATGGGGCGCACTGGTCCTCGACCCGAGCCGGCGCAGCGTGAGCTTCGAAGGACAGCCGGTGGAACTGTCGCCGCGCGAATATGCGGTCTTGGAAACCCTGCTGGAACACGGCGGGCGGGTCGTCAGCAGAAGCCGGTTGGCAGAGAGCGTCTATAGCTGGGATAACGATATTGAGAGTAACGCCCTGGAAGTTTATATCCATCATCTGCGGAAAAAGCTCGGCCCTGATCTGATTCGCACGGTTCGCGGGGTCGGCTATATGTTGCGGGACCAGAAATGAAAACCAGCTCCATCAAAAAACGACTGCTGATCGCGGTTCTTATCATCGTCACCGTTTTTTGGGTGTTGGTGGAGGCGGTGATGTTTTTCTCCATCAAGGATGAGGTCGATGAGATGTTCGATTCGCAGTTGGCCCAGGCGGCGGCTATGGTGGCCGAGATTTCGTTGACGCCGCTTCACAAATACGACGGAGAGCCTTTGGTGCTGAGTCGTTCCATCTTCGGTCATAAATATGAACGCAAGATCAGTTTTCAGATCTGGCGCGACGGACGGTTACTCGCGCGTTCTCAGTCGGCGCCGGCCTGGCGCATGTCCACAGGTCTCGGATATTCGGCTGCCACCGTGAACGGCCACCATTGGCATCTGTTCGGGTGGCAGGAAGGGGATTATGTGATCTATGCCGGGGAGGATTACGAAATACGCAGTGAGCTGGTCGAAAATATCCTGATCGGTTCTTCGATATTGTTGCTCCTGGCGTTGCCGGTGATCGCGGCCATCATCTGGTTTGCCATCAGCCGCGGGTTGGTTCCGCTTACACGGCTGGCAGGTGAAGTACGACGCCGAAGTCCGGCGCAACTGCAACCGATTCAGCCGGAAGGGGCGCCGGTGGAAGTGGCGCCCCTGGTCTCGGCGCTGAACACCCTGCTGGCGAGGTTGGAGAATGCGCTGGAGCGGGAGCGGCGTTTTACCGCCGACGCTTCTCACGAGATGCGAACGCCGTTGGCGGGGATCAAGACCCAGGCTCAGGTAGCGCTTCGGGCGCGGAACAATGGGGAACTGGAGCAGGCGCTGCACGGAATCGTGCGCGGCGTCGATCGGGTCTCTCATCTTATGGAGCAGATGCTGATCCTGGCGCGACTGGAACCGGATCAGAAAGGGGACGCGCAGGAGTTGGATTTGGGGCAGGTGGTGGAAAAAGAGGTGGCCGATCTGAGGAAGCTTGCGGGTCAGAAAGCCATCGACTTGAAGTATCAGCACACGAAGGAGCGGAATTCCTGGTCACTCAAGGGTTATAAAGCCGGCATCTCAATGCTGGTGCGGAACCTGGTGGACAACGCCGTTCGTTATACACCGCAAGGCGGTAAGGTGATCGTTTCATTGGAAGACGCCGATGATGGGATCATTCTCCGGGTGAGCGACAACGGGGTGGGAGTCCCGCAGGCCGATCGGGCGCGGATTTTCGATCGTTTCCATCGCCAGCTCGGTCAGGATAGCGATGGTTGCGGTCTCGGACTGTCGATCGTGAAACGGATCGTTGAGCTGCATCAGGCCGATCTTACGGTGGAGGACTCCCCGCTCGGCAACGGGTTGAGCGTGATGGTGCGGTTTCCGGCCGTTGTCCGGTCGGTCGGCGATTGATGCGGGTACGACAGGGTAAAGTTTTTCTTCCTTATGACGCCACATCCTATATCTCTTCGCGGCTTTGACAAACGCATGGAATGGACGCGGTGGCGGAACTGAATCAGGGGCGATGCAATGGCGGTTAACGTAAGCGAATCGGAAGACAAACAGGAGGTCACGCTCCATATCCCCGAGCGGTTCGACTTCTCCTGTCACCAGGAGTTTACGGGCGCCTACAAAGCCTATCCCAAGGACGAGACCCGCTTCGTGGTGGATCTCGCCCATACCGAATATATGGACAGTTCGGCCATGGGCATGTTGCTGCAACTGCGGGAGCATGGCGGGAATGCAGGTCCGATCGCTCTCACCAACGCCGGTGCCGAGGTGCGGGAGATCCTGCGCATCGCCAACTTCGATAAGCTGTTTTCCATTCCCTGACCCGGCTCTCCGGGTCGTAGGAAACCGCGTCTCCCGGCCCGCAATCTGGCAGTGAACCCGTTTTTGCTCTATCCTTCCCGCTTTTCTTCCGGGGCGACAGATCATGGGTTTTAAATGCGGGATTGTGGGCTTGCCGAATGTCGGCAAATCCACCCTGTTCAACGCGCTGACCAAGGCAGCCATCGCGGCCGAGAACTATCCGTTCTGCACCATCGACCCCAATGTGGGCGTGGTGCCGTTGCCGGATCCCAGGCTGGACGTGTTGGCGGAGATCGTGAAGCCGCAGGCGGTGCTTCCCACCACCATGCAGTTCGTGGATATCGCGGGCCTGGTGGCGGGCGCCTCCAAGGGGGAGGGGCTCGGCAACAAGTTTCTGGCCAATATCCGTGAGACCGATGCGATCGCCCACGTGGTGCGTTGTTTCGAGAGCGACGATGTGATCCATGTGGCGGGCCGGGTGGACCCCCTGAACGATATCGAGGTGATCAATACCGAGCTGGCTCTGGCGGACCTGGAGTCGGTGGATAAGGCGCTGGACCGCGCGACCCGTCAGGCCAAGACCGGGGACAAGAAGATCCTGGGACGCAAGGAACTCCTGGAACGGGTTCGCACGCAGCTGGATGCCGGTAAACCGGTGCGCGCCATGGGGCTGGACCACGAGGAGCGCCGGGAGTTGCGGGATCTGTTTTTGTTGACCGCCAAGCCCACTATGTACATCGCCAACGTGGCGGAGGACGGCTTCCGCGACAATCCCGCCCTGGAAGCGGTGCAGGCGCTGGCCACCCAGGAGGGTTCCGAGGTGGTGCCGATCTGCGCCGCCATCGAGGCGGAGATCGCGGAACTGGAAGAGGATGAGAAGAAGGAGTTTCTGGCCGATCTGGGTCTGGAGGAGCCGGGGCTGGATCGGGTGGTCCGGGTCGGTTATCGGCTGCTGGGCCTGGAGACCTACTTCACGGCCGGGGTCAAGGAGGTGCGCGCCTGGACCATCCCGGCGGGGGCCACGGCCCCCCAGGCGGCGGGGGTGATCCATACCGATTTCGAGCGTGGTTTCATCCGGGCCGAGGTGATCGCCTACCAGGATTTCGTCACCTGCCGGGGTGAGCAGGGGGCCAAAGAGGCGGGCAAAATGCGTCTGGAAGGAAAGCAGTACGTGGTCCAGGACGGGGACGTCATTCACTTCCGCTTTAACGTCTGAGCGCGGTTGCCGGTTCTCGCTTCGGGATGGCGCCCGGCACGCCGGGATACCATTCCGGCCGCCTGAGACCCGCCCCGCCCCATGGGTGGATATTTGACACTTTTCGCGGCGATCCGGTATATTCCCGCGTCTTCCTGGCTACGTAGCTCAGTCGGTTAGAGCGACGGACTCATAACCCGTAGGTCGGTGGTTCAATTCCACCCGTAGCCACCAATTCCCCCCTCCAAAGACATCCGATATAGTCCGTAAGTCCGCATTCCAGCGGGCTTTTTTGCATCCCTTTTGACGGAAATTTCGCACGGAGCACAAGAATTCCCGGCGGAGGGCGCCTACGGCGGGAACTTTCCTGTTTTGCCCCGGTCTATTGAATCGTTACCGGTTTTCGCTATTTCCGGTGACGTCTGAACAACGCTTTTTGTTCATTCTGACTCCCCTTCAGACGAAAAGTCTGTTATGGCCGATGCCCTGAAAAAGGTGCATCGGCTTTTTTTTGCACTATTGCGGGTCATTTTTTTAATAAAAAGCACCATTCTTGTGCGTTTTGTGCGCCGAGAACACCCCGAAATCCATCTAACTTATTGAATATGTGTGGTAATAGCCAATGGCTCATTTTGTGCATAAATTGCCCATTTTAAGCCCTGTGGTAACCCGTTCGAGTGCGTCTGTTTTGCACCGATATCGTGCGGGAACGATTCTAATAATCAGCCCGCTACGAGCGGGAGATAACTCGTGGGAGAAAAGAAATGAGAAAAAGTGTGGCAATCGGGATCCTGGCCCTGCTTCCGGGCCTGGCAATGGCCGGAGAGACGGAGCTCAACGGCGCGAATACGGCATGGATCCTGGTTTCGACGGCACTGGTGCTGTTTATGACCCTGCCGGGACTGGCCCTGTTCTATGGCGGCTTGGTTCGCACCAAGAACGTACTCTCGGTGCTGATGCAGTGTTTTTCCATCGCCGGCGTGGTTTCCCTGTTGTGGCTGGTTTTCGCCTATGGTCTGGCGTTCGGCGAGGGCAACGCCTGGGTCGGGGATTTCAGCAAGGCGATGCTGGCAGGGGTGGGACGCGAGACCCTGGTCGGGGATATCCCGGAATCGCTGTTCATGATGTTTCAGATGACCTTCGCGATCATTACGCCGGCGCTCATCATCGGCGGTTTTGCGGAGCGTATGAAGTTCTCCTCCATGCTGCTGTTCAGCGCCGTCTGGCTGGTGGTGGTGTACGCGCCGATCACCCACTGGGTGTGGGGCGGCGGTTGGCTCCAACAGATGGGGCTCTATGACTTTGCGGGCGGCACGGTGGTTCATATCACCGCCGGTGTCGCATCCCTGGTGGCGGCCCTGGTGCTCGGACCGCGCAAAGGGTTTCCCACTACGCCCATGCCGCCGCACAACATGACCATGACCGTCACCGGCGCGGGTATGCTGTGGGTCGGGTGGTTCGGCTTCAACGGCGGTAGCGCATTGGCGGCCGACGGGAACGCCGCCATGGCGCTGTTGGTCACCCATATCTCCGCCGCGGCCGGGGCCATGACCTGGACCGCGATCGAATGGAAACGATTCGGCAAACCCAGCGCGTTGGGCGCGGTGACCGGCATGGTGGCCGGGCTCGGCACCATCACCCCGGCATCCGGTTTCGTGGGACCCGGCGGGGCGCTGGTTATCGGTGTGGTGGCCGGCGCTGTCTGTTTTACCGCCACCCAGGTCATCAAGCGGGTGCTGAAGATCGACGACTCTCTGGACGTATTCCCGGTACACGGTGTGGGCGGCATGCTCGGCACCCTGCTGGCGGGGGTGTTCTCCTCCACCCAACTGGGTGTGTTCAGCGGTTTCGGGTTTTCTGAGGCGGCCGGGATCACCACTATGGGTGGTCAGGTGTGGGTGCAGTTCGTGGGCGTGGTCGCCACCGTTCTGTTCACCGCGGCCGCCACCTTTGTCATCTTGAAAGTGGTCGGTGCCCTGATCGGATTGCGGGTGGAGGACGAGGAAGAGATCCAGGGCCTCGATCTGGTCAGCCACGAAGAGACCGGCTACAACTTCTAGCCGCGCGGATTGTAATTGTCGGACGACAAAAGGCGGTGCATTTTGCGCCGCCTTTTGTTTTACTGTGGTTCCGCAGGGTTTCTGTCGTATTAATAAATAACAGGGGAGCGAACCTCTATTTCAATAGTGGTGTGCTTCGTAACAGGAGACATGAAATGGCCGATAGGAAGAAGAACCATACCAAACCGGGAATAGCGAGTTTATTGGTCCTGCTGATGACAGTGCCGACGGTGTTTGCGGAAAGCGAACCGTCGCCTTTCTATTGTTTCGAGGTGAATTTTCCCGACGGCGATCGCAACTCCGAATGTGTTCGGCGCGAGCGCGCCGCATGTGAACGGAGTATGGAATCCATGCGAAGTCGCGCTTGGCAAGGATCGGTGTTCAAGGGGTGTTTCATCCCTGCCCGCGTGTTCTGCTATGACGTCAAGTATGGAGGTGGGTCGCTCTGTTTCACGGACCTGAGCGATTGTGAGGCATCACATAAAGTGATTCCCGGCGGTGCCTGCGCAGCAAGCGAGTGAGCCGGAAATCTTTTCCAGTGGACACGGAGGTTCCGGCGCATGCCCGGCAGGAACAAACCTACCGGAATGTGTTAACAGGCTGTGGGTGGAATGTTCCGCAGAATTGGTCGGGGTGAGAGGATTCGAACCTCCGGCCCCTGCCTCCCGAAGGCAGTGCTCTACCAGGCTGAGCTACACCCCGATAATCGATCAGCTGGCGCGTTGTACGGAAAAGTCCGCCAATGCCGCCAGCGCGCTGCGGTAGGAAGAGGAGGGCAGAGCCTCCAACGCCGCCTTGGCGAGCGCCGCCTCTTCCGCTGCAAGCCGGGCAGTGTAAGCGATCGCGTCGGTTGAATCAATCACCGCTTTGACCGCATCAATCCGGTCCAGACCGCCCTGTTCGATCACCTCCCGCAGGGTCTGCTGTTGCTCCGGGGTGCCCACCTGCAGCGCCCGGATCAGGGGCAGGGTGGGTTTCCCCTCCGCCAGGTCGTCGCCGATGTTTTTGCCGATATCCGCCGAGGAGTCGCTGTAATCCAGGGCGTCGTCAATGATCTGGAAGGCGATCCCCAGATGCAGGCCGTAGTCGGCCAGGGCCTGCTCCTCATCCGGGGTGGCGTTGCACAGGACCCCGCCCAGCCGGGTGCCGGCCTCGAACAGGGTGGCGGTTTTGCGGATAATTACCTCGCGGTATTGCTGCTCGGTGGTCTCCGGGTCGTGACAGTTCAGGAGTTGCAGCACCTCCCCTTCGGCGATCCGGTTGGTGGCATGGGAGAGGACCTCCATCACCCGCATCAGGCCGATATCGACCATCATCTCGAAGGAACGGGAGTAGAGAAAATCCCCCACCAGCACGCTGGCGGCGTTGCCCCACACGGCGTTGGCGGTCTCCCGGCTGCGGCGCATCTCGGAGCCGTCCACCACGTCGTCGTGCAGCAGGGTGGCGGTATGGATGAACTCGATAATCGCCGCCAGGTCGAGGTGTTTGTCCCCCTGGTAGCCCAGGGCGCGGGCCGCCAGCAGCACCAGCATCGGACGCAGGCGCTTGCCGCCGCTGCTGACGATATACTGACCGATCTGGTTAATCAGCACCACATCCGAGCGCAGGCGCTGGAGGATCAGGCCGTCCACGGCGTTCATGTCTGCCGCGACCAGCGCGCGGACGGCGGAAAGTTCCATACAACCCTTTGATTCGTAAGCCGGTTAAAGAGAAGGGCATGCTAGGGAGCACACCCCTCCCTGTCAAGCGTTTCACGGCGGCCGGAGGCGGCGTGCCCCCATCCGGAAAAGGCCGTTTTTTACGTCAGGCGAATTGACCTCGCCCTGTCCGACGGGTAAAATTCCGCCTCTTTGATGAATGGTGTGCGCCTGTGGGCGTGCCCCAACCAGCGGATTTTTACGGAGATTTGGCACATGTATGCCGTAATTCAGACCGGCGGGAAGCAGTACCGTGTATCCCAGGGCGACAAGCTACGGGTCGAAAAACTGGGAGCGGACGAGGGCGCCAAGGTCGAACTCGACAAGGTTCTGATGGTGGCCGACGGCGAAAAGGTCACGGTCGGCACCCCTTATGTAAAGGGTGGCAAGGTCACAGCCACCGTGATGGCGCATGGCCGGGGCAAGAAGGTCAAGATCATCAAGTTCAAGCGCCGCAAGCATCACCTGAAGCGCCAGGGCCATCGGCAGTGGTATACCGAACTTGAAATCACCAAGATCAGCGCAGGCAAATAAGGCGGATTAGACCATGGCACATAAAAAGGCAGGCGGCAGTACACGCAACGGCCGCGATTCAGAATCCAAACGTCTCGGCGTCAAGATGTACGGCGGTCAGGCGGTGAGGGCCGGTAATATCATCGTGCGCCAGCGCGGCACCCGGTTCCACAACGGTGTCAACGTGGGCTGCGGCAAGGACCACACCCTGTTCGCCACCGCGGACGGCGTGGTGAAGTTCGAGGTGAAGGGCCCGCGGAAGCGCAAGTATGTGAGCGTGGTTCCGGCCTGATTACGCCGCATATCTATTTAAAGTTTCGCAAAGGCCTCGTCAGTTGACGGGGCTTTTTGCATTCTGGGGGACGGAGTCGGATTTTTGAGTCGGGGATCGCCCTCGGGGGGTTTCGGATGAGAACCGCTTTCTGGATGATACAACCATGAAATTTGTCGACGAAGTCAGTATTCGCGTGGAGGCCGGCAACGGCGGCGGCGGTTGTGTCAGTTTCCGCCGGGAGAAGTACATCCCCAAGGGCGGCCCCGACGGCGGGGACGGCGGGGACGGCGGCAGCGTTTATCTGGTGGCGGATTCCGGACTTAACACCCTGGTGGATTTCCGGCACGTCCGTAATCACCGGGCGGAGCACGGCCAGTCGGGGATGGGTCGGAACCGGACCGGACGCGGGGGGCAGGATCTGTTTATCAAGGTGCCGGTGGGGACCCGGGTCCGGGACGAGGACACCGAAGAGGAGATCGGTGAGTTGCTGCGGGACGGTGAGCGGTTGCTGGTGGCCCGCGGCGGTTTTCACGGTATCGGAAACGCCCGCTACAAGAGCAGCACCAACCGGGCTCCGCGGCAATCCTCGCCGGGGACGCCGGGGGAGCGGCGGCAACTGCACCTGGAACTGATCCTGCTGGCGGATGTGGGGTTGCTGGGGATGCCCAACGCGGGCAAATCCAGTTTCATTACCAAGGTCTCCAGCGCCCGGCCCAAGGTGGCGGACTATCCGTTTACCACCCTCTACCCGAACCTGGGAGTGGTGAGCGTCGGTTCCGAACGCAGTTTCGTGATTGCCGATATCCCCGGCCTGATCGAAGGGGCGGCGGAAGGGGCCGGTCTCGGTATTCAGTTCCTCAAGCATCTGAGCCGTACCAGCCTGCTGCTGCATCTGGTGGATATTGCGCCGCTGGAGACAGGGGCCGATCCCGTGGACGAGGTGCGCCGGATTGTTGCGGAGCTGGAGAAGTTCGGTGCCGGGCTGACGGAGCGGGAACGCTGGCTGGTGTTGAACAAGATCGATCTGCTGCCTCCGGATGAGCTTGCACGGCAGCGGGAGAGGCTGCTACAAGAGCTGGCTTGGCAGGGACCGCTTTTCTGCATCTCCGCCCTGAACGGCGAAGGGACGCTGGAACTGGTTCAGGCCCTGATGAGTCGGTTGGAGGAGATGAAGCAGGCGGATGCGGAGCCGGCGGTTGAAACCGCAGAGACAGAAGAGGAGCCTTGGGATCCGTTAGGAAAACAGTAGACGGGAGACAGGGAGATTGGTTTTTTCTGTATGCTGCCTACCGTCTGCTGTCTACAATAGAACCTTCTAAAACTGTTTAATTAATACCAATACACAACACACCGACCCGCCCATGATTTCCCGTCAACAAATTCCCGCCACCACCCGTTGGGTGGTAAAGATCGGCAGCAGCCTGTTGACCCGGGACGGGAAGGGATTGGCGCTGGAGCGGGTTGCAGGTTGGGTGGAACAGATGGCCGCCTGGGTATTGGCGGGCAAGGAACTGGTACTGGTCTCCTCCGGGGCGGTGGCGGAGGGGATGAGTCGCATGGGTTGGAATACCCGGCCCACCACCCTGCACCAGTTACAGGCGGCGGCCGCGATCGGCCAGATGGGGCTGATCCGGGCCTATGAGGACTGTTTCCAGCAACGCGGACTGCATACCGCCCAGATCCTGCTGACCCACGACGACCTGATCAATCGCGAACGTTATCTCAATGCCCGTAGCACCCTGCGTACTCTGTTGGAGCTGGGAGTGGTGCCGGTGGTGAACGAAAACGACAGTGTGGCCAACGAAGAGCTGCGCTTCGGGGATAACGACACCTTGGCGGCATTGGTGGCGAACCTGATTGAAGCGGACCTGCTGGTGTTGTTGACCGATCAGGAGGGAGTGTTTGACAGTGACCCCCGCTTCAACCCGAACGCCGAGTTGATCTCCGAGACGCGGGTGGACAATTCCGACCTGGATCGGGTGGCGGGCGGCAGTGTCGGTGGGCTCGGGCGCGGCGGCATGGTGACCAAGGTGCGGGCCGCCCGGTTGGCTGCCCGCTCCGGCGCCGCCACCGTGATCGCGGCCGGTGCCGACGAGAAGGTTCTGGATCGGATCGCTCACGGCGAACCGGTGGGGACCTTGCTGACCCCGGTGCAGGAACCGGAGGCGGCGCGCAAACAGTGGTTGGCCGGACATCTGCGGGTACGCGGGCAACTGGTGCTGGATGCGGGCGCCGTACGGGTGTTGCGGGAGCGCGGGAGCAGTCTTCTGGCGGTGGGCGTGAAAGCGGTGAGCGGCAGTTTCGCCCGCGGCGAGGTGGTCTCCTGTGTCGATGAACAGGGCAATGAGATCGCGCGGGGGCTGGTCAACTACGATGCCCAGGAGACCGGCCGGATCAAGGGACAGCCCAGCGGGCGGATTCGGGAGATTCTGGGATATCTGGATGAGGAGGAGTTGATCCACCGGGATAATCTGGTTTTGGTGTGATCGCCTTTTGCAAACCCCGTGGTCGCAACGGCGCAGAACCTGGGCCGGACTTGACCCGGTACCGGGATCCGGGAAACAAAAAAAGAGCCGGTCGAAACCGGCTCCCTTAAGCTGCCTATGGGGGGTGTTACAACTTAAGATTGAATTCCAATCTAAGCGTATCAGAATGACCGGACCCCACCGCTTCTGAACGGTCATAGGAGAAACTTACATTCAAGTCATCCTTGATCTGATAGTCGGCGCCGATTTGGAACAGCCAGTGCGATGTCGCATCTTTATCTAAAACAAGACGGTAGCTGGTCGTATCGCCGACATAGTGCATATCGGCATTGGAATCACCGGTAAGGTTCAGGCCGTATTCGATTTTGCCGAACGGGCGCAGATTGCCTCCCGAGTAGAACCGTTGCGACATAAATTCAACACCGACAAACAACATGGCCTGTTTCACGGTCTGCTCATCGTATGCCAGCGCCAAACTGCCGCCGGATTCGGCATAATCATCAAGACGAATGTATGCTCCTTCCAGTCTGGCATAAGGACTTAAGCTGAAGTCCCGATAGTTCAGCGTATCCTTGCGCACGGAGTATGAGCCAAACAGGATGTCGGCATCCCTGTCGCCACGCAGATTCTGTGATCCGTCGACGCGTAGCGTGTCGATTTTCATCTTGCCCAGGCCGACAATGGCCTCCATCAGCGGCATGTCTTCAGGTTCGAAATAACCGTAAGCCGAAAGCGCGTAATTATCAGAATCAAGATTGCTGCCGGCATTGCCTATATCGACCTCATCCTGGCCGTAAGTCAGAGATATGCCGAACAAACCGTCCTCTCCGACGGGGTGATCCATGCCCGCGGTAATGGCGAAACTCTTTGATTCCAGCTCGGATCCGGAAGAACCATCCGCCTTTCCGATCGTGATATTGCCTTCGGTCCACAGAGACCAGTTTCCGACGACGGTTCCCGCGGTCGGATTCAGATTGACTGTTCCGAATTTCTCGCGGGCTTGTTCCATCGCCAGTACGATTCCGTAATCGCGCATACTGTTGTCTGCGTTAGAATCAGAGGCCAGCAACAAGCCCGGTAAATCAACCGAAGTACCATTGAAGTAACTGTTCAGATAGGGATTAACAAAGGAAAATTTAATGCCCTGACGGGATTTTTCCGTTGAATTTCTGTGCTGATTCAACCAGCTCATGCGCCTGCTGACGGCGTGCATGCTCGTTCCTGCAAACCGCCCCGCCATATTTGACATCGCCTTTATGCTGTCAACCACATCGGCTTTTTGTGTCGGGTCGTTGCCGTACGTCCAATTGAATTGATCGGCGGCGATATTGCCGTTATCAGCCGCGTCATGAAATACTCCGGCCGCAACATCTATGGTGGTTGCGCCGGCAGATTGCGGGGTAAAGGTCGCTGTATATACTGTGGTTGATGTGGCAGAAAAGTTACTGATTGTACCGTTGGTTACGGTTATATCGGTTGCATCAAAATCCGATGTCGGCTCGCTCGCCGTGAAAGTGATGCTGAGAGAGGCGTCATCGGAGGTGCCCCCATCTGATACCCCGGCCGCCGTGATTACCATCGTTGGTGATGTCACGTCAGCGGAGGTTGTAAAGCTTAAGGCGGTAGAATCGGAAATGCCGGCAAAACTCAAGCCCGCCGTGCTGTCAAACGCCGTGGCATCAATCAAAACATAATACTCTGTGGCGGGATCGAGGCTGGATGATGGATCGATGGTGATGGTGCTGGTTCCGGAGCCTGTCACCTGCGCTGAACCAACAGCTATGGCTTCGACAAGAGCGCTATCCGAAGTTCGATGAATTTCGATATTTCCCGTTTCTGCATCGACAGTATCGGAGAAGTTCAAAACAATATTGGTATTTATGGAAATATCCGTTGCATCGTCAGAGGGGCTGCTGGAAGACAAGGTCGGGGCGCTGAGGGTGGTAAAATTATAGGTTGCAGGACCGCTGATACCGGAAAAATAGGCTCCGTCATCGACAGACTTGAATGCGGTCGTATCGATTAGTACGTAGTAACTGGTTGACTCGGAAAATGTGCCTGTCGGATTTACTGTAACCTGATCTCCGGAAACCGTAAGCGCGCCGCTGGAAGAGACATCAAAGCTTTCAAAAACCGTATCATCGGATGATCTGTATATCCTGATATATCCGGTATCGGCAATAATGGCTTCACTGAATGTCATAACGAGATTCGCATCCAGGGTGACCGTTGTCGAATCGTCTGCGGGTGACAAAGTCAAAATCGTCGGCGCGGTTGCAGACGAAATATTAAGTGTCGCCAGGCTTCCGGAGGAGGCGGATGGGGTGTATTCGATTACATAGGGAAGAAGAAAACTGGAGGAATTAGCAGGCAAATCATTCCATAATCCATTACTTGTAATTTGCAGGGCATCTTCATCACCCGAATTATTTGGTTCGCCGCCGTTCCAATCTGTATACATGCCGTTTTGAGCGGTACCAGTATAATTCCCTAACCAAAACAACACGCCGCTCTCGTCCGCCGGAACACCCGGGTCGTCAATCCATCGCCAATAACCTTCTACCGTCTGGTCCGTGCCGCCAAGCCATGCCTGGCTGCCCTCCGTTTTGTCCTTGATAAACGTAAATTCATCCGCGCTGGTTACCGTGGCCAAATATCCCTGCATACCATTCAAGGTCGCACTGTTCGCGGCGCTTCGTGCGGCAGTCCAGGTCAGGCTGGTTGAAACATATTGATAGAAACTGCCGGTATCAGGATTATAGGAGGCATCACCGCCTGCACTGACATCAAGCACGGATGCGGTCAAAACGCTTGCGCTGCCCTTATATTGAAGTGAGGCGGCGGCATTATTTACGTCCGTAAGGGAGCCGGTAAACGCAATTTCCGTGGCCGTTCCGCTTGTCCAGTTTGCTTGCGGATAACCGGTTACCTCGGTCAATCCGGTTGTTGTAGTAATTTGAATAACCCCCGCGGAGACTGAAAATGTAACGCGAAAGGTATCTCCCGGATTGGTAGATGAGACAGGCGTGTCTCCTCCGCCATAAATAGACTGAAAAACAGTGGGATTGCCGGTAAAGCTTGATGGAAGAAAAATCGTGTCTGCCGACCAGGACCGGGATGAAACAGAAACCCCTGTTAACAACAGAAACACAACCGCAATCAGTTTGTTTGGATGCATCTTCTTCTTTTCCCTGAGATGACTGCCGCGAATCCATTCAGATGTATGCATATAGATTCTGTTCGCCAGACAAGCATAGGATAAATTTTCCTGACCGGCAATTGCCGCCTGCCCTGGAGGCGAAAGTGAAGGTTGGCGTTCCCGGGAGGCGGGTCGGTTGCCGCCCCCGCTTTATCGGCGGTTGGCCAACTGCGATACCCGGGGATAATTTGGTTTTGGCGTGATTTTGTTTATTGGTTTGGGAGCCGGTTTCGTAGCCAACCTCTCGGGTTGGCTTTCTTGGGTGTTGGTAACCAATTTCGTGGTCGTACGGTATTTTTCTAATTCTGGTAGTTTGTTCCGCAGCCAATCAACCATGATTCTCTGTTTTCTTTCCTTACGCAGGCTGCAAGCCCCTTTCTTTTGCTTGCCCAAAAGAAAGGGGCGAAAGAAAAGGGCACCCGGTTCCTTGCCCCTGCGGGGTACCCTGCGCGCCTCGGAATTTCCGGGGCTCCAGCGACGGGCGGTCCCTCGCCCGCGCTGGAGGCGCCGCGTCCATGCGGCGCCCCTGCGGGCTGATCCGGAAATCCCTGCGGTGCTCGGCTGCGTCAACGGGTAGGGGGCGGTCTTTTCAGCTTCGCGGTAAACAAAAGATGCGGGGTACTTGGGTGTTGCGCCCCTGAACCCCTTGGCCTATACGCGAAAAGCCCAATAGGCCAACCGCGAAACCAAATGCCGACACCCCAAACGACAGGCAGAAAAAAACCGGCTTGTGGCCGGTTTTTGGGGGGTGCGCAGGGCTTGGATCACAACGCCTTGATCTGCGCATTAAGACGGCTCTTGTGGCGAGCAGCCTTGTTTTTGTGGATCAGACCGTCACGTACCGAACGATCGATCACGGGAACCGCTTTCTGGAACGCCTGGGAGGCGTTCTCTTTGTCGCCCGTATCAATGGCCTTCACCACGCTCTTGATGCTGGTGCGCATGGTGCTGCGGCGGGCAGCATTGTGCTGACGATGCTTTTCGGCCTGGCGCGCACGCTTGCGGGCTTGAGATGAATTGGCCAAGGTAGATCTCCTGAAAAAACCGGGTTAAAGCTATAACGAGCGCGGTATTCTGCGGGTTTGGCCGCTGTTTGTCAACCAATCACGCGAGGGGCGGTGCGGGGATCCGCCCGGCGGGATGCGGCCTCCGGCGTGCGGTGGCCGGGCCGGATTAATGATGTGGCCGCCATGGCTCCGTTGCCCTGAAAAAGGCTTTATAATCACAAATTTGCTGACTCCCCCAGGAGGCGACGCTGGCATCCCTCTCTACATCGCTGGCCAAGGTCGGTGGGAACACCTTTCTTTCCCGGATCTCCGGTTTTGTCCGGGATTTGGTGCTGGCCCATGTGTTCGGCGCCAATGCCTTTACCGACGCCTTTTTCGTCGCTTTCCGGATTCCCAATTTTTTCCGCCGGCTGTTCGTCGAAGGGGCGTTTGCCGCCGCCTTCGTCCCGGTGCTGACGGAATATAAGACCAAACGGAGCTTCGAGGAGCTGCGGCTGTTCGTCAATCACGTAGCCGGGACCCTCGCCGGGGTGTTGCTGGCGGTCACGCTGCTCGGGGTGCTGGCCGCGCCGTTCGTGGTGACGATTTTCGCGCCCGGTTTCTGGGGGGATGAAGGCAAGCTTCAGCTGACCGCAGAGATGCTGCGGCTCACCTTTCCCTATCTGCTTTTTATCTCCCTCACGGCGTTCACCGGGGGGATTCTCAACACTTTCGGTCGCTTCGGGGTGCCGGCCTTCACTCCGGTACTGCTGAATCTCTGCCTGATCGCCGCCGCCCTGTGGCTGACTCCCTGGATGGCGGAGCCGATTATGGCGCTGGCCTGGGGGGTGCTGATCGCCGGGATTGTCCAGTACCTGTTTCAGCAGCCGTTTCTGCGAAGCATTCGTCTGGTGCCCCGACTCCACTGGGGGTACCGGGACGAGGGGGTGCGGCGCATCCTGAAACTGATGATGCCGGCGCTGTTCGGCGCCTCCGTCACCCAGCTCAATCTGTTGCTGGATACCCTGATCGCCTCGTTTCTGGTGAGTGGCTCCATCTCCTGGCTTTACTATTCGGATCGGCTGGTGGAGTTTCCGGTCGGTATTTTGGGGGTGGCTCTGGGGACCGTGATTCTGCCCAGTCTTTCGCACAAGCACGCCGCGGAATCGCCGGAAGAGTTTTCACGCACCCTCGATTGGGCGTTGCGCTGGGTGTTGTTGCTGGGGATGCCGGCGGCGGTGGGGTTGTTGTTGCTGGCGGGTCCGATGATCGCCACCCTGTTTCAATCCCGG
Source organism: Sedimenticolaceae bacterium (assembly GCA_050287725.1). Classification (GTDB taxonomy): domain Bacteria; phylum Pseudomonadota; class Gammaproteobacteria; order Chromatiales; family Chromatiaceae; genus CBFDBF01. The sequence continues at coordinate 31,657 of JBNKCL010000039.1, forward strand.
GTATTCGACGCCAACGACGTGGCAATGTCGCAGCGCAGCCTGATGGCCTACTCCTTCGGACTGGTGCCCTTTATCGCCATCAAGGTGCTGGCGCCGGGCTATTACGCCCGCCAGGACACCCGGACCCCGGTTCGTTTTGCGGTCATCGCCATGCTGACCAACATGGTGCTCAATATCATCCTGGTCTTTCCGCTGGCGCACGCCGGTCTGGCGCTGGCCACCTCGCTGGCGGCCTGGTTGAACGCCTCTCTGCTGTTCCGTGGGTTGCGGCGGAGCGAGGTGTACCGGCCGCGGTCCGGCTGGGGCTCCCTGCTCCTGCGGGCGCTGATTGCCTGTGCGGTGATGGGCGGGGTGTTGTGGTGGGGAGGCGACGGCCTTGCGGGGTGGCTGCAACTGGGGAGGTGGGAGCGGACGGTACAGCTTGTGGGATGGATTCTGGCCGGGATGGCGGCCTATTTCGCGAGCTTGCTGGCGCTGGGAATCCGGTTGCGCCATTTCCAACACGGCTGATCCGAGCGCGAAAAGGGATTTGTTGCGATGGTTGGCATATAATCGGCGGTTTTCATCGATCCCGTTGCTACGCCGAAGCTGATGCAAATCGTCCGAGGTCTCCACAACCTGCGTCCCGAACACCGGGGGTGTGTCGCCACCATCGGCAATTTCGATGGGGTACACCTCGGCCATCAGGCGGTGTTCCGGCATCTGCGGGAGAAGGGCGCTGAGCTGGGATTGCCCGCCACCGTAATCACCTTCGAGCCCCAGCCGCAGGAGTATTTCGCGCCCCAGGCGGCGCCGGCCCGCCTGACCCGTATGCGGGAGAAATTGGGGGCGTTGCGGGATGCCGGGATCGACCGGGTGGTGATCCTGGAATTCGGTCCGAAACTGGCCGCCTTGCCGGCTGACGAGTTCGTCCGGGAACTGCTGGTGCAGGGTCTCGGCGTACGCTATCTGTTCGTGGGCGACGATTTCCGTTTCGGTAAGGGACGAACCGGGGATATCGGGTTGCTGCGCGAGGCAGGCCGGGCGCATGGCTTCGGGGTAGAAGATATCAACGCCTTTCTGGTGGGTGACGAACGGGTCAGTAGCACCCGTATCCGGGAGGCGCTCGCTGAGGGCGACCTGGAGGGTGCGGCGCACTACCTGGGCCGACCCTACCGCATCTGCGGCCGGGTGTCGCACGGTGACAAGCGGGGGCGCGCCATCGGTTTCCCCACCGCCAACATCGATCTGCATCGCCGGGTAAGTCCGTTGCAGGGGGTTTATGCGGTGTTGGTATACGGTCTGGGGGACGAGGCATTGCCGGCGGTGGCCAACATCGGGGTGCGGCCGACCGTGGCGGGGGAGGGCCGGACCCTGCTGGAGGTGCACCTGTTCGATTTCTCAGGCACTATCTACGGAGCGCATGTAGAGGTGGAGTTTTGCCGGAAGCTGCGGGCGGAACAACGCTTCGACTCCTTCGAGGAACTGCGGCGGCAGATCCAACAGGATGCCGCGGATGCAAGGAAGTTTTTTGCGGATAAATGAAATATCGTGACTAGATCAGAAAGATTAAGAAGCAAGCCGTGACCGATTACAAAGAGACACTCAATCTTCCCACCACCACCTTTCCGATGAAGGGCAACCTGGCTCAGCGGGAGCCGGAGATGCTCGCGCACTGGGAGCAGTCCGGGCTGTATCAGAAGATCCGCGCGGCCTGCGCCGGGCGGCCGAAGTTCATCCTGCACGACGGCCCACCCTACGCCAACGGCGAGATTCACATCGGACATGCGGTCAACAAGGTGCTCAAGGATATCATCGTCAAGAGCCGCACCCTGGACGGCTTCGACGCACCCTACGTGCCGGGTTGGGACTGCCACGGCCTGCCGATCGAACTGCAGGTGGAGAAGAAGGTAGGCAAGCCGGGTCACAAGGTGACCCCGGCCCAGTTCCGCCAGGCGTGCCGCGACTACGCCGCCAAACAGGTGGAGAAGCAGCGGGTCGATTTCAAACGGCTGGGGGTATTGGGAGAGTGGGACAATCCGTACCTGACCATGGATTTCCGCTTCGAGGCGGACATCATCCGGGCGCTCGGGCGTATCGTGAAGAACGGTCACGTGGTGAAGGGCTACAAGCCGGTGCACTGGTGCACCGACTGCGGCTCCGCCCTGGCCGAGGCGGAGGTGGAATATAAGGATAAGGAGTCGTTCGCCATCGACGTCCGCTTCCAGGTGCTGGATGAAGAGGCGCTGCTGGCCCGCTGTCACTCCATCCCCGGCGATCACGGAGAAGGGCCGATGTCGGTGGTGATCTGGACCACCACCCCATGGACCCTGCCCGCCAACCAGGCGGTGGCGCTGAACCCCGCCCTGGAGTATGCGGTGGTGCAGTGCGACGGGCCGCACGGCAAGGAGCGGCTGCTGCTGGCGGAGGGATTGCTCAAACAGACCATGGCGCGCTGGGGCATCGAGGAGTATCGGGTGATCGCCTACGGCCGCGGCGATGCGTTCGAGGGGCTGAAGCTGCAACACTGTTTCTACAAGCGTGAGGTGCCCGTCATCCTGGGCGAGCATGTAACCCTGGACGCCGGCACCGGGGCGGTGCATACCGCGCCCGGCCACGGTCTGGAAGACTACATGGTCGGTCAGCGCTACGACCTGCCGGTGGACAACCCGGTGGGAGGCGACGGCCGGTTCGTGGAAGGGACCGAGCTGTTCGCCGGCGAGCACGTGTTTGCCGCCAACGAAAAGGTGATCGAGGTGTTGAAGGCGAAGGGTGCGTTGGTACAGGAGGCGCGTCTCACACATAGCTACCCCTGCTGCTGGCGTCACAAGACCCCCATCATCTTCCGCGCCACCCCGCAATGGTTCATCAGCATGGAAGAGAACGGTCTGCGCGAATCCGCCCTGCGGGAGATCGGTGACGTGCAGTGGATGCCGGATTGGGGGCGCGCCCGCATCGAGGGGATGGTGGAGAACCGTCCCGACTGGTGTATCTCCCGTCAGCGCACCTGGGGGGTTCCGATCACGCTGTTCGTGCACCAGACCAGCGGTGAACCGCATCCGGAGACCCAGCGCCTGATCGAAGAGGTGGCGAAGCGGGTCGAGCGGAGCGGTATCCAGGCCTGGTTCGATCTGGAACCGGAGGAGCTGCTGGGCGCGGATGCCGCTCATTATGAAAAGGTATCCGATACCCTGGATGTCTGGTTCGACTCCGGGGTCACCCACGCCTGCGTGCTGGAACAGCGGGAAGGGTTGAGCTTCCCGGCGGACCTCTATCTGGAGGGTTCGGATCAGCACCGCGGCTGGTTTCAGTCCTCCCTGATGACCTCGGTGGCGATGAACGACTGCGCCCCCTACCGGGAGGTGTTGACCCACGGCTTCACCGTGGACGCCGAGGGGCACAAGATGTCCAAATCCCTCGGCAACGTGGTGGCGCCGCAGCAAGTGATGAAAACCCTCGGGGCCGACATTATCCGGCTCTGGGTGGCGGCCACCGACTATCGCGGAGAGATCAGCGTCTCCAATGAGATCCTGAAGCGCACCTCCGACGCCTACCGGCGCATCCGTAACACGGTGCGCTTCCTGTTGGCCAATCTGCACGGCTTCGATCCGGAACGGAATCAAATTGCGCCGGAAGAGATGTTGGCGCTGGATCGCTGGGCGGTGGATCGGGCGCTGCTGCTCCAGGAGGAGATCATCCAGGCCTATCGCGACTACAGCTTTCATCTCATCTACCAGAAGATCCACAACTTCTGCGTCACCGAGATGGGTGGGTTCTATCTGGATGTGATCAAGGACCGGCAGTACACCACCCCGGCCGACAGCCGGGCGCGGCGCTCTTGCCAGACCGCGATGTATCACATTGCCGAGGCCATGGTGCGCTGGCTGGCCCCGATCCTCAGTTTTACCGCAGACGAGATCTGGTCCCATCTCCCGGGGCGGCATGACACAACCGTGTTTGCCGATACCTGGTACCAGGGACTGTTTGCGCTGGATGCGGATGCCCCGCTGGGGCGGACGTTCTGGGACCGGGCGCTCGCGATCCGTACCGAGGTAAGCCGGCAACTGGAGCTGGCGCGCAAGGAGGGGGTGATCGGATCCTCCCTGGATGCGGAGGTGGAGCTCTACTGCGAAGAGGAACTGCGAGAGATCCTGGCCCGGCTGCAGGATGAACTGCGTTTCGTGCTGATTACCTCGGACGCCCGGCTGCATCCGTTCGCGGAGCGTCCGGCGGAGGCGGCCGCCACCGGTCTGGCGGGTTTGGCGGTGCGGGTGATCCCGTCACCCCATCAAAAGTGTGTCCGCTGTTGGCACCATCGGGAGGACGTGGGGACACACTCCGAACATCCGGAACTGTGCGGTCGTTGCGTGGAGAACGTGACCGGGCCCGGTGAAGCACGGGGATTCGCCTGAGATGTTGCGTTGGCTCTGGCTTTCGTTCTCGGTGGTGGGGCTGGATCAGTACACCAAACAACTGATCGCGGCGCGCTTCTCCCTGTCCGAGAGTGTCGAATTGCTGCCGTTTCTGAACTTTACCCTGGCCCACAATCAGGGGGCGGCGTTCAGCTTTCTCAGCGACCAGGACGGTTGGCAGCGCGCTTTTTTTATCGTCGTGGCGCTGGTGGTGACGCTGGTGCTGGCGGCCTGGCTGCGGCGACTGGGGCGGGGCGAATGGCGAACCGCGCTGTCGTTGAGTCTGGTCATCGGCGGCGCGGTGGGTAACCTGATCGACCGCTTGATCCATGGTTACGTCATCGACTTTATCGATGTCTATTACGGCAGCTGGCACTGGCCCGCCTTCAATGTGGCGGACTCGGCCATCTGTGTCGGGGTGGCACTGTTGCTGCTGGATGCACTGTTTGAGAAGTCTACGACTGCAAACTGCTAGAGTTGTTTACAGAACTATAAGATCTCGCACACCTCTTCAAACGCCAGCCGCGGCCCGCGCGGATGCAGCTTGCTGCGGTCGCCGTAACCCAGGGCGCAGAGAAACAGAGATTTCACCTTGCCGTCCGGGAAGAACTCCGCATCCAGCGCGGCGTTATCGAAGCCGGACATGGGTCCACAGTCCAGCCCGAGGCTGCGGGCGGCCAGGATCAGGTAGGCCCCCTGGAGCGCGGTGTTGAGATTGGCGCTGTCCAAAATCTTTTCGGGTTTGCCGGCAAACCAGGAGCGGGCGTCGGTGTGGGGAAACAGGAACGGTAACCGCTCGTAGAACTCCAGGTCCATAGCGATCACCGCCACCACCGGCGCGCTCATCGATTTTTCTACATTGCCTGCGTCCAGGCAGGGTTTGAGCCGCGCCTTGGCCTCCCCGCTCTTGATGAACAGAATCCGTGCCGGGGTACTGTTGGCGGCGGTGGGTCCCCATTTCAGCAGCTCGTAGAGCTGCCCCAGCTGTTCATCCGATACCGGCCGGTCCTGCCAGTAGCTGAAACTGCGCGCCTCATTGAAAAGGATATCCAGCGCGGCATCAGAGAGAGGGGGCGTTTCCCGGGTCATTGCGAGCTCCTTGCAGCGAACGGTTCGACGGTCGCTTTTTTATTCGTAGTAAACGGCCGCCGGAAATGGCGGCCGGCGCTGTGAGTTGGTTTAACCGAACCAGATGGAAAGGGTAATGAGTATCAGTACCGCCAGCCAGATAAGGACGGAGCGCCACACCAGTCCGAGAGCGGATTGGGCAAGATGTACCGGGAGATGTTCCGGTTGCGGCTCTTCCCGTGCGAGTGTCTCCATTCCGAGCGCCGCTACGCCTACCTCGGCGACCAGGGTGGCGGAGCTGCGGTTCGCCGCCGCGCTGTCCGATTCCGGCGACTCCGCGCTGCGCCAGGCCATTACCGCATCGTGGAAATCGCCCGCCAGGGCGTAGCCGGCCGCCGCCAAGCGGGCAGGCAGCCAATTCAGAATCTCCAGCAGTCGTTGCAGGCCGGCATGAAATTCCGAACCGAACTCCTCCTCGTCGGCGGTGATCGATTGGAGATTGTGTGCGAGGCGATAGAGGAGTGCTCCCAGCGGACCGAGCAGGATGAACCAGAAGGGCACGGCGAAGATTCGATTGCAGGCCTGTCCCACGATACCCCGTGCCAGGTCCTGCCCGTAGTCACCCGTATCTTCCGGAGCGAGATCCGCTGCGATGGTGCGCGCTTCAGTTTCCTCGCCCGCATCCCAGGCGGCGACAAAGTCGCTCACTTGCCGATCCAGATCCTTTGGGCCGAGGCAGTAGGTCAGCAGGAGGGTTGCGAATACGAGCCCGGGAATTCCGAACAGCAGATCGTAGAGCGCCCACTGTAGCAGCCCTACCGCCAGGAGCGGAGGAAACAGCACGGCAATGATCCCCGTGATTCCGTCGGTCAGCCACTCCCCCCAGCTTTGATGCCGGAGCCAGGTCAGGTAGCCGGCGAACCAGTCAAAGCGTCGAAAGCTCTCCTGTTCCAGCAGGAATCGTTCCGCAACCAGGGCCAGCAGGATGGCAATGAGAGTCATGGCAGGGAAAGTTTCGGGTATCCTGATTAAAGATGCAAGCGGGTCATTCGTCCGTTGTAAGTAAACGACGGAAACGGAACCAATCGAAGGAGGGACCGGGATCGCTTTTGCGCCCCGGCGCGATGTCGTCGTGGCCTCGGATACGTTCCGGTGTGATGGCGGGGTACAGCGCCATGATCTCCCGAGTTGCTTGTGCCAGAGCTTGGTATTGGGCGTCGGTATATGGGGTGTCGTCCGTGCCTTCCAGTTCGATACCGATGGAGAAGTCGTTGCACTGTTCCCGGTCCCCGAAGCGGGAGGCGCCTGCATGCCAGGCGCGCTGATGAAACGGCACGTACTGGATCAGCGAGCCGTCCCGCAGAATCAGCAGATGCGCGGAAACCCTGAGTCCGACCAGTTCCTGGAAATAGGGGTGGGCCTCCGGTTCCAGGCAGTTCGTGAACAGCCGGTCGATCCAGGGCCCGCCGAATTCCCCCGGAGGCAGGCTGATGTTGTGAATCACCAGCAGATCGACCGCAACGCCCGGTGGGCGTTCGTCCCGATTGGGGGAAAGACATTGACGGGCGCTTTTCAGCCACCCGCTGCGATCCGGTATCACTGTTTCAGTAACCCCTTCATGACCATGTCGGTAAAACTGATAATGCCGATTACCTCCCGGTCTTGCACCACCGGTGCGCGTGACAGGTCGAACCGCGAAAACAGACGCGCGCAATAGCGGATATCCATTTCCGGATCGACGGTGATCACCGGTTTGGACATGACCTCGTAGATGTTGACCCGGTTCGGTGCGCGATCCTTGGCCAGCACTTCACGCGCAATATCGGAGAGCATCACCATGGCGTATTCATCGTCGTCATGGCGTTTGCGCACAATCAACGATTTGGTTTCTACATGGGCCATGGTGCGTAGTGCATGTTCCACGGTATCCATACCGTCCACCATGTCGAATTCCGGCTTCATGACATCACGAACCCGAACTAATTGTTTGTTGTTCATATCTTTTCCTCCACCCTGCTTGCCAACGTTTTGATTTGATGGCTGATCCCGACCGCGTCCTCCACGTCGATCTGAAAGGCGATGCCGGTGCCCGGTTTGGCGTCAAACTCTCCGACCTCCGCGATGGTTTCCAGAATTTGTCTGCTTAAATGTTCTTCCACCAGCAGCAGAACCGCATCCCGTTGAGTCTCAAGACTAAGACCGAAAAAGGTCTTGGTTTTGTTCAGGCCCTCTCCGCGTGCCTGATTGATGACGGTGGACCCGGTGGCGCCGGCCTCACGCGCTGCATCGAGCACGGCGTTGGTCTTGCTGTCTTCGACCAAAGTAATGATCAATTTGAAGTGCATGATGAATCCCCTTGATGATTGGGCGGGTCTTTGCGAGACCGCCTGTAATACCAGTTGCTGAGTTGGGCGTAACCCATGACGCTCATGATCGGAAACAGACTGGCAAACGCGATCAGTCCGAAACCGTCCAGCAGCGGATTGCGGCCTGGAATGGCGGCGGCCAGTCCGAGTCCCAGCGCCGCCACCAGCGGTACTGTTACGGTGGAGGTAGTGACGCCCCCCGAGTCATAGGCCAGGGCGATGATCGGCTTGGGACAATAGTGGGTCTGGATGATCACGATCACATAGCCGGCGATGATGTAGTAGTGGAGCGGAACGCCGGTGATAATGCGGCTGGTGCCCAGGACGATCCCTATGGCAACCCCGATCGCCACGGCAATCCGCAGACCGCGGGCGCCGACTGCGCCGCCGGAGACCTGGTTGGCTTTGAGGGCGACCGCGATCAGGGCTGGCTCCGCGATGGTGGTGGAGAAACCGATGGCGGCGGCAAACAGATACAGCCACAGATAATGTCCAACATGATGTTGCGTTTGCGGTCCTAGAAAATCGTGGGAAGTGAGTTGCTCCGCCATCAATCTGCCGAGAGGAAAGAGTGTCTGCTCGAGTCCCTGCAGGAAGAACATCAATCCCACCAGCACCAGGGCAAAACCGGTCAACACCTCCCGCAGGTTGGAGATCGGGCGACGCAATACGAAGATCTGAAATCCGAACAGGATGATCGCGATCGGCAAGACGTCCCGAAGCGTCATTACCGTGGTGTGGAGAAAGGAGATCAGCCAGTTCATAGCAGCATTCCGTACCCCATAACGAAGATTATCGGGGTGAGCGACGCGAACGCGATCAGGCCAAAGCCGTCCGTCAGGGGGTTGCGGCCCTGAATACTGACGGCCAGGCCCACTCCGAGTGCGGTTACCAGCGGTACGGTAATGGTGGAGGTAGTGACGCCGCCGGAATCGTAAGCGATGCCGATGATTTCCGGTGGTGCGAATGCGGTCATAATCACGACCCCGAGGTAGCCGCCCATGATCAGATATTGTACCGGCCAGCCTTTGATGATCCGAAGGACACCGATCATGATCGCCACTCCCACCGAAACCGCGACCGTAAGCCGTAGGCCCAGCGCATATTGATGGGCCGCGCTTTCCGTGGCCGTGATCATCCCCCCGGCCGCCGCGATCTGGGCCGCCTCGTCGGCGATGGCGATCAGGGCCGGTTCCGCAACGGTGGTCCCGAACCCGAGCGCAAACGAGAACGCCAGCAGCCAGGAGAGGCTGCCTTTCCCGGCGAAGTTAAATGCCATCGCCTCTCCGAGGGGGAACAGTCCGGTTTTCAGGCCATGGATGAACAGGGTCAGCCCGATGACCACCAGCAGGGCGCCGCTGATAAGCTGGGGCAGGTTCGGGAGCGGTTGCCTGAGCACTACCAGCTGAAAAAATGCAATCACAACCAAAATCGGCGCCAGATCACGTATGCTATCCAGCAAAGACGAACCGAGATGTTTCAATAAGTTCCCCACAGCTCAGAACATACACGAGGCAACCCATATTGGAAAAGCGGTTTTCGGTGCCGAATGGGCTGGGTCGGAACAGGCGTGCAGCAACGATATCTCCGCCTGTAGAGTGGGTAGACGTTCACGTTTTATAATGCTGCTCAGCCCCCTGTATTTGCCATCATCGGGAATTGTGATTCGTCTCACGGCGGTTATTTATCCCGCTACTAAAGTAGATAATTGGGTGGGAATCGGCGAAATTCCCCCAAAAGAAATGTGGGTGAAATTCATTCCTATTCCGATCGAGCTCGAGACCCTATGAAACAGCGGGACAATATCCTCTCCTTTTCCGATGCCAACCGGGGTGGCCGCCGGATCCTTCTGAATGAGGAGGAGAAGCGCATCATAGAAAGTTGCCGCCAGGTGGCCGCCTGGATGTTGCCGCAGTTGCTGGAGGGGATGTTCGAGAAACTGGATGACACCCTGTTCGAGCTGTCCAATCAGAAGGATAGCGATGGATTGCAGCTTGCTTGCTTCGAGGCGATGCGGGTGATCCGCAGGGAGCGGGAACATATAGAATCCAACTGCCAACGCAAGGTGTTGCAAGTCTTTGACGGCTTTTGGCAGTTAGGCGATGTATCTTTGGCCAAGGGTATGGAAGCCGGAGAGGATTACGAAAACCTCTCGCTGGTCGAGGATGATGTGCTGGAAGAGACATTGGCGATCGCGAACATGATCGCAAAAACCGAAAACCGCTACTATCGCGAAATCTACGCGCTTGAGCAGCGGTTCGGCAGCTTGGCGCACGGCAAACACGTAGATCAAAACAGCAACCCCCTAGCTCCCGCCATTATCTGTGACGCGTTCCGGCATGCATTGTCGAATCTGGAGATAGAGCTTCCGGTCAAGCTGGTTGTCTATAAGATGTTTGACCGCGAGGTTATGGCGTATCTCGGCGGCATGTACGACGGAATTAATGACGTATTGGCGCGGGCCGGGATTCTTCCGAAGCTGACGCCGCGGGTGAAGAAAAACCCTGTATCTCCTGCGGTGCAGCGTTCCCAGGGGGCCGCCGGTGAGGGCGTGTCTGCGGGAAGGGGGCGGGACGCCGGTGGCGGAGGGGTCATAAGCGGTGACAGCGATCAGGCGTTATTTAAGACCATCGAGGAGTTGCTGAATCAGCGCCGTGGCGCAATTCTTGCCCCCGGAACCATGGTTACGAAACTCCCGGTGGTGGAAACGGGTCGCCTGGTATCCGCGCTCTCCAACCTTCAGCAGTTGGGAATGGCCGCGTTTCATTCCGACAGTTCTCCCGAATCGAAGGAGATTCCGCCCACCGAACTCCGGACCTACCTGGTCAAGGAACTGAAAATCGGTCAGGGCGCTTCGGCGACCGGCACTCTAAGCCGGGATGACGAACTCGTGATCGATGTGATCTCCATGTTGTTCGATTTTATTTTGGAGGACCACAATCTACCGGATGCCATGCGGGCGTTGCTGGGCAGGTTGCAGATTCCGATGGTGAAGGTGGCGCTGATTGACGGAAATTTTTTCCGGCAGCGTCTGCATCCGGCGCGCTGCTTGTTGAACAACCTGGCGCAGGCGGCGTTGGGATGGTCCGATGACGGCGATCGATCAGAGCGCGGCCTCTATGGAAAGATTGAGTCGATCGTCGGGAGAGTGCTTTCCGGCTTCGAAAACGACGTCGAATTTTTTGAAGAGCTGAATAAGGAGTTGGACGAGTTCCTGGAGATGGAGCAGCGTTCATCCAGAGTGGCGGAAGAGCGGGCGGCGCAAGTGGTTCGCGGCAAGGAGCAGTTAGAGTATTCCAGACAGCAAGTTGAGAATGAAATTGCGGCACGGATTCGGTCTTATGGCGGAACGCCGCGGGTGGTGCTGGAACTTGTGGAAGACGGTTGGAAAAATGTTCTGCTTCTGATCGCGTTGCGTAAGGGGGGCGATAGCCAGGAGATGGAAGCGGCTCTCACCCTGCTGGACCATCTCCTATGGAGCGTGGTTCCGAAGAAAGATCACGAGGAACGCCATAAGCTGCTGCAGATGATCCCCGGGTTATTGAAGGGACTCCGCCGGAACCTGACCGATATTTCCTACGATCAGCATAAGATGATTCGTCTCTTCAAGGAGTTGCAGTCCTGTCATATGGCCTGTCTGCGGGGGAAGAGGGTTGCCGACCGGGTGATACCCGAAACGCCGAAGCCGGAAGCACGGCAGAAGGCCATGCCGGGAGAGTCCGCAGGTGATACCGCGAAGTCCCCGGTTGTTTCGGAAACAACTTCCGAGGAAGACCCGTTCCTGGAACAGGCGTCTTCACTGCCGTTGGGTTCTTGGGTGGAGATTACGCATGGTGCGCAAGCCGGTAAACGGATGAAGCTGGCTTGGAAAGGCTTGGTGAGCGGGGCCCATCTCTTCGTGAACAACAAAGGCATGAAAATGATGGAGATGGAGGTTGCGGTAGTGGCGGATGCCTTGCGGGATGGAAAGATGGTAGTCCTGGAAGAGGCGGAAAAGCCGCTGATGGACCGCGCCCTGGTGTCGATCGCCAACTATCTGAAACATGGCGAAATGGCGAATGGTGTAAATTCCGACTGACGCTCTTTTCGGCACCATCCGAGACGTCACTGAAAAAGCGCCCCGTTGATTGCGGTGGCGCTTTTTTATTGGCGGTTGTGACCGGTGATACCGTACAATTTCCCTTTGCGATTGCTGAATACGAAACCGTGGGCGGATAGAAGCGGAGGGCGAGGATGGAAGCAAAAATGCCGGCATTGGAAGAGATCAGGGAACAGGTCCGTCTGGCGCTCCTCGAGGATGTCGGTTCCGGCGATCGAACGGCAATGCTGCTACCGTCCGAAGCCGTTTCTTCCGCGCATCTAATCTGTCGCCAGACTGCGATTATCTGCGGACGTCCTTGGTTTGACGAAACCTTCCGGCAACTGGATCCGGGCGTTCAGATTCATTGGCTGGTGGATGAGGGGGCGCAAGTAACACCGGGAAGCGTAATTTGCGAATTGCGTGGGAATACCCGGGCGCTACTTACCGCCGAACGGACCGCTCTCAACTATCTCCAAACCCTTTCCGGCACCGCCACCCGGGTGCATGTCTACGCCGAGGCGGTACACGGCACCGGGGCGCGAATTCTCGATACCCGTAAGACCCTGCCCGGTCTCCGGGTCCAACAGAAATATGCAGTAGTCTGCGGCGGCGGACACAACCATCGGTTTGGATTGTATGACGCAATCCTGATCAAGGAGAATCACATCGAGGCGGCGGGCTCCATAACCGCCGCTTTCGTGGCGGCGGAAAAATCCGCACCGGATCTCGAGGTCGAAGTGGAGGTCGAAGATATTCCCGCTTTGAAAGAGGCACTCGCCGCGGGAGCATGCCGGATTCTGTTGGATAACTTCGATCTGGATCGACTCAGGGAGGCGGTGGCGATCACCGCCGGGCGCGCCCGCCTGGAGGCATCGGGTGGGGTGACGCTGGAAGGGGTGCGTGCCATCGCGGAAACCGGGGTCGATGATATCTCGGTCGGGGGGTTGACCAAGGACGTGATCGCCGTGGATCTATCCCTACGGTTTGTATGAGCAATGGAACCGCTCGGTTGGCGAGCGGTCGGATGTTTGTAACAGGCCTGTTAGGCCTTTACGTCCAGCAGCGTTCCGATCATCTGGTCGGCAGTGCGAAGAACCTTCACCGATGCGGTGGTCTGATAACTGGTCTGTTTCATCTCCACCAGTGCGCGGGTAAGATCAACGGTATCGGCGGTCGTGCCCCGCATCTGGCGGGCAGAGGCGATTTCGCCGGCGTTGCGGCGAATCCCCTGAAGACCTCGCTGGATCCCTTGTAAAGCCGATCCGCTGATTGATTTGATCATCATAATTTACCCTCTCATAAAAAGGATAGGAGGGAAATGAAGGCCTGCCAAGCACCAAACCGGGAAATTGTGAAGGCGTTTAACTCTTTGTTTTGTTTTAGGAATATTGTTCTTTTATGGAAGCGTCCGGAGCCCGAACCTGATTCGTCCCGTACCGCTTTTTTGTTCGATTCACATAAGGAATGGTTATGACTATGTTCTTGCGCGGTTTGATTTTTTTGCTTCTTTCGGGCGTGGTTTTTTCCTCCTGGGCCGAGGAGCCCCAAACCCTGGAGCAGCGTTTCAGCTATGCCATCGGTTACACCTTTGCACGGCAACTGAAACAGCAACCGGTCAAGATGGATACAGCCATGCTGAGCGCCTCGATTGACGATGCGATGAACGGTCGTCCCGCCCGCATGACGGAGGAAGAGATGACCGCCGCCATCACCGAGGGCAAACAGGCGATCGTCGATGCTCGTAAGGAGAAGGCGAAGCGCAATCTGGAAGAAGGAAAAAAATTCCTGGAAAAGAATAAAAGCGAGCCGGGGGTGGTGACGCTGCCCAGCGGTTTGCAGTATGCAGAGTTGCAGTCCGGCAAAGGGAACCCGCCGGGCCTGAGCGACACGGTCGCGGTTCACTATCGGGGCACCTTCATCGACGGGCGGGAGTTCGACAGTTCTCATCGTCACGGGGATGCGCCTATCAACTTCCGCCCCGAGCAGGTGATCCCGGGTTTTCGTGAGGCCCTCACGAAGATGAAGCCGGGCAGCAAGTGGCGCATTTTCGTGCCGTCGGATCTTGCCTACGGCGCCGAAGGCATGCCGCCGGGCATCCCCCCCAATACCGCTTTGATTTTCGATATAGAACTGGTTTCGATCCAGCCTGCAATGAGCGGGCAGGCTCAAGGCGGCAGTGCGGCGGGCGGTTCCGGGAAATAGCTTTCTTAATCTGGAGGGAACACCAGCCGGCCGCCGGCAAACAGATGGTTGCTGCCCGGCGGGGCATGATTGCGAAAGCTGGGGCGTCGCAGGGAGCGCTGGGTATGGAGGCTGGCGCCGCGCAGGGTGATCTGCTCGGGATCGAATCGATCGGTGCTCCCCAAGCCATCCGGCGAGGGTTGAAAACCGGTATAGGGATGGAATGGGTTGGAGCACCATTCCCACACCTGTCCGAACTCGGAAAGCGCCTGGGTGCGGATCGCCACCTCCCATTGATACTCGTGTTGCAGGACCGCCCCCTGCAGTTCCCCGCCGAGAGAATCCGCCCAGCCGGCAAAGGCCTCTGCCTCAAATTGACTTATCCCCTGAAGGGGGGCGTCCGGCGCCAGGTCGAAGGGTCCGTTTAAGCCGATCCCAAACCATGCTCCGGCATTGTCTCGGCACCAGCGGCGGGGGTATTCGGTCCCCGTGGCCTGGAGCCAGTTCCAACCCGCTTCTGACCAGAACCCACGTTCGGAATAGCCGCCTTGTTCCAGAAAGCAGAGGAATTCAGCGTTTGAAATAGGCCGGGGCGCGATCCGGAAGCCGCTCAACTCCACTATTTGAGGCGGCAATTCGTTGTCGTAGGCGGCCGGATTTTCCTTGGCGCCGATTCGGTAGTGCCCTTGCGAGATTTCGATCCGTCCGGATGAGGGGAGGGTGCTGCCGAGCGGCGCCGTCGGGCGGTACCCATCAGCGATTCCATGCTGCAGTTGCCGCTCGCTGAGTGCCAGCAACATGAGTTCGAAGATTTGGTGGTGTTGCTGCAACAGGTGGTGCTGCAACCGGTCTTCCCGTAACAAGGGGTGGTCCGGCAGCAGCCTGGGGTTGGCCAACAGGGTCAGGTTTCCGTCCTGGAGTTCCATTGCCCAGTTCAGCAGGTGGTCCAGCGGTGGAAGCTGAGACCACTGTTCCGCCGTGGCAGGCGGAGGGAGTGAGAACAGTTCCCGGATCCTGCCGGTGAGATCGGCATCCTTCCGCACCACCTCCCGCAGCCAGTAGGTTTCCTGGTAGACACTGAATCCTAGATACCAGGCGAGCGGTGCCAGTTCCGGGTGAAAGCTACGGTAGCACTCGACCTCGGGCACAGAATGGAGGAGTTGGGTCAACATCTCATGGGTGGTGCTGAATTGACTAAGGAGATTGGGTGCTGTCATCGGGCCCTCCGGGAACAGGCGGTCATGGTAGCGTAACCCGGTGCCGGGATCGAGAATTTGCACCGATAAAGGGCATTCGGATCAGGCGGCTTGGCGGGGGAGGCGATGGAAGCATGAGCACCATCCCGGTTTTCGCCTCCCCGCCCCCGGTATGTCTGCCGCGATGCTTGAAATGAGGCGCAAAATGGACCAATCTCGTTAGTATTGGGTGGCGTTTTGTACCATTTTAGAGTGAGAGTAAGGTGGTCGAATCGCCGGGAGAGGCGTGTGGCTGTTCACCGGGCTTTTCAGCGGATGAGGTAGAGAGGGAAGTCGCAACCAGGCGGTTGGGAAACCGGGGCGGTGAATGCGCCGATTACCGACGTGGAGGCATCCCTTGTGAAACGAGTGCTGCAAATTATTGGCGCAAGCCTGGTTGCTTTGGTAGTGAGCGGAACAACCGGGATGTCCGCGGTGGCTGCCGGTGTTGAGGAAGCGGGACAGCAACAGGACGCGCCATTGATTATCGGTGTTTTCCCGAGACGTAACGCCACTCTTACCAGCGATCTGTTTACCCCTCTGGTGAACTATCTTTCCTGGAAGTTGAAACGAGAAGTACGGTTACAGACGGCCAAGGATTTTTCCGCCTTTTGGGAAGGGGTCGAGGCCGGCCGTTACGATATCGTTCATTACAATCAGTACCATTATGTGGTCTCAGCGGATCGCTATCGGGTGATTGCCCATAATGAGGAGTTTGGTAGCGGCACCATCAGCGGAGCAATCTACGTACGGCGCGACAGCGGTATCCAATCTCTGGAGCAGCTGCGTGGCCGTAGTGTTCTGTTCGGTGGCGGGCCGGATGCGATGATGAGCTATATCGTCCCACGTTATATGCTGAAAAAGGCCGGACTCGGGGTTAACGATTTTGCCACTCGTTTTGCCACCAGCCCTCCCAATGCGGTGTTGGGTGTGTTCTACCGGCAAGCCGATGCCGGGGGCGCCGGTGATGTTGTGATTGATCTGCCGATGGTAAAAAACACGGTGCGTACAGAAGAGATCGCCATAATCGCCAAAAGTGATCCGATCGTTCATCTACCGTGGGCGGTGAAGCGGGATATGCCGGAACAGCTTGCAAAACAGATCCAACAATTACTGATTACCCTTAAGGATAGTGAGGAGGGCCGCGCAATATTGCGGGTGGCTCGGCTTACCGGATTGGCTCCAAGCGACGATCATGATTACGATCGGTGTAGGGAGATCATTCGAGAGGTTACGCCTGAAGCTTTGCAATAGGACGGGTTGACGGAATGCAGATTCGGCTGGGAGCCAGATTTATTATTTTGGTCGTTACGATTCTCTCGTTGACGTTGGCGTTTAATGCATACCGCTCTCTGCGGACCGATCATGATTTGTTGCAGGAGCAGTTGTTGGATAACGGCCGAATCCTCGGGCAATTGGCTGCCTATCTCGGGACCGAGGCGATCATCTCCTACGACTTCGTGGCACTGGAAAACTACGTGCAGGATGTCAACAAGCGGCGTGATGTGGTTTTCGGCGTATTCCTCGATTCGCAAAGACGCCCGTTGACATCCTATCTCAATCCCAACAATCCCGATATTGCGGCCTTGCATGACAAGCTCGGAAATGTGGGTATGCGCGATGTCCTCCAAGCCTATCTTTTTAATGGCGATGAACAAGTTCGGGTGGATGAGTTTCCAATCGTTCATCATAACAAGACGATTGGTTATTTGGTGCTTGGGGTCAGTTTGCGTCGCTTGAACCAGCAGTTCATGCATGCGTTATGGAGACAGTTGCTGGTCTCTTTTGTGATTGTCCTGGTGCTCGCTTTTGGAATTTTCCTGGTTTTCCGTTTTAGCGTTTTGCGGCCGATCCGCAAATTGGAAGCAGGAGCCGTGCGGGTGATTGAGGGGAATTACGACCAGCCGGTTCAGGTCCTTTCGAATGATGAGTTTGGGGCGTTGACCAAATCGTTCAATGCGATGATGAACGAGGTGCGTAAAGATCGGAGGCTGCTTAACTATCAGGCCAATTACGATAACCTCACCAGTTTGCCGAACCGCTTGATGGGGTTGGAACGGCTGCGCGAAGAGATCAGTCGCGCCTCCCGTGACCGGGGGCGTTTCGCCGTATTGTTCCTTGATCTTGATAATTTTAAGATCGTGAACGATACCATGGGGCATCAATTCGGGGATTCCCTGCTGGTGGAGATCAGTCAGCGTCTGAAGTTGGCGTTGCGGGAAAGTGATACGCTTGCCCGCTTGGGTGGCGATGAGTTCCTCGTTATATTGCCGAAAGCGGATACGGCAGACGAAGTGGAACAGGTGGGCCGTCGTTTGCTCAATGCAATCGAGAAAATGATCAAGCTGGGTTCGCAGGAGATATACGTTCGCTGCAGCGTCGGCGTGGCTTTTTTTCCCGAAGACGGTGATACGTCGGAAGCATTAATGGCGAATGCCGATAACGCCATGTATCAGGCGAAACGTTCCAAGGAGGAGTCGATCTGTTTCTTCGCGCAGGAAATGAACGAAGCGGTAAGGGAGCGGTTGATTCTGGAATACGATCTTCACCTGGCGCTGGAGCGAAATGAGTTGGAACTCGAATTTCAGCCAATTGTCGACACGTATAATGGAAAACAATTGGGTGTCGAGGTATTGCTGCGGTGGCATCATCCGGAAAAAGGACTCATCAGTCCCGCGGTATTCATACCTTTGGCGGAAACGACTCGGCGCATTATCCCGATCGGAGAATGGGTTCTGTACGAAGCGTGTCATAAGTTATCCAATTGGATCTCCGCCGGGCTGAATCCCGGGTTTATCACTGTGAATGTTTCGCGGGTTCAACTGCATAGTAATTTGGAATCGGTCGTTCAAGGAGCGCTGGAGAAGTACTCCATACCCCCTTCCATGTTGCACCTGGAGGTAACAGAGAGTGTGTTGATCGAGCATCAGAGCGGCATGGTTTTGCAGGTGCTGCGGAACCTCGAACAGATGGGGGTTCAATTAGTTCTGGATGATTTCGGAACCGGCTTCTCCTCGCTCAACTATCTGAAGCATTTTCCGTTTCATATGCTCAAGATCGATAAAAGCTTTATTGACGGTCTGCCGCACGATGCGGGTGATGTCGCGCTGGTGCGCGGCATCATCGCCATGGCGGAGGGGTTGGGGTTGAAGGTGGTCGGGGAAGGGGTGGAGCAGGACGTGCAGTGGCGATCGCTGCAGACGGCGGGTAGCCACATGCTCCAGGGATATTTGTTCGGGCGGCCGATGAGCGAGCGGGCGTTTACCGAGTTTCTCCGAACAGTCCGGGATTCGGAGCAGGATCAGCAGGCGGGTTAAGGGTGAGGCTGTATAAATACGGAGTGCAATTGTCAGTTATTATCTCATCTGTATGGTCCGGTGTGCTTGAATATGGCGGATAATTAGGCCAATCTATCAACTGCTGGACTTACTCCTCCCGACAGGGACCGTGGAAGCAGCGAGCGCGGATCACCGGAAGTTGCGCCGACGGGCCGATTTACGAATTTTCTGGTGATGTTGTTCCCCGTAACCGCTGAAGGTGGTTTCCAGTAACGGTCTTCTCGGCAGTTTCGGGAGAGCAGTCCCGTGAAAAAGAAAAGCGATACAAAGTATTCCAGTAACGGCATCTGCCGGCACGACCGGGTCCAACAACACGGTCCCCTCTACCGGGCAATGGCCTGGGAGTTCCTGAAAATCATTTTTCCTCTGGTGCTGATATCGGCGCTGGGCGCGGTGGTGTTCCAGATCCAGAGTTATCGTTCCGAAATTGAGGATCTTCGCGTCCATGGAGAGGTCGGCGTTCGATCAAGCGGTGAGCTGATCTACAGTGATTTCCAAGATACCACTGCCGACTTGCGTGTGCTTGCGGCATCCACGGTGCTACGCAAGATGTTGGAGTCCGGTGATCATCAGGCAATAAAGGAAGTTGCCGGGGACTTTATGACGTTTGCCGCCAACAAACAGAAATATGATCAGATTCGATACATCGATGCGCAGGGAATGGAGGTGATTCGGATTAATTATAACGGCGGACAACCATCTATCGTTCCGGCCGAACAGCTTCAGAACAAGAGGGGTCGCTACTATTTTAAGGACACAATGGCGCTCTCCCGCGACGAGGTATTTGTCTCACCTTTGGACCTGAATATAGAAAACGGGCAGTTCGAGGAACCTCGAAAGCCGATGATCCGTTTCGGCATGCCGCTGTACGATTCGGCAGGTAACAAACGGGGAGTTCTGGTCATCAATTATCTGGGGGAGCATTTCTTGAGTCAGTTGAGAAATGTTCCGGTTTCCCCGGGGAGCGAGACTATGTTGGTCAACGCGGACGGCTACTGGTTATTGGCGGCCGATCCGAAGGACGAATGGGGCTTTATGTATAACAACGAGCGCCGTTTTCAGAACAAGTTTCCAGCCGCGTGGCGGGCTTTTCATCAACAGAAGGAAGGGGTCTATCAGGATGAGATGGGTATCTTTGCCTATGCTGCCATCCGCCCCATGCTGAAGGGCCAGATCTCCAGTACCGGAGCAGCGGAGGCATATGCGTCTTCCAACGGTATGCGCGACGCTAAGGAGTATGTCTGGACCCTGGTGTCGTATATCCCGAAACAGGTTCTGGACGCAAAGCTGGCGCACCACTGGCGTATCGGATTGTTGCAGTATGTGTTGCTGTTGTTGGTTTTGATTCCGCTTTCATTGGCATTTTCCTGGGCGCATGTGCGCAAGCGTGCCGCCGACTCCCGGGTCGAAAAACTGGAGCAGCGGATGCGGGACATCACCCGGTCCTTGGCGACCGGACTGTTCGTGTTGGATCGGGACGGCCGCCTGAGCATGATGAATCCGGAAGCGGAGCGCCTGCTTGGCTGGACCGAGGCGGAGTTGTGCGGCGAGGAGATCAATGATTTGATTCTTCCGGAGGTGGAACCGGATGCGATGAGTGACGAGTCTGGAACATGCGGGGCCGGTTTTCAGCTACAGGAGCATTATCGTAAAGATGACCTGTTCCAATGCAAAGACGGTTCCAGTTTTCACGCGGCCTATGTCGTATCGCCGTTATTGGTTGACAATCAATCCGCCGGCACCGTGATTTCGTTTCAGGATATTTCAGAACGGAAGCGGCTGGAGCGGGAAATGGAGCGCATGGCGACGCAGGATGCGTTGACCGGTTTATATAATCGGCGGGAGCTGAACAAACGCATGGAAGAGGAGATTCGGCGCGCCGAACGATATGACCAATATTTCTCCGTTTGGATGCTGGATATCGATCATTTTAAACTGATCAACGATACCTACGGCCATCAGGACGGCGATACGGTATTGAAAGTTCTCGCCAGAAACCTCAAGCAGATGTTGCGGGACACCGATATTGTCGCTCGGTTCGGTGGCGAGGAGTTCACGGCCATTCTCTCCCATACCGATCTTGAATTAGCGATGCAGATGGCTGAACGGGTACGTACCGAGATGGCGGAGATGGTGGTAGGGCTGGATAGTGATAACAGTTACTCCGTTACCGTCAGCATCGGCGTTGCCGCCTATCCGAAGCACGGGACCACGGTGGAGGATTTGATCAGGGCAGCCGACCAGGGGCTGTATGCAGCCAAACATGAGGGGCGGAACCGGGTTCGTTCTATCTGAGTCATATTCCGGTTTTTATCGTTACGCAAGGTGGCGGCCTTGCAGCCTGGCAAGCCACGCCTGTTGAAAGCTGCGGCGATGGCGTGCCTCCAACAGTTCCCGGATGCGCGGCGCCGCCTCGGAAAACGGGATCTTCCGCTCCGGGATGATCTGTTCGCACAGCAACAGGTGAAAACCGATCTCCGATTCCAGAACAGGACTGACTCCACCCTCCGGTAACTGGAACAGCATGGCGTCCAGTTCCGGGTAGAGTTGTCCGCGAGGCACCCGACCCAGTTTCCCCCCTTCCATCGCAGTGGGGCACTCCGAATAGCGCCGGGCCAGTTGGTCGAATTGGTCGGCTTCTCCTGCCAACTCTATCGCAACCTGTTCGATACGGGCATGCGCCGCCTCCCGACTGTTTTCGGGGAAGTCCGGATTGAGGGTAATCAGAATATGGCGAGCCACCCGGGTTTCCGGTATCTCGAACTGCCGGCGGTGGGCTTCGAAGAACTGTTCCAACTCCTGTTCGCTGATCTCAATCCGGTCGGGCGCCACCCGCAGCATTACGGCGTCGAACATCAGCTCCCGGTAGAGGGCGTGCCGTAATCCGGTTTCATCCAGGCCGTTGCGTTCCAGATCTCGCTGGTATTCCTCGTGATTCGGATAACGGGAAATTACCTTCGATAGTGAGTCGTCCAGTTGCTGTTCGGTGATTACCAAACCTTCAGCCTCCGGGCTGGCCAGGACCATCGTTTCGAGTTCCAGGCTGCGGCAGGCTCTGCGATAGGCCTCGCGGTACTCCTCCGGGTCGAGTCGTTGCGGGTCTTTGCCGAAACTGCTTTGCGCGTTTCGCAACAGGTGGTAGCAAAACTCCGGGGAGAGTTGGTCCTGTGTCGCGGTTATGCGCACGGTCCTTCCTCAAATCGATACTGGTCGAGGGCGTGCTCCGGCGCGAGCAAGGTGCGGCCATGGAAACGGACATGGTAGGCGGGACCGCCGGGATGGTCGCGCAGCACCTTCTCGATCTCCCCCGGCTCACCGGGGCGGGCGATGACGTCTCCCTGGAGCGCTAGCGGAATCTTCGGGGTCACCCGGTCACGGAAATCGAAGCGGGTGGGGGTCCAAGGTGCGTCCGCCGGTTGGAGTTCCTGTTCGCGGCACCCCACCCGGCGATCCTCTTCCAGAAAATCCACCGTGTAGATCAACTGATCCTGCAGAAAGGTTCCGACATCGCGGATATATCCGATGCTGCCGCTGCGCACCAGCAATCGGCCGGTGGGTTGGCCGGGATAGGTTCCGTCATTACGCAGGTTGCGGATCACCCGTACCGCGGTGCCGTATTCATACTTTGGACGCATGAGTCATCACCCGTGGAGCGAGGTCGGTCACCGGGATCTCGATTTGAACCGGTTCATGCATGCGGAAGACCCGGAACACCTTTTCGCTCCGGGCATCGGAGAGCATGAAGTCGGTGTAGGCCCGCAACAACAACTCAGTCAGGAGTTCGCGCAAACGATCTTCGGAAATAGAGGCCGTCTCGATCCGTGCAAGGTAATCGTGAAAGCGTTGCAGGATGTGCAGACGGTTCACCCTCACCACTGCCGGATCGTAGGCGATGCCGAAGTGGTCCAGGAACTCCTCGGCGCTCTCAAGTCCTTCCATCTCCTGTTCCAGTACACTGTCGTTCATTGTCATGTCTCCGTTATTTCGTCATGCCGACGCCACATTCGCATCGGTATGGAATGCCGCCCGGATTACCGCCAGCAGCGCCTGGACCCCCAGACGATCGCCGGTATCGAATTCCGCAACCTTACGCAGCCGTTCCCTGGCGGAGTCGTAGTCCCCCAATCGCATCTCCAGATAACCCGCACCCTTCAAAGTCAACAGGTAGAGTCGAATCCAGGTCATAGAGACCAGGATGCCGTTGCCGAGCCGCGACTCGTTGAGATCGTGCCAATCCTCCGGTAATCCCAGTCGTCGCGCCAATACCCGCAACAGCCGCTCCGCGACCCGCAGGGCATCGCTCAAGCGATGCCAATAGAAGAAGTGCCGGTAGAGCGCGATCAGTACCTCCGGGTGTTCCGGGGCGAGGAAGTAGGCCCGCATCAATACCGTCTCGCTCGATTTCTTCCCCGGGTGCGTCGCCGCCTGTTCCAGGTGTTGTTCCACCTCCGGCAGCAGCGGCTCGTCAAACGCGAGGTCCTTGTGATCCAGATTGATCAGATCCGGCGTCATGATGCGGCCCTGGCGAGGTGCCCGTCGTTGATCTCAAGGTAGAAACGGCGCAGGTCCCGGTCCTCGGGCGCCCGCTTGTGTTGTACCGCATAGCGGCGTACCAGACCCAGCAGGGCGACCGCCTGCTGCCGGGTGAGCGCCAGGCCGAGGTTGGCGTATGCCTGGATGACCGCATGGCTGCCGGAGTGCTTGCCCAGCACGAACTCATGATCGCGTCCCATCTCCGCCGGGTCGACCCCCTGATAGTTCAGACGGTCCTTCATCAGGCCGTCCACATGGATACCGGCCTCGTGCGTGAACACACCGGTCCCCACCAGACTCTTCTGCCATCCCACCGTCCGTCCGGAGGCGTTTTCCACCAGCCGGGAGAGTTCGCCGAAATGGGCCATGTCGATGCTATGCCCTTGGCGGAAGAAACGGCGCAACCCCATTACCACCTCTTCCAGCGGGGCGTTGCCGGCCCGTTCCCCCAGGCCGTGCACCGTGGTGTTGACATGGGTGGCGCCGCCGCGGATGGCGGCCAGGGTATTGGCGGTGGCCAGGCCCAGGTCGTCGTGGGCATGCATCTCGATCTCCAGATCGGTCATGGCCCGCAGATCGCGGATGGTGTCATAGACCTGAAAGGGCTCCATGATGCCCACGGTATCGGCAAACCGGAAACGGCGCGCCCCGGCCCGTTCCGCCTGCTCCACCACCCGCCAGAGAAACTCCGGGTCGGCCCGCGAAGCGTCTTCGCAACCCACGCACGCCTCCAGCCCCAGGTCCTGGGCCTCGGGCACCTGACGGGCGATCTGATCCAGTACCCATTGGCGGCTGCGTCCCAGCTTATGTTCGATCTGTTGGTCCGATACCGGAATGGAGAGGTCCACCCGGTGAACCCCCAGATCCCGGCAGTAGGCGAGGTCCCGGCTCTGCATCCGGCACCACACCATCAGTTGCGCCTTTTCGACGGTGGTGGAGACGGCACGGATCGCCTGCCGCTCCTCCTCACCCATGGCGGGGATGCCGATCTCCAGCTCCGGGATGCCGAGTCTGTCCAGCGCCTGGGCGATGGCCAGCTTCTCTTCCAGCGAGAAGGCGACCCCGGCCGACTGCTCGCCGTCGCGCAGGGTGGTGTCGTTAATGATGGCTTCGGATGTCGGTTCGCTCATGATTGGACTCCTTCTGATCGGAGTTAGAGCAAACCCTGTGCCAAGGAAATAATTGTTTGTTAATCAGAAACTTAGGAATATGACGTGGGGTCTGTGTCGTGCCCGGTTCCGGCCATTGTCGCGAATGCGACAACGCCGAAACCGAGCGATGGCTGACCATCCGTGCTGTTTGCGCCCTAACCGGGCGGTTAGCGCGGCGGGCCGCCGGTCCCTCCCGGCCCCATGCCGTTCGGTGGTGGTCCCTGGGGTGCTTCATCCTCGCTGATGTACCCGTCGCGATTGCGGTCGTGGAAGTCGAAGCGGTCGGGCGGACCGTCGAACTCGGAGCGCGATACCCGGCCGTCCCCGTCCCGGTCGAGGTGGTCGATGAAGCCTTGCCCCCCGCCCCCGTTCGCGCCGCCGGGTCCGCCACCCATTCCACCGGCCGGCCCTCCGTTCATCCCGTTATCCCCCGGGCCAGATCCGGGCTGGCGTCCGCCGAGCGCCTCGGCTCCCCCGGTGGCCTTGCCGGAGACCCGCAGGCTCGCCACGTTGTTGGGATAACGGTTCGGAGCGCTCACTTTTTGGGGCCTGGTTGCGACCACGTCGCCGCCGCGAACGCAGCGTGCGTAGTTGCTGACCCGCTCCGCGTCACCCTGGGGACCGCGCCCCAGGGAGCCGCTGCCGGTCTTGCGGTCGCTCCGCTGGGCGCCGGCGCCGTGGACGTCCATGGTGCGACCCTGCATCTGTCCGATGGCGCGACCGAAGGAGATGTATACCGCGCGGTCGTCAGCGGGTCCCTCGAGATGGGTGGTCGAGGTCCAGAAATAGGGGAAGTCGGGCTGGCCCGCCTCGTTGGTGATGCCGCTGGTGTGGAACAGCGGATCGATGGCGGGTGAGTGGGTGGTATCGGGGGAGCGGGTATAGTCCACGATGTACTGCAGCTCCTTGGCGTTCGGCAGACGCCAGTCGCTGTAACCGGCGGTGGTGAGTCCTTCGCAATAGCCCAGCGCCTGTTGCCAGTTCATGCTTCGGCCGCTGTCATCCCGGGTCCACATCATACCGCTGGAGCGGTCGCTGACGGTGCCGTCGCCGTTGTCGACGAAGTCGTTCTCGCCGTAGGAATTGCCGCGCACATAGCGGACATCGAATTTCTTAACGTCTCGTTGGGTACCGAGCCGGCGATAACCGTAGCCTTTGATGCGGCCGTCTGCGAAGTTGACCCCGAACAGGGTCTCCATGCCGTTCATGGTGGTGCTGACATATTGGGTCCGGCTCAGCCATTGGGCATCGATGAAGCGCTCACCGGACCTGGTGTTACCGTACTCGAAGTCGAAGTAGTCGGTATTGAGATAGGGAATCGCGTTAAAGGGGACACCATCCCGGTTCGTGTTGCGGTGATCGCCGGTGGTGCCGCGGAAGTCCATCAGGGTATAGAGCTCCTTGATGGTGGGTACCCGCCAATCGCTATGACCTCCCAGGGTCATTCCGCGAGCTTCCGCCTCGGCCTCCTCCAGGTCCAGTTTGCGGGGGCCGACCGCCTTGGACCACATCAGTCCGGTGTTGAGATCGGTGACCGTGCCGTCGCCGTTGTCCCGATAAGAAGCGGCCTCGCCTGCATACTGGGCGTCCTGGCCGTAGAAAGGCGCACCCGGAGAGGGGCAGCCAATCTCGTTGCGATCGTTGTAGCACGCCGCCTGCCCGGTATCGACGACGCCGGCAGGTGCATTGGCCGATACCAGGGCGAAAACCAGTGCGCCGGTCAGGCGGGTTTTTGTCGAATTCATATCAGGCGCTCCTGTTTTTGTTCTTGGATATTTGCTACGTCCAGACAAGATGGACCATCGCGGTTCCGGAAAATTCACCTTCCTTGTGTAGCATAGCCGCTGCCATCGGTCAGGCAAAAAAAACCGCGGCGGAGCCGCGGTAAGGTAGGGCGCGTATCAAGCGAATGGAATTTCTACGCGCTGTGGGAAATTTTGATTACATCGATGCGTTTCACGCGCTGGGCAACGGCGCGTGGCTGAAGCACTTCTTCGGGCAGATGCGCGCGCAGGAACCGCAGCCGATACAGTCCATGAGATCTTTCAGGCTCATCACCATGGCGGTGTCGTCGGAGAAGCCGTCGTCGTCATCGCCGTACATATCATCGTCATCGTAATCGTCCGCGCCGGCTTCCAACTCCTCCAGTTCGTCCCGTTCGATCAGATCCAGCACGTCGCGCGAGCAGACCTTGAAACAACGTCCACAGCCGATGCAGTTATTGTGATTGATCTTCACCACGAAGGAGGGGATGTACTCGGCTCCGCCGCGGGTCAGGCCCGTGATCATGTTCATCGCTCTTACCTCAATCTGGGTTAATACTATTGGTGCTGGCCGCGCGACAGGCGGCGTTCGTTTCAGCCCACGCGCGACAGGCCTCGTAAGTGGCCTGCGCCACGGCGGGCAGCTCTTCATAGGCGGCGGGTAGACGCTCTTCCACCAGGTCGTGCAGTTCGCCCGCCTTTTCGATGGCGATGCGTTTGGCCTTGGCGAGGGCCTTCTGCAACGCCTTCAGATCCTCTTCACTCATCCTGCTCTCCGTTCTACGCCATGGGTGGTTACATTCCGGCGACGTCGGGATGGAGACCGATGATCTCCAGCGCCACCGACAACAGTTTGTCCGCCTCGTCCTTCATCTTCGACAGGCTTGGGAAGCCGAAGCGATGGACGTCCCGCAGGACCTTGTCCATTACCACCAGTTTTCCCACCGTAATCAGGGCGCGTCCGAAACCCTCATGGGTGAGATTGATCAACGGCACCGCCATCAGGCCGCACTCCTTTTCGATCATCGAGGAGATGGCGTTATAGAAAGCGGTCACCCGCGCCACGACGATCTCGTCGGGATCGCCTACGATCGGGATCTCCTTTCGTTTCTCCGGCGTAAGAATGAACGGATCGAGTATCTGTTCCGTCGGCCAGTTGTCGTAGTTGCCGAAGGTATCGACTGCGCGCATCTGGCGTACCATCTCCTGCGCAAAGTCGGTCGCCAGGACCGGATCGTCGGAACCGATTGCTACTGCTGCTTCACTCATCATTTACTCCTTACAAGATTTCGAAAAATTGGTTTTCTGTTCGCAGGGCGGTCACTCTTCCCACCCATCCTCTTCCATCTGGTCGAACCGGGAGGGGTCCGCCTTGCCGGTGCTGAGTGCGCGCGCCAGCCAGCCGCCCGGTCCGTCCCGCAGTTCCTGTTGCAGCGTCCCGAGCAGTTCCGCGATCGGGGTCTCGGTGCTGATCTTCACCGGCTGCATCCCGCGGGACTTCAGCTGCTGGATGGCCGAGGCCCCCACCGCCAGGCAATAGACGGCGATGCATCCCTCCAAAGCGGCGATCCGGGCCGCCAGCCGGTCCGGATCGTGGCCGGTGGCCTCCGCCGGTCCGAACTCCACCGCCTCCGCCAGGCCCGCCCGCTCTTCGTCCAGGGCGTAGATGGCGAACGATTTGGTCGCACCGAAGTGCTGATCCACATGTTTCATATCGCTGGTGGCGAAGGCCACTTTCAGCGCCGTTTCCATCCAGCGATCTTCCGGTTCAGCGTGAACCAGTTGCAGTCGCCTCGCGAGGGCTGCCATGAGATGTCTCCTGATGGTCCGTTTTCCGGGCATAGATGGAGCGGTAGGGGTGAATCTCCCCCTTCTCCAGACTCAGTATGAGATTGGCCAGTTCGAACAGGGTCTGGCGGCTGCCGCGGTACCCGATCCAGGTTTTTTGATATCCGCCGAGCATGTCGGTCTGGGGGAAACCGGCCCGCAGCAGCGGGATACCCAGACGCTCCGCACTCTGTACACCGTGGCTGTTGGCGATCAGCACCTCGGCCTTCTCGGCGGCTGCGATCTGCTCCAGGTCTTCCAGGTCGCCGATCTTTACGCTTTCCGCGCGCACCTGCTGCAATACCGGCGCATTGATCGGGGCGACCGCTGCCACCGTCTCCGCGCCCATGCCGGCCAGCAACTGACTGAACGCCACCAGCAGATCGGGATCGCCGGCCACTGCGAAACGGGCCATGCCGAGCATGAAATGGCTGTCCAGCATGGCGTCCTGCAACTGAGCGCGTTGGCGCTCCAGCTTCTCCGGGACCGGCTCGCCGGAGATCCGGTGCAGGGTGTCCACCAGGGCGTCCATCGCCTCCAGACCCATGAGGTGGTCGAAGCGGTAGTCCGGGACGCCGGTCCGCTCCGCCAGCTCATCCGCCGCCTTGGAGACGGAGCGGCCGATCACCAGGGTCGCCAACCCGTCGCCCAGGGTCGCCAGTTCCGATACCGCGGTGCCGCCGATGGTCAGGGGCGAGAAATCGGCCTCGCCGAGAAAGCCAAGGGAGTCCGAGAGATCGGGTATTACTACCGGACGCAGGCCGAAGGCCTCGACGATCTCTTTCAGTTCCTCCAGGTCGCCCGGAGTAAGCGAGGAACCCACCAGCACATTGATCTGTCTTTTGCGCCGTCCGGGCATGGTGGTCGCTTCGGAGGACTTGGGGACGGTGACCTTGATGATCGTCTCCAGCGCCTTGGCGAACCCGGTCTCGAGGCAACCCGTATAGTCCGGGGACTCCACCGGCACCACAGCGATGTCGTTGAACCGGGGATATTTCTCGCGGAACACCCGCACCGCCATCTCCACATCGCTGCCCTGGGTCTCGGTAAGACCGGTGGTGGGCACACCGATAAGCAGCGGCTCGTTCTTCTCACAAATGGTTTTCAGGCCTTCCACCACGCTCTCCTCGGAGCCCATGACCGTGGATACCTGATCCATGGCGGTGGTCTGCAACGGGATCGGTTCCCGGAAATGCAGGACAAAAAAGACCTTGCCGAAGGCGGTGCAGCCCTGGGCGCCGTGCAGCATGGGTATGGAGCGGCGAAAACCGAGAAAGGCCAGCGCCGCGCCGACGGTCTGACTTACCTTCAAAGGGCTGACGGAGAGGGCCTTGCTGCGTTTGATGATCTCAGGCATCAGGCTGCTCCCTTCGATTTGGATTCAGCATCGGGTTTGCGCCAAGGTGCGGCTTCACGCACCGCCGGCCAGATCGGACTTTCGATAGTGATCGCCATCTGCCGCGCCAGCTCCACCATGCCTTCGTAACCGGCATAGGCGAACTCGCGCTCCTGATTGATATGCAGGAAGGGGATGCGCGCCTTGAGCGCGGTATACATATTGCGGCCGCCGGCGATCATGATGTCGATGCCGTGCTCGTACACCATATCGATCATGGTGCGCGGATTGCCCTCTTCCAGCATCACCGCGTTTTCGCCCATCAGTTCGCGGATGCGCGCTTTGTCCTCTTCGGTGGATTTCCGGGTGCCGGTGGCGACCACCTCCATGCCCAGATCCTGCAGCGCCGCCACCACCGACCAGGATTTCACTCCGCCGGTGTAGAGCAGCACCCGTTTGCCCTTGAGGCGGGCGCGCCAGGGTTTCAGCAGTTCGTCGATACGGGCCTCTTCGCGTGCGATCAGCTCCTCCGTGCGCCGGGTCAGATCCGCATCATCGAGGATGCGGGCAAAATCGCGCAGGGCCCGGGAGACGTCGCGCACGCCGTAGAAACTGCCCTCGAACCAGGGGGTGCCGTAGGACTCCTGCAGCTTGCGGGCGACGTTGAGCAACGCCTTGGAGCAGACCATCATGTTGACCTCGGAGCGGTGCATGGTCTGCACATCGCGGAATCGTATGTCACCGGCGATACTGCCGATCACCCGCAGGCCCAGTTCATCCAGCAGCGGCAGAACGTGCCACAACTCACCGGCGATGTTGTACTCGCCGATCAGCGAAATGTCGTGCACCCGGATGCCTTCACGTTGCGCCGATTCCGGCACCGGATCCGGCTCGCGGGTGCCGCACACATATTTCACCATCGCCTCGCCGGCGATGCGGTTGCACAGGTTTTTGGTACCGTAGAAACCGGCGACGTCCACCAGCACCACCGGCGTGCCCCAGCGCTCCTGCGCCGCCTTGCAGACCGCCTCCAGGTCGTCGCCGATCAGCGCCGGGACGCAGGTGTTGTAGACGAACACCGCGGCGGGGGAGTAGCTGTCGATGGCCTGCTTGATGGAGTGGAACAACCGTTTCTCGCCGCGCCCCATGATGACGTCCTGCTCGGTCAGGTCGGTGGTCATGCCGATACGGGAGAGGCGCACCTCGCTGGAACGGGTGCCGCGGTTGTCCCAGGAGCTGCCGGCGCAGGCGATGGAGCCGTGTACGATGTGGGCCACGTCGGTGATGGGAAACAGGGCGATCTGCGCCCCGTCCAGGACGCAGCCCCCGGCGGTGGCGCCGGGCTTGGGCTTGGCGCAGCCGGATTTCGACTTGTGGTTGTGGGCACAGGCCGGCTCATCCAGCAGCGCGGCGATCTCTTTCTGT
The DNA here is from genome assembly GCA_050287725.1 of Sedimenticolaceae bacterium. Taxonomy (GTDB): domain Bacteria; phylum Pseudomonadota; class Gammaproteobacteria; order Chromatiales; family Chromatiaceae; genus CBFDBF01. The sequence goes on from JBNKCL010000039.1 coordinate 62,352, forward strand.
TTCATCGGTGGCACGACTCCGGGCTCGCAATACCGGATCTATAGCAATGGTCATGCCATGAGGTAACTTACTGTTTTATAAGTGTATTAATTCTTGTGTGGTTGTCGCAAACGCGACAATGACGGGCCGGATGGAGGGATTCGCACCAACCCGGGGCGGGGTGCCGCCGGACGCGGGGTCGGCCCCCGGTCAGAGATCGAACTCCGCCGCCACCGGCGCATGATCCGACGGTTGCTCCAGCCGCCGCGGCTCCTGGTCCACGTAACCGGCGGTGCAATCCTGCGCCAGCGCCTGGGAGGCCAGGATCAGGTCGATGCGCAGGCCGAGATTGCGGCGGAAGCCGGCGGCCCGGTAATCCCACCAGCTGAAGGTGGCCGGCTCCTGCTCGAACAGACGGAAGGTGTCGCTCAGGCCCAGGTCGAGAATACGTTTCAGCGCCTCCCGCTCCGGGGTGGAGCAGAGTACCCGCTCGCGCCACAGTTCCGGATCGTGACAATCGCGGTCCTCGGGGGCGATGTTGAAGTCGCCGATCAGCACCAGCTTGTCGTAGCGCCGGGCCTGTTCCGCGACGTAGGCGCGTAGCGCCTCCAGCCAGCGGAGCTTGTAGTCGAACTTCTCCGAGCCCACCGTCTGGCCGTTGACCACGTAGAGGTTGAGCAGGCGCAGGTCGCCGAAGGTTGCGGCCAGCACCCGCCGCTGGGGGTCGTCGAGCCCGGGCAGGTCGGTCACCACCTCGGCGGCCGGGGCTTTGGAAAGGATGGCGACGCCGTTGTAGGTCTTCTGGCCCGAATAGACCACCTGGTAACCGGCGGCGCGGATCGCCTCCACCGGGAAGTTTTCGTCGGTGAGCTTGGTCTCCTGCAACCCGAGCAGGTCGGGCTGATGAGCGGCGATCCAGTCCAGCACCTGCGGTAGCCGGACCCGCAGGGAGTTGACGTTCCAGGAAGCGATCTTAAACATCGAATATGGCCTTTGGTCGGACCCGTGGTGGAATGAACCCGGGAATTCCCCTACAGTATATCTTCGCAGGATCGCGTATGAGTGACCTCTCTTCAACGCAGGCCATATAGGGAAGATCGGATGCGAATCAATTCAAAGACGGAAGCCCAGCAACGGGCCGACCAGATCGGACAGTTCCAGGCGGAGCTGAAGTTGCTGGAGCGGGAAGCGGTTCTCTCTCTCGACGCCGGACAGCGCCAGGCCGTGGAGCAATACCACGGGGAGTTGATGGCGCAACTGGCGGACGCCTTCGATGTGGACTCCAGCGTACGGGAGAAGCGGCTCAGTCTGGGGATGAAGATCGCCTCGTTCCTGGGCGCATTGGGACTCGCCGCCAGTCTGTTTTTTCTGTTCTATCAATTCTGGGGCTTCTTCTCCACCGGGGTGCAGGTGGTGATCCTGGTGGCGGCGCCGTTCGTCGGTATGGGCGCGACCATCTATTTTGCGCGCCGCGAAAAGACCGGGTACTTCTCGAAGCTGGCGGGGTTGGCGACCATCGCCTGTTTCGTGCTCAATCTCTCGATGCTCGGGCAGATCTTCAACATCACCCCGTCGCCCAACGCCTTTCTGGTATGGGCGCTGTTCGCCATAATCCTGGCTTACGCCTCCGACGCACGCCTGCTGCTGGCGGCCGGTATTCTCGCGTTTGCGGCATTCCTGTCCGCCAAGGTGGGGACCTGGTACGGCTGTTATTGGATCTATTTCGGCGTGCGTCCGGAAAATTTCTTTCCGGCGGCCATATTGATATTCCTGGCCCCAATGTTGCCGCACACCCGGGTGTCCGGTTTCGCCGTGATCTACCGGGTGTTGGCCATGCTGTTGCTGTTCCTGCCGATGCTGGTCTTGGCCAACTGGGGAGCGCTCAGCTATCTGACGCTGGAGAATGACTCCATCGAGGTGATCTACCAGATTGCGGGGTTCGGCGTCAGCGCCGCCGCCATCTGGCTCGGCATCCGGAAAGGCTGGCAGGAGGTGGTCAACACCGGCAACGTGTTCTTCACCATCTTTCTCTATACCAAGTTCTTCGACTGGTGGTGGGACCTGATGCCGAAATACCTGTTCTTCCTGATCGTCGCCTTGACGGCGATCCTGATGCTGTTGGTGTTTAAACGTCTGCGGGATGTTACCGTCGACCAGACAAGGGAGGTGGCGGCATGAAGATCTCCATTTCTCCCCGCCGTCTGTTTGTTCTGGGCTTCGCATTGTTGCTGCTGACCAATATCGTGGTGCTGGCCGGGGTCGCCTACAATCGCTCCGGTGACCCGGACGCCCGGATCACTCTCACGGAGCGGGAGTTGATACCGTGGCACTCGTATAACAACGAGAACAGCGGTTTTGCTCTGAGAATTGCGTGGCGAATTGTGGGCGACCCGGAAAACGACCGGTATCTCTTTTATTCCCGTCCGGAACTGTTTCCATACTACCAGGGCAACCCCGAGTGGCTGGATTCCAAGAAACTGGATGCATTGGGGTTCGATACCGATGCGATATTTCAGAAGGGGGACGATCCGGATCGCTACAAGATTCCCGTTTCCCGAGAGGCGTATGTGGTGCTGGAGTATGACGGCGACGCCTACCGACAGGTGTTGGCACAAGCGCAGGCGAGGGTGAACAAAGAGAAGAAGGCGCTGGCCGCCAGGCCGGATGACGAGGAGTTGCAGGAGCGGGCGCGGAAAGCGGAAAGATGGCTGGCGTTCGAACACATCGAGAATTCACGACTGTTCGTGGTGGATGCGGGGCCGGATCCGGCTCTTCTTAGACAACAGTACAGTGACCGCGGCCGTTTTATCATCGCCAAGGCGTTGGTGCAGGCGGAGTATGTCGACAGTTGTGACAGGACGGGTGTCTTCGGTCGCATCGAGCAGGTGAACATCAACTCCATCCATGTGCCGCTCAGTTTCCGGGAGCAGTTTGAGGCGATCCTGGTCCCGCGCACCGTGCGGCCTGAAGATCCCCCCATACCGCCCCGCTACGCGGTGGACCTCTCCTACGGCGGTCGCCTGGAGCCGTGGATCGAGGGAGTGCAGGCGTTACCCTCGGAGAACCCCGCGCAAGCGGAAGCCGCCGCCCCGTCAGAATAGCCGGCGTCAGGCGTTACAGTCGCACTGCTCGCGCGGGGTCGGCGGGATCTCCGGAAGAGTGCCGTCGAACATCTTCCGGATCGCCTGTTCCGGATCGCGTTCGGAAGTGATCACCACGGTGATGCCGCGGCGTTGCAGCCGTTCCCGAAAACCCTCGCCCGCATCGGCGGTCAGCAGCAGCATGCCGTCCAGCGGATGCGGACTCTGGTGATCCTCGTGCAGGTCGTGGAACGCCAGGACGTTTTCCGGCAGTTCGTATTTCTTCTCCAGCAGCGGCGGACGGTTCCGTTCCGCTTCGTACACCAGAAAGCGCCGCGCCTTGCCGGCCTTGCCGCTTAAGGTAAGAAAGTCTTCGCTAACCGCCGCTACTTTCATTGCTGTTTAATCCTCGTGTGTTGACCCATCGCCCGGCGGACCGGGCTCCTGCAATTTCACGTCCTAGCGCCAAAACCGGTGCTATATCAAAATCAAATTATTCGGCCGTCTCTCTTTCGAAACGTACGCGTTGTTCCGCCGCAACCCCCATCGCCTTGGCGAGCCAGGGGGGCGGGGTGGCGCCGATGATCCCCTGCAGCTTGCTGATCTCTTCGGAGATGTTGATCTCGTTGTCATCACCGACCAGTTTCAGTTCGTCGATCTTGGCCTGCAGCTCGGCTATGGGCTGTTCAAATTCCAGATAATTGGCATTCATCGCTTTAGGTTAACTT
>JBNKCL010000040.1:0-100679 GCA_050287725.1 Sedimenticolaceae bacterium
GTGGGAAGCGTTGCCACGGCGGTTCTGACCCGGCTTGGCTTCAAGGTCGTCGCAGTGAGCGGCAGGCCGGCGGAAGCGGATTACCTCAAGAGCTTGGGCGCGCTGGAGATCCTTGACCGGGCAATGTTTGCAACACCTGGCAAACCCCTAGGCAAGGTACGGTGGGCCGGTGCGGTGGATGTCGTGGGTAGCCACACGTTCGCGGATGTCTGCGCGACTACCAAATACGGTGGCGTCGCCACGGCCTGTGGACTGGCGGTCGGCATGGATTTTCCGGCCAACTCGCGCCATTCATCCTGCGTGGCGTGACGCTGGCAGGCATTGACAGTGTGATGTGCTCCCGGAGTGAGCGGCTGGGAGCATGGCGACGCTTGGGGAGCGATCTCGATATCTCGAAGCTGGCCGCGATCAGCAACGAAGACGGCCTGAACGAAGTGATGTCCCTTGCTGGGAAACTTCTCAACGGAGAGGTTCGAGGACGTAAACGGCTAACCACAATGACCGCGACGCCTAACCATGTGCTATTGTGAACCCGGACATCGCGCCGCAGTTGCAATCCTGGCGTCCCGCCGGCCAGGTCACTGAGCGTTATTTGTATAAGAAATGAATAAGATACTATTTACTGCTTTGTTTATTACGCCAGCCATGGCATTAGGGCATGGTGATGAAGTTCTGTCCTTGTTTTGGTTGAGTTTTACTGTTTTTGTAATTGTCATAGTTTCGCTGTATTTAGCAAAGTTCTCATTCAAACAAAAATTAATCGTATTATTGGTATATTTGGCGTCAGTAATTGCCATTTATACTGCAACGTCTGGAATACCATATTTAAATAATATGTACTTAATAAACTCTCTAAATACACTATTTCCATTATTGGCGTGGCTAGTAATCTATGGTTATTACACAAAAAAACAGAAAACATAACAATTCGGTAATATTTACTACGGGCCTGCGGCCCTGTGCAGGACCCCGGCTTCGCCTTGGCTCCTTACCGTAAGCCCTAAGCGCATGAAAATCGCGGACCAAAATGGCTATTTGGAATTAACACGAACTGATGATCAGGAGTTTCCATATCTTCGCATCGCTTCCATGATTCAAACGAACAGCGGAAAGTTTTACGGAGAAAATGGCGGGGTGATTTACGGCGGTGGTAATGCCGGAAAAGAGCAATTGCAGAGGTTAAAATCATTTCAAACAAATGAGGCAAGGGTTGAGCTAACCGAAGGGTGCTGGTTAGAAGTACACCGTTTACCCAGAGGAAATATGGAAGTTCAATTTGTAATTGCCGCGTTCACGAGTGGCTCAGAAACCTCAATGGGCGGCCACATTGTAGTAGATGGAGAGTATGCATTGCAGTTCATCGACGGGTTATGGAATGAAATCACTTAACAAGCAGGTCAAGAACGTCCGTTCTCACTCACTGGGACGCTTTGCCGCGATGCGGCTCACGCGCCACAGCCCGTCGTTGGATTGCAATAAATATGAATAACAAATATTCAGGCATGACAGTAAATGAACGGCTGTTTGAAGCAGATTTAATGTCTGAGTTCGACGAGGCTGCAAAAGAGAGAAATAAAATTAGAATGGTGGGCATTCTAAAAGAGGTGGGTCTTACTGAAGGCCAAGCCAATGAAACGACAGAGGCAATAATCCAAAACCCGTCTAAGTACGGTTATTGAAGGTATGGAGTGCTACCGCTAATGGAGAAGAGTCCAACAAACACATCAAGATCGCTTCCTTCGATCGCCGGGACGCCGCTCGTGCGTCGCACCTTTTGTGAGGCGTAAGGTTTGTATAATATGGGTACATTATTATTTTATACGCAATATTACATACTTGTAATGTTCTTTATATCAACTGTGGCTACTGGAATAATATTCAGTAAAAAAAGAAATAAAGAAAATGCATTTATATTTATTGCGTTCATTATTTATACTTTTACGCTGTCAATGAATATATTATTCGGCTACAGCGCAACAATAGATGTGGAGAATAATATAACTACAGTGAAGGAAGGATTGTTGTCTATAAATGCAACTCAGGTGCTGGAGATATTAGCCACTTTGTCATTATCAATAGGTTTCGTCGGTAAAGCGTGTGCGCGTATTAATAAAACCTGACTATCGCATCAAGTCTCATTACGGGCTGGAGCGTTCCGCTTAGCCATATTATTATGTACCTCAAGGCCGTTTCTCTCTTGCGGGAAGACCGTAACTGCTTGCTTTCTCTGTGGCGTGCCGGCACTCATCAGCCTTAAGTCCCATGAACACAATAATCGCCGTTTTTCTCATCATCGTAGCAATAGCGCTTGTGGCGCTGACATGGCGTCTTGCTTCGCGCCGCCAGAGCCTTCCCTGTCCGGCCTGGCTGCGTTGGCTGGTTGAACTGGATAATCCGTTCACGAAGACAAACCGCGCCGCTTTCATTGTCGATACCCTTGCTCTTTCCAGCGGCATGACGGTCTTGGATGCCGGGTGCGGGCCGGGACGGCTGACGGTTCCATTGGCCCGAGGTGTCGGGCCGGGTGGTCACGTCGTCGCGCTGGATATTCAGCCGGCAATGCTTGCCAGAGCAAAAGCCAAGACGGATGCGGCCGGTTATGGAAACGTTGAGTATATGGCCGCTGCCCTCGGGGATGCCAATCTCACTGCCGATCGCTTTGATCGGGCGGTGCTTGTTACCGTACTCGGGGAAATACCGGATCGTGAAGCGGCTGTCGCCGAATTGTTCAAGGCGCTGAAGCCCGGCGGCATTCTGGCGATTGTCGAAGTCATCTTTGATCCGCACTTTCAGACCCGGAATACCGTTACCGCACTTGCGGCTTCCGTCGGTTTGCATGAGCGGGCTTTTTTTGGTCATAGCCTGGCGTATGTCATTCACTTCGAGAAGCCGAGCGGCGGCTCATTCAACATTTCTCCGGAGTTGTCATAACCAGCCGGGTCTGGTCTGTGAGATCGTAAATTAGCGCAGCCAACCGGCCGCCGCCTGCACCGGTTTCGGATCATCCCCCTCGCTGAGCCAGACAGCAACGGCATAGCGGTCGGCCTTGGCGGCAGGGAGTAGCCTGGGCCAGGCGATGCGCCACCGGCGGGTTGCGGTTTTGTCGTCTGACAGCGCCGAATCGGACACGCCGAGTACGACGAAGTCTTCTTTCAGGGTTCTGCCGCGGTTCTCGCCGCCGCCGATGGGGCTGGAAAGCCCGAAACCCAGTATTGCCAGGTGCGCCTGCAATGGGCCGTATTCTTTGAGGGAACCGAAATGCGCCTGCACCCATTCGCCGGGTATGACTTCCAGGTGCAGTTTTCCAACCGTTTGGCCCGGGGAGAACTCCGGGAGTTCGCTGGAGGATCGGTTGTATCGAATGAACCAGTCACGCCATTCCCGGCCGTTGAGCACGAAACCGGGTGTATAGACGGCTGATAGACCGCCTGTGCTGCGATATGCCCGTTGCCGGGCACTGAACTCGGCACGGGCGAAGCGATCTTGCCAACCGAGTCCATCCCAGTAATCGACATGAAATGAAAGCGGGACAACCTGTCGCCATAATCCGGGGTGGTCAACCATCTTGCGCAGCCAGGCATCGGCTGGTGGGCAACTGCTGCAGCCATGTGAAGTGAACAGCTCCAGTACCGTCACTTGACGGGTGGAGCTTTCAAACTCCAGGTTCCCGGCATGTGAGGGTGGGACTATGGATAGCAGGATCAGTAGCAATAGGCCGTGAAAGACGATGTTGCGAGCCGATGATTTTCTGCTGGTTGGGATGGTCGCTGTCTTCAGAGTCCGCATAGAAGCTTCCGGTATCAATTGCATTGAGATGGCGGTAGTAAGCGCATCCGATAGGAAAAATATCATTACTAGTATGGACCACATCTAAAGTCGCATCGTTCAGGCGGGTGCTTGCATTTAAATGCGATCGCCCGGCTTAAGGGCCGGTTTCGCGCAATAAGATCATCGGTTGTCAGGGTTTCTGAAATTGATGTTAGAGATGTAACCATTTTGAGTGGCTTTTCAGGCGTATCTATAAAAAGAATAAATGGTCCCTATAAGCGCGCTGAAATAATACTGTGTAAAACATCTTTTTTTACAGGCAAATAGATTCAGTTTGATTTCATATTTTGCTGTTACTCTTCTTATCGAAAGCCAAGGAGTAGCGAAAGGGTTGTTTGTTCGATTGAAACGGCGATTCCCACGTTGACATTTGAGAACCGGACCCAAATATAGTAAGTACTGGAGGAGGTGTGTGATGGAAAAACAACGTAACTCTCTGAATACCGTTATCCTGATACTGACGATCGTTACGACAGGCTCCCTTTTGATTGCCGCGGGAGGTGCATTGGTTGAGAGTGTGATACCGGCCTATTTCTGGTATCTGGCCTTGGCGGGCATGTCGGTGTTGTCGGCGCTTTGGCTCGTAATGGCGGTGATGCTGGTTGGGAAGCTGTGGGCGCGTTGGTATCACCGGAAACATCCGCATCCCATGACGGGATGACCGGTTTATGGACCTGAGCGCACGGAGAGTTGCGTCAGCATCTCTTCGGTCATGCGTTCCAGATCGTATTCCGGTTGCCAGTCCCAATCTTCGCGCGCGGCGCGGTCGTCCAGGCGGTGAGGCCAGGAGTCGGCAATCGCCTGGCGTACCGGGTCGACCGCGTACTCCATGACGAAATCCGGTTGCCGCGCGCGGATCGCCGCGGCGAGCTGTTCCGGATTGAAACTCATGGCGGTGACGTTGTAGGCGTTGCGGTAACGCAGCCGGTCGGGGTTCGCTTCCATCACGGAGATCGCGGCCCGAACAGCGTCCGGCATGTACATCATGTCGAGCCGGCTGTCCGGTCCCAGAAAACAGCGATAACTTCCGCTGGCGATCGCCGCGTGAAAGATCTCCACAGCATAATCGGTGGTGCCGCCGCCGGGCGGGGTGCGCCATGAGATCAGGCCGGGAAAGCGGACGCCCCGGGTATCGAGGCCGTAGTGCGAGTGATACCAGTCGCACAGCAGTTCACCGGTGACCTTGCAGATGCCGTAGAGGGTGGAGGGGCGCTGAACGGTGACCTGCGGCGTACAGTCGCGCGGCGTTGTCGGGCCGAAGGCGCCGATGGAACTGGGATGAAACAGGGCGCAGTCACGTTGGCGTGCGACCTCCAGCACATTGATAAGGCCGTTGACGTTGATATCCCATGCGTGTTGCGGATCGACCTCCGCGGTGGCGGAGAGCAGCGCAGCCAAATGGAAGATGGTGTCGATTCGGTAACGCTGGACGATGGTATGCAGGGCGTTGCGGTCGCGGATGTCCAACGTCTCATAGGGGCCTTCGCCGAGCAATGTGCGATTCGGCTCGCGGGAGTGACCGGCCGCCAGCACATTATCCCCACCATAGCGTGCGCGCAGGGCGGGAACGAGTTCGGAACCGATCTGGCCGGTGGCGCCTGTGACGAGGATGCGTTGCATGATGATTGGGAATGTAGCGGGTTCTTGTCGAGAAGCAAAGCGGTTTGCTAGGAATGCGTTTAAGGCATGTTTCTCCGGACATTCTCGTGAGTGAGAAAAGCCGGCCCACTTTGTTCTCCTTCATTCAGACGAAATCTTGAGCTCTCGCCAAGACGCCAAGAGCGCGAAGTGAGATGTAAAGACGGGGCATTCGCTGAGTCCTCGCAAATTGCTGACCATGGGTGTCATTTGTCCGATCAATCAACGTTAAAAAAGAGAGCCATCAATTTCTTGGCGTGCTTGGCGCCTTGGCGAGAGAATATTTTTCCCCATCCGTCCGCAGGAGTGGGGTGGTTCGGTACAGCACCTTATATTTCGGTACTAATGCCTCCTGGATCCCGGCCTGCGCCGGGATGACGAGCGTTCGTATGAATCAGCGCTGGCAGTGGGGGCAGAAGAAGGCGGAGCGTTGCGCGATGCGTTTCTGTTGCAGCGGACGGCCGCAGTTGGGACAGGGTTCGCCCTCCTTTCCGTAGACCGCCAGATGCAGGGCGAAGTATCCGGGTTGGCCGTCCCCCTGTTGAAAATCGCGCAGGGTGGTGCCGCCCTGACGGATGGCGTTCGTCAGCACCCGCCGGATCTGGCGGGCCAGTTCGCGGTAGCGTTCCACAGAGATACGGTTACAGGCGCGCTGCGGGTGGATGCCGGCGTAAAACAGCGCCTCGTTGGCGTAGATGTTTCCGACCCCCACCACCACGGAGCCGTTCATGATGAATCCCTTGACCGGTCCATGCCGCCGCTGCGCCAGACGGTGCAGGTAATCGCCGTCGAACTGCTCCCCCAGCGGTTCGGGGCCGAGACTCCGCAGCAGCGGATGTTTCTCCGGCGGTTCGCGGGTCCAGAGTACGGCGCCGAACCGGCGGGGGTCGCGCAGCCGCAGAATCTGCTTCGGGAACACCAGGTCGAAGTGGTCGTGCGGTCCCGGTTCCGTGCCGGGACGCACCAACCGCAGGCTGCCGGACATCCCCAAGTGCAGGATCAACGTCCCCCGGTCCAGTTCCAGCAACAGGTACTTGGCGCGGCGCGTGACCTGAAGCACCTGCTGGCCGGTGAGTGTGCCCCGCAGCCGGGACGGGATCGGCCAGCGCAGCTTGGGTTGCCGGATGGCCACGTCGCGGATCACCTTGCCCTCGATGTGGGGGGCGATGCCGCGACGGGTGGTTTCGACCTCCGGCAGTTCCGGCATCTTAGGGGGTTGTGTCGGGAGCGGGGGGATCGAGCAGATCCGATCCGTCGGGTAAGCGATAGGCGAGGCCCAGGTCGGAACGCACCAGCAGCAACCCCTCACCCCGCTTGACGATCCGGAAACGAAGCGGCGGCGCATCGGACAACCGCAGTTCGATCTCCCCGTCTCCTTTCCCGGAGGGGGCGGGCAGAACCGCCACGGCGCGGGCGGAGCGCCACTGGTCGAATTTGCGATTCAGGTCATCCATGGAGAGGTCGGGTTGCGGCGGCTCCAGCGCCAGCTTGCCGTCCTGCCCCTGGGTAAGTGTCCAGTCTGGGGTGCGGATGGCGCTCGGCTTGGAACCGGCGGAGAGTAGCTCCGGGGCCACGAACTCCTCCGGGGCGGCCAGCAGGTGTTGCGGGAAGCGGTCGGCGATCAGATGGAGGGTGTCGCCGATCCGCAGGTAACGGCGATGCTGCAGGGGTTCGGTGCCGCCCACCTCGATCCGGGTCTGGTCGAGCTCCAGGGTGGCGAGCGGCGGGTTCAGCCCGAACTCCGCCAACCGGTCGCCGGGGAGCGGGAACCGCGCCAGGCTTTTTGCGTCGGCAATGCCGAGCAGCAGTTCGATACGGGGGGCGTTGGCGGCCACCCGATAGGGGGCGGTCATCTCCCAACCCGCGTCTCCCTTCCGCAGCTCCAACTCCCCGTGGCGGTTCTGGAGCCGCACGCGCTGGATGCCGGAGGGGTCGAGAGCGGTGAGGGGAGGGGGCTCGGCAGGCTGTTCTTCCGGGATCAGCCAGACCGTCAGCCCCAGTACCGTCACCACGGCCAGCAGGGCCAGATTGATCAGCAGCGGCCGTTTCATGGTTGCATCCTGCGGGCTAGAGCTTGCGCCGCCGGCGCCAGATCAACAGCCCGGTGGTCAGAAACAGCAACGGCAACAGGACCAGAAAACCGAGCCCGATGACAGTGCCGGCGGTGGTGGAGATCTGAAGGTTGCGGTCCGGGGCGGTGCGGGCCGGGATTTGGAGCAGTCGATCGTCCTGGCTCAGCCAGCGCACCAGGTTGAGTCCCAAGTCGAGGTTGCCGCCGTTGCCCAGGAAGGTGTTGGAGAGGAAGTCGCCGTCTCCCACCACGATGATCCGTTGTTCCTTCGGACCCAGGGAGCGGGTGAGCGCCAGCCCGAGGGTGAGGGGGCCGGCCTGCTCCCCCTGCGACTCGTTGCGTTCGATCTCGCCTGTGAGTGAGCCGGTCTCGTTCCAGGAACGGGAGAGGGTGGTGAGCAGCGGGGTGGCTTGCCACTCTTTGGAGCCGCCCGCCTCCAGGGCGGCGGCATGGGGAAACAGGGTGACGAGCTTGAAGCCCTCGGTCGCCGGGTGATGGGGATACTCCGGCACCAGAGCGACCGCCGGGTCCTCCAACCCCAGGGTGGCGGCGTTGGCGTCCACCACGGTGCCGGGCAGGACCTGCAGGCCGAGCGTCTTGGCGATGGGTTCCAGGCCGTGGAGGGGGCCGGGGTCCAGCAACCAGAGCAGGTTGCCGCCCTGTTCAAGATAGGATCGGATACGGGTGATCTCATCCGGACGGTAATCCCCCTGCGGGCCGGCGATCACCAGCAGCGCCGTGTTGCCTGGGATCTCGACGGCGGAGGCCAGATCCAGGTGCTCGATGTGGTAGCCCTTGCGCTTCAGCTCGTCCCCGAACTGTCCCAGGTCGTGGTTGGCCTGGCCGCTGAGGCTGCGCTCGCCGTGACCTTTCAGATCGGTGATCCAGCGTTCCCCCCGTTGCAGCAGCCGCTGGATGGCGTTGCTCAGGGCCTCTTCGCTCAGCACCGTAAGGTTCTCGTTGCGTCCGCGGTAGCTGAGTCGCAACTCGCCGCTCACCTTGATGCCGAGCTGCCGGACCAGCTCCGGTTGGGTGTCGGGGTTGACGAAGGAGAACTCGATATCGGGACGGTAGCGTTGATAGCGTTCGATCACCGCGCGGATCTGCTGCCGCAGTTCCGGGATCTCGGGGGCGTAGGAGGTGATCGTAAGCGGGGCGTCCAGTTGCGTCAGTACCTGTTGCGTGGCCTGCGACAGGCTGTTGCGAGCCCCCGCACTCCAGTCCCAGACGGTGGAGTAACGGGTGGTGAGCCAGCCGGCAAGTCCCACGACGGCCGCCAGCAACAGATAAAAGATCAGACCCTGCAGTCGGAGGAAGCGCGCTTTTCTGGTTGCCGTTTCCATGCCGGGTCAGTCGAAGGTGCGGCGGCTTTCCAGCCGGTGGATGGTAAGGAGCAGGAAGGCGGCGATCAGCAGCAGGAAATAGAACAGATCGCCGCTCCGGACCAGTCCCGACAGCAACGACTGCAAGTGACCGGCCGGGGAGAGCCAGGTGAACAGCGGGCTGCCCCCGGCCTGGGCGCCGGCCGTCAACGACAACATGCTGAGAAACAGCAGCAGGCCGTAGGTGGAGACCGCCGCCACCGCCGGTCGTGCGGTGAGGCTGGAGAGGAACAGCCCGATGGCCCCGAAGGCGGCAAGCTGGAGGGCCAGCCCGACCACCCCGGCCGCCAGCTTGCCGAGGTCCAGATTCCCTCCTGTCAGCAACGAAAGCGGCATCAGTATGGCCAGCAGCAGCATGATCCCGAGGGGGACCAGCAGCGCCAGGTATTTGCCCAGCACGATCCGGGTGAGGGAGACGGGGGACGCCAGCAGCAGACTGAAGGTGTTGCTGCGATACTCCTCGCTGAACAGGCGCATGCTCAGCAAGGGCAACAGCAGCATGGCGATCACGGCGGTGCTGTCCAGCAGCGGCGTGGCCACCAGATCGGTGACGCCGGGGGCGGCGGCCAGCGCCCCCAGCCGGGGTTGCAGCTCCAGATATTGCTCCAGCTGCACCAGGAACAGCCAGGCCAGCAACAGTTGCAGCACCCCGAACAAGACCCACGCCAGGGGCGAGAGGAACAGGCTGCGCAACTCGCGGCGGAGGATGGCCAGCATCTCAGTGGATCTCCTGGGCGGTGAGCCGGGTGAAGATCTGCTCCAGGTCGCGCCGTTCCGGGGTCAGTTCCCGCAGGCCCCAGCCGCCGGTCACCAGTTGTTCGGCCAGGGTCTCCGGCGTGCCGTGCGCTGTCAGCAGGATCCGGAATCGTCCCCCGCCCATCGGCTCCGCCCCGGCTACGCCATTCAGCGCCGCCAAGGCCTCCGGCGCCGGCGGGGTGGCCAGGGTGATCCGTACGGTGTGTTCGGCCTCTTTTTGGGTCTCTGACAGGCTGTCGCTGAACACCACCCGCCCCTGGTGCAGGATCAGCACCCGGTCGCACACCATCTCCACCTCCGGCAGGATGTGGGTGGAGAGCAGCACCCCGTGTTCCTCCCCCAAGCCCCGGATCAGGGTCCGGATCTCCTGGATCTGGTTGGGATCCAGCCCGCTGGTGGGTTCATCCAGGATCACCACCTCCGGCTGGTGCAGGATGGCCTGGGCGATCCCCAGCCGCTGCCGGTACCCTTTGGAGAGATTGGCGATCAGCCGATTGCCGCTGGCCTCCAGGCCGCAGCGCTCTTTGGCGCGCGCCGTGGCCGGCGCGATCCCGGATTTGGGGATGCGATGCAGCCGGGCGCAGAACCGGAGGTATTCGTCCACCGTCAGCTCCGGGTAGAGGGGCGGTTGCTCCGGCAGATAGCCCAGGACACGCTTGGCCTGGGTGGGCTGTTCCAGCAGATCGATGCCGTTCAGGCGAATGGTTCCGGCGGTGGGGGCCAGGCCGCCGCTGAGCATGCGCATGGTGGTGGATTTGCCGGCGCCGTTGGGGCCCAGGAAGCCCAGCACCTCGCCGCGCTGGAGTTGGAAACTGACCTCTTGTACCGCCCGCAGTTGTCCGTAGTTGCGGCAGAGGTTCTCGATCTCGATCAAGGGGGTCGCGTGGTCGCCGGTGCCGTGCCTCATGCTCCTACCCCAGATAGAGGGTGGCCGATCCCAGGAATGCGATAAAACCGACCACATCGGTGACCGTAGTCAACAGTACGCCGCCCGCCAGGGCCGGGTCGATGCCCGCCCTCTTCAGCAGCAGCGGCAGCATCGCGCCGGTAAAGGCCGCACACAGCAGGTTGATGGAGAGCGCGAATCCGATCAGAACGGCGATCGCGCCGCTGTCGAACCAGGTACCCGCGACCACGGCCACCAGTCCCGCCCAGATCACGCCGTTCAGGAGGCCTACGCCCACCTCCTTGAGCAACAGCCGGCGCGCGTTTTTGCTGGAGAGCTGTCCCAGGGCGATGCCGCGGATGGTCAGGGTGAGGGTCTGGGAACCGGCGATTCCGCCCATGCTGGCGACGATCGGCATCAACACCGCCAGCGCCACCATCTTTTCGATGGTGGCCTCGAACCGCCCGATCACCCAGGAGGCGAGGAAGGCGGTGATCAGATTCAGCCCCAGCCACAAGGCGCGGTGACGGGCGCTGACCAGCACCGGCGCGAACATGTCCACATCCTCCGACAGACCGGCCCGGCCCATGAAGACGTGCTCCCCCTCCTCGCGGATCAGGTCCACCACGTCGTCCACGGTGATGCGTCCCAGCAGCCGGCCGTCGTCATCGATGACCGGCGCGGAGAGCAGGTCATGGCGTTCGAAACGCTTGGCCACCTGGCTGTCCTCCCAGCTGGCGGGGATCGCCTTGATGTCCAGCGACATCACCTCGGCCACGGTGTCCTCCGGGTCGTGGGTGAGCAGGTCTGCGAGCGACAGCATGCCGAGGTATTTCCCTTCCCGGTTGATCACGATCAGGCTGTCGGTGTGGGGCGGCATCTTGTCCTTCAGCAGGCGCAGATAGCGCATCACCACGTCCAGGGTCACCTCCGGGCGGACGGTGACGGTGTCCGGGTTCATCAGGCCGCCGGCGGTGTCCTCCGGGTAGGAGAGGACCGCTTCCAGGCGCCTGCGGTTCTGGGTGTCGAGGGAGGCGAGGATCTCGCGGGTGATGTAGTGGGGCAGTTCCTGGACCAGGTCGGCCAGGTCGTCCATGTCCAGCCCTTCACTGACCGCCACCAGTTGTTCCGGCTCCATCCGGCTGATGAGGTCGGCGCGCACGTCGTCCGCCAGCTCCATCAATACGTCACCGGCGTTCTCCTCATTCACCAGACGCCAGACGATGACGCGCTCGGCGATCGGAAGTCCTTCCAGCAGATGGGCGATTTCACCGGAGGCGAGCGCGTTGATCAGGCGCCCGGAGTGCTGCATGGTGCCGCTGTCCAGCATCTCTTGGAGCCGTTGCAGGCGGGTCAGCTGATTCTCATTGGCGGCCTGTTCGGATGACATGATGCAGCGTATTCCTTGTAAACGACGGGGCGACGGACGAGATACAGGTCGACGATGCTGAACCCGTGCACAGTGTAGCAGGACGGGCCTGTGATCGGGAGGGGGAGGGGGTGATTGTTGGCGTTTGGGCCGCGTTTCGGGCTGCGACGGCGGTGCGCGAGCCGGAGATGAGCGCTGTTACTCGGCTTCGCCGAAGCGATTTTGCACCAGATCTTCGAGCGCGTCGGCGGCCTCCGCTTCATCCTCGCCGTCGGTGATCAGGGTGACGGTCGTACCCTGGGCGGCGGCCAGCATCATCACTCCCAGGATGCTTTTGCCGTTCACCTGCTGATTGTTGTACGCAAGGTGCACCTCGCTGGCATAACGGCTGGCATAGGTGACGAATTTCGCGGCCGCCCGGGCGTGCAATCCGAGTTTGTTGACGATGGCGAGCTCCCGCTGAATCATGAATCCATACCGGGATTCTCTGTGGGCGGGCACTCGATGATACTGGCGCGGGCGCCGCTTAACGCCTTCTCTGTGACGTGCGCAAGATCCTGTTCCGCGTAGTTGAGCACTTTCACTACCATCGAGAGATTGACTCCGGCCAGGACGTTTACCTTGCCGGGTTGTTGCAGGGCGGTGGCGATATTGCTGGGGGTGGAGCCGTAAAGGTCGGTGAGGATCAGTACTCCGTCGCCTTCATCCAGGGTGACCAACAGGCGTTCCGCTTCCCGTTGCAGGCGGTCACGGTTGGAGTTGTCCTCTACCGCCAGCGCCCGCGCCCGCAAGGGGCAGAAACCCAATACATTGACGGCGTTTTGCAACAGGGCGGTGCCGGTGTTGCCGTGCGTAATCAACAGCAGTCCGACGCTCATGACAGCTCCCGGTGGCGGGTGAGCGCCTGCCGGCCCTGTTCCTGGAAGTGGGCGGCGAGCCGCTCCACCAGATACACCGAGCGGTGTTGGCCGCCGGTGCAACCGAGGGCCACGGTGAGATAGTTCCGGCCGTCCGCTTCGAAGGACGGAATCCAGCGCTCCAGAAAACCGGTGATATCCTGCAGCAGTTCCAGCACGTGGGGGCCTTGCTCCAGAAATTGCTCCACCGCGGGGTCGAGGCCGCTGAGGGGGCGCAGGTTCGCTTCCCAGTGGGGGTTCGGGAGACAGCGCACGTCGAACACGAAATCGGCATCCCGCGGTACCCCGTGCTTATAGCCGAAGGACTGAAACAGCAGCGATATCGTGGGTTCCGGCTTATCGTCCAAACGGCCGCGGATGATGTCGCGCAGCTGGTGCTGATTGGTATGGGTGGTGTCGATACGCAGATCGGCATCGCGCTGAAACGGTTCCAGCAGGGTGCGTTCCGTCTGGATCGCCTCGGCCAGCGTGCGCTGCCGGTCCGAAAGCGGATGCTTGCGGCGGGTCTCGCTGAAGCGTTTGATCAGGGTGTCGTCCTGGGCCTCCAGAAACACGATATGGCACTCGATTCCGTTTTCCCGGATCTCCCGCACCAGCTGCGGCAACTCCCGCAGATTATCGTGTTGGTTGCGGGCGTCGATGCCCACGGCGGTGCGCCGGTAGACCCCGGACGGATTCTCGGTCAGCTCCTGCGCCAGAGCCCGCAGCAGGCACATCGGCAGGTTGTCGATGCAGTAGTATCCGAGATCCTCCAGGGTATGCAGGGCGATACTTTTGCCGGATCCCGATAGGCCGGTGATGATGATCAGCTTCATGGCATGTCGCAGGCGGCTGATAGTGGAAAATAGGGGGCGCAGTATATCGTAGAACCCCACAAAATTAATCTTTTCCTTTTCTGCGGCGTTATTGCCTTCTTCAAAGGAAAATATTCAATTTTGCAATAGGTTCGTACAGAAGGGGGGGCGGGACCGGGAAGGCGGTCAGGATTTGCGGTTCGCCTCGATCATGGACCGTTGCCGGGCGATAAAGTCCTCGATGGCGTTATAACCCTGGAGTTGCTGGATGTGCTGGCGGACGATGGTCTCCGCCAGGATGGCCAGTTCCCGGCCGGCGATCACCGGCAGGGTCACCTCCGGGATCCGGATACCGAGCAGCTCCCGCTCTGAGAACCCCCCTTGCAGCCGGTCGATGGCGCACAGCTCCGACTCCTCCATCCGTTTCAGATGGATGATCAAATGCAGCCCCTTTTTTCTCTTGATGGCGCTGTCCCCGAACATCTTCCGGATATTCAGCAAACCCATCCCGCGCACTTCCAGGAAATCGCGCAGCAAGGGGGGGCAGGCGCCGCTGATATTGTCGGGGGTGACGCGGACGAACTCGGGGGCGTCATCGGCGATCAGGCGGTTCCCGCGGGCGATCAGTTCCAGCGCCAGTTCGCTCTTGCCCACCGCGCTGCCGCCGGTAAGCAGCACCCCCATGCCCAGGATCTCCAGAAACACGCCGTGCACCGTTTGGCGTTCCGCCAGGGCGTAGGTGAGGTGGTGCTGGATGTGATCCAGCAGAACGTTGGTGGGGAGCGGCGAACGCAGCAGCGGGGTGTCGGTCCGTTCGGCCTGGTGCAGAAACTCCTCATCGACCTGCAGATCTTCGGCGATCACCACCGCTGCCGGGCGGCATTGGAACAGCTTCTCCGCCGCCTCCTTCTGGAGTGTCTGCTCCATGGTATGAAAAGAGGCGAGTTCCGCCGACCCTATCAACTGGACCCGGTAGGGATGCAACCAATTGAACGGCCCCACCAAACCCTGGGTCTCGGTCTCCGGACACTCCTCTTCCAGATGGCGATCGGCTCCCTGGCGGCCGGCCAGCCAGCGGAGCCCCAGCTTTTCCTGCAGGGCTTCGACCAACTCACCGGTGGTGGTCATTCGCTTCATGCGTTTTGGCGGTCGTTTGTATGGCTCAGGATCTGATCCAGGATCTCGCCGGAACTCGGCGCCTTCCGCAGACGGGCGCACAACTGCGCATCTTGAAACAGTTTGGCAAGCTGCGCCAGCAACTGCAAGTGCTCCTCAGTGGCTGATTCGGGTACCAGCAGGCCGAAGATCAGGTCGGCCGGCTGACTGTCGATGGCGTCGAAATCGATGGGGTTTTCCAGTTGCAGAAACGCCCCACGCGCCTCCTCGATTCCCGGCACCCGGGCATGGGGCAGGGCGATGCCGTGCCCCAGGCCGGTGCTGCCGAGTCGTTCCCGCTCGAGAAGTTTGTCGAACACCGTATTCTCATCGAGTTCGGTCGCGGAGAGCGACAGTAACCTGGCAAGCTCCTGCAGCGCCCGTTTCTTGCTGCTTGCCGGATCGCGGCAACCGATTCGCTCGACGGTCAGAAAGTTTGTAGGAAACAAGGTTTGACTCCAGACCCGGTTTAACCGCCTGCCGTTTGTGTTCCGTTGGTACGGGTGCTGCGGTGGTGATCGGTAGTTTTCTCTTTCTGCTTTTTCACCTGCCGGTCCAGTTTGTCCACCAGGCCGTCGATGGCGGCGTACATATCTTCCTCGACCGCCTGGGCATGCAGGTCGGCGCCGTTGACATGCAAGGTCGCTTCCGCCTTTTGCCTCACCTTTTCCACACTGAGTACGACATGCACGTTGGTGACTTGATCAAAATGACGTGCCAGCCGTTCGAACTTTGAATTTACATAGTTGTGCAGTGCTGCGGTGATGTCGACGTGATGACCGGTGATGCTGATTTGCATGGTTTACTCCTTATAGTAGTCGCCTAACTCAGGCGTTTACGCTCGTTCGATGGCGGAATCGCCATCGCCTCGCGGTATTTGGCAATGGTCCGACGGGCGATATTGATGCCCTGGTCGGTCAGGATGCTCGCGATCTTGTTGTCGCTGAGCGGCTTGCTCGGTTTTTCGGCGGCCACCAGCTTCTTGATCAAGGCGCGGATCGCGGTGGCCGAACACTCCCCGCCGGCCGCCGTCGAAACGTGGCTGGAGAAAAAATATTTGAACTCGAAGGTTCCGCGCGGGGTATACATGTATTTCTGGGTGGTGACACGGGAGATGGTGGATTCATGCATCTCCAGGGCCTCGGCGATATCCCGCAGCACCAAGGGACGCATCGCCTCTTCGCCGTATTCAAAAAAGTTGCGCTGAACCTCCACGATCTTGGTGGCCACCTTCAGCAGCGTCTGATTGCGGCTGAGCAGACTCTTGAGGAACCAGCGCGCTTCCTGCAGATGGTTTTTCAAGTAGGTATTCGCGTCGCTGGAGTCGGCGCGCCGGATCAGCTTGGCGTAATCGGTGTTGATACGGAGGCGTGGGGTAACACTGGGGTTCAGTTCCACCACCCAGCGGTTGTTTTTCTTGGATACGAATACGTCCGGTACGACATATTGCGCCTGGGAGTCGGCAATGGCGGTACCGGGGTGGGGCGAAAGAGTGCGGATCAGACGGATCACTTCCGAAAGTTCGTCATCGGAGAGTTTGAGCTGGCGCTTGATTTGCTGATGGTCCTGGTTGGCCAGGAGATCGAAGTAGTCTCCCACCAACCGCAGGGCCGCATCCAGCCAGCGGGTCTCTTTCGGCAGTTGCTGCAGTTGCAACAACAGACACTCGCGCGGATTGCGGGCTGCCACGCCGGGCGGATCGAACTGCTGGATCCGGTGCAATACCGCCTCCACCTCATCCAGCGCCACTTCGTCGTCGGCCAGTGCGGAGTGGATCTCCTCCAGGGTGGTGGTGAGATAACCGTCCTCATTCACGGCATCGATAATGGTTACCGCGATATTGCGGTCGAGATCGCTGAACGGGGTCAGATTCAGTTGCCAGCTGAGGTGGTCGTGGAGCGTCTGGGCGCCGCTGCATTGCACCATGAAGTCCTGATCGTCGTCATAGGTGCCGGCGGTGCCGGTGGTCGGCGGCAGGACGCTGTCGTAGATATCGCCCCATTGACTGTCCACCGGAAGATCTTCCGGCATGGTGTCCGATCCGGCGTTGAGCTCCCGTTCGTCTTCCGGGTTGTCATAGCTCGTGCTCTCGCGATATTCGCCGTGCTCCTCGTTCTGTGACCCCTCCTCCCGGGCGGACTCCTCTTCGGCCTCCAGCATCGGGTTGGTGTCCAGCACCTCCTGGATCTCCTGTTTGAGATCCAGGGTCGACAGCTGTAACAGGCGGATCGCCTGCTGCAGTTGCGGTGTCATGGTAAGGTGCTGCCCGAGGCGAAGCTGGAGTGTCTGCTTCATACGGGAATACTGTGGCCGGCTTGGAACATGAATTCTTCTTTTTCCCCTAACTTCCATTCTAGCGCAAAACCCCAGGGGCAAAACCCCGGGGGCGGGGATGCGGCAGGGCGGACGACGGGGGTGACTGAGACCGTCGACCGGCGAAGGGTCGGGTGCAGGGGGCGCGGGCGCTTCACAGGCTGAAATGCTTGCCCAGATAGACGTTGCGCACTTCCTGGTGGCTGAGGATCGCATTTGGATCCCCTTCGGCGATCAGCCGCCCGTCGCTGATGATGTAGGCGCGGTTACAGATGCCGAGGGTTTCGCGTACGTTGTGATCGGTGATCAGAATTCCGATCCCACGGGCGGCCAGTGCGCGAATGATCTTCTGGATATCCACCACCGAGATGGGGTCGACCCCGGCGAACGGTTCGTCCAGCAGGATCACCCGCGGTTCCACCGCCAGCGCCCGCGCGATCTCCAGGCGTCGCCGTTCGCCGCCGGAGAGGCTCATGGCCAGGTGGTCTCGCAGGTGACCGAGTCCGAAGTCGTACAGCAGTTCCTCGACCCGCTCCTCCTGCCGGGGCCGGTCCAGCTCTTTGCGGGTCTCCAGAATCGCGAGGATATTGTCGGAGACCGTCAGTTTGCGGAACACCGACGGTTCCTGCGCCAGGTATCCCAGCCCCATCTGGGCGCGCCCGTGCATCGGGAAGGTGGTGATATCCCGGCCGTCCAGGGAGATGGTGCCGTGCTCCACCGGGATCAGCCCCGCGATCATGTAGAAACAGGTGGTTTTGCCGGCGCCGTTCGGGCCCAGCAGACCCACCACCTCTCCGCTGGAGATGCGCAGAGAGACGCCGTCCACCACGGCGCGCCGGCGATAGTGCTTTTCGAGATCGCTGGCGACGAGCAGGGTCATTTGCCGCTCTGACTGCCGATGGTGACCCGGACCCGCTGATTGCCCTGGGCGCTGGCGCCTGCCCGGATCACCGCCTTGGCGCGGTCATAGACGATCCGATCGCTCTTGAAGTTGTCCTGGCCCTGGCGCAGGCTGGCGTTGCCGGTCAATATCAGGGTCTCGCTGTCCACGCTGTATTCCATATGGTTGGCGCGTCCTTCCACATACTCCTGTTTGCCGTCCGGGAGCTGCTGCAAAGTGGCCGGTTTCCCTTCCGCCACCACCCGGTTCGATTCGCCCGGCTTGCTGCCCTGGATCACCGTCACCTTGTCCGCCTTCAAGGTAATGGTGCCCTGGTGCAATACCACGTTGCCTTGATAGGTATTCGTTTTCCGGTTTTCGTCGATATCCATGCCGTCCGCTTCCACCGTGATCGGCTGTTGCAGATCGGATTGCAGCGCCGCTGCCGTTTCCGCCAGCAGCAACAGCAACAACCACAGGAGGGCGAACCGCCGGGGATGATCAATCGATTTCATAGCGTCCCTTTACATTCGCAAGAAATTTAATGCGCACCGGTTCCTTGAACCAGACCTGTATACCCCTGGATTCTAACCGGCTTCCGAGGCTGGTGACAGTAATCTGCTCATCCGTCTCCGCATAGCTCTCTTCCGGCTGCACCCGAAGATTGCGGGTTACGATATGAAGCGGACGGATCTTCCCGGCCGCGGCCCGGTCGAGGGTCACCGGTCCGTTCAGCAGCAACAGCTTGCCGTCCCCCGACAGCCACCCCTGTTCCGACTGTATCTGCCAGAGCGGGTGTTCATTCTGAAACAGCGTGAGATGAGGGTTGGTGAGTTCGGTGCTGTCATCGTCCGGGAAGTGAAGCATCCGGTCGGCGCTCAGGCGGCGGAACGGCGTGCCGTGGTCGTTCAGCACCGTATTGGTGAAGTTCTCCAGGAAATAGTCCGCGTTGTGCGGTTCCTGTTCCGTCGGAAGCCCTCCCCGGGAAGAGGTTTCCAGCAACAACCGGGTGCCGCCGAGAACCGCCAGCAGCACGCCGCCCAATATCAGGGTGCGCCGTTCCATGGTCTAAAGGTAGTGCTGCAGGGCCGCATCCAGCGTTCCCTGGGCCTCCATCAGGAGTTCACACACCTCCCGGGCGGCCCCCTTCCCACCGCCGTTTTCAGTCTGCCAGTGCGCGTGCCGGATCACCAGGTGATGGGCGTCCTTTACCGCAATCGCCAGACCCACCCGGCGCATAATCGGGAGGTCCACCACATCGTCGCCCACATAGGCGATCTGTTCGTCCTGCAGGCCCAGTTCCGTCTTCAAGGCCTCATAGGCCGGGAGCTTCTCCCGTTGCCCCTGGTACAGATGGCGGATGCCGAGGCCCTCCATCCGCAGTGCCACCACCTGGGAGGTGCGACCGGTGATAACGCCGATCTCGACCCCGCTGGCTTGCAGCATCTTCATCCCGTGGCCGTCTTTGGTGTTGAACGCCTTGTACTCCTGGCCGTCGTCCCCCAGGAACAGACTGCCGTTGGTGAGCACACCGTCCACGTCGAAGATGACGAGTCGGATCTGGGCGGCTTTATCCAGAAGATCTTGCATCGTATCGGGCTACACCACGCCGGCGCGCAGCAGGTCGTGCATATTGACGGTTCCTACCAGGCGCAGTTCTTCATCTACGATCGGGAGGGCGTTGATCTTTTTTTCCTGCATGATTTGTAGCGCCTCCGCCGCCAGCATCTCCGGGCGTGCAGTCTGGCAATTCCGGGTCATCACGTCGACGATCCGGCAGCTGTGAACGTCGGGCGCCGTATCCAGCGCGCGCCGCAGGTCCCCGTCGGTAAAGACCCCTTTGATCCGGTGCTCGCGATCCACCACCGTGGTCATGCCGAGCCCCTTGTCGGTCATCTCGATCAGGGCGTCGCGCAGGCTGGCGTCCTCCGGTACCTTCGGAATGGCGTCACCGGAGTGCATGATATCACCGATCAACAGCAGCAGCCGCCGGCCCAGGGTGCCGCCCGGATGGGAGCGGGCGAAGTCCTCTTCGGTGAAACCGCGCGCCTCCAGCAAGGCGATGGCCAGGGCGTCCCCCATGGCCAGGGTGGCGGTGGTGCTGGAAGTGGGAGCCAGATTGAGCGGGCAGGCCTCCTGCTGCACGCTGACATCGAGATTGACGTCGGCCATGCGGGAGAGCATCGAATCGGGTTTGCCGGTGAGCGCGATCAGCGGCACCCCCAGGCGTTTGATCAGCGGCAGGATGGTGAGCAGTTCCGTGGTCTCGCCGGAGTTGGAGAGCGCCAGCACCACGTCCTTGGCGGTGATC
The DNA here is from genome assembly GCA_050287725.1 of Sedimenticolaceae bacterium. Taxonomy (GTDB): domain Bacteria; phylum Pseudomonadota; class Gammaproteobacteria; order Chromatiales; family Chromatiaceae; genus CBFDBF01. Next base: position 20,301 of record JBNKCL010000040.1, read on the forward strand.
ATCCCCAGATCGCCGTGACTCGCCTCGCCGGGATGAACGAAGAATGCGGGGCTGCCGGTGCTGGCCAGGGTGGCCGCAATCTTGCCGCCGATATGGCCCGATTTGCCCATGCCGGTGACTACGATCCGCCCTTCGCAGGCAAGCATGAAGGCGCATGCCTGGGCGAATGCCTGGTCGATGCGGGGCGCCAGCGCCCGGATGGCGTCTGCTTCGTTCTCGATCACCGCCAATCCCAGCGCCCGCAGGCGGTCCGCTTCGGCGGCGGTGGGACGTGTATTCTTACTCATTTTGTCTGCAACTCCAGCGTTGGCGGGGCGTCCGGCAGTTGTGCCGGCGCCAGCCGGTCGGCTTCCAGGAACAGCCATCCCTGATAGCCGAGAAACGCAAGCATCAACAGCGCGCCTTCGATGCGGCTGATGCGGCCCGGTGCGCCGAAGCCGTAGCTCATGACGAACATGGCCAGGGTGATGCCGATCATCATCGGCAGATCCCGGCTCAGCACCTCCGGCGCGAACAGGCCGGGGGCGATCAGTCCGGGCATCGCGAGCACCGCCAGCAGATTGTACATGTTGGAGCCGATGATGTTACCGATTGCGATGTCCGGCTCCTGTTTCAGTGCGCCCGCCAGGCTGGCCGCCAGTTCCGGCAGGCTGGTGCCGATGGCGACGATGGTCAGTCCGATCACCAGGTCACTGACCCCGAATGCGGTGGCGATATCGACTGCGCCCAACACCAGCAGGCGCGACCCCAGCAGCAACACCCCCAACCCGACCAGGAACCAGAACAGGGCGATGGCGGTTTTCATCTGCTGCGGGATCTCCGCTTCGTACTCCTGAAGCAACGGATCCGAGGCCCGCCCCGACTTGCCGATCCGGACCATGCCGTAGAGCATGACCCCGAGTCCCACCAGCAGGATGGCGCCGTCCCAGCGACTGAGGTCTCCATCCAGCAGCAGCAGGACGGTGACCAGGTACACCGCCAGCAGCATCGGATACTCCCGTTTCAGGGTGGCGGATTGCACCTGCAGCGGGATCACCAGCGAGGTCGCTCCCAGAATCAGGCCGACGTTGGCGATGTTCGAACCCAGGGCGTTGCCGATGGCGAGTCCGGGATTCCCTTCCAGGGCCGCCATGCTGGAGACCAGGATTTCCGGCGCCGAGGTGCCGAAACCGACGATGGTCAGCCCGATCAGCATACTGGAGACCCCCAGGTTACGGGCGAGGGCGGCGGCCCCGGTGATAAACCGGTCGGCGCCCCAGACCAGGAGCAGGAATCCGGCAATGATGGCGGCGGTGGAGAGCAACATGGAGTGAAATCGATATTTCCCAACGACAATCAATCAGGCGCTGGCATTGTTCCAGAGTCAAGCCGGAGAAGGCAAGGCGGATTTCGGGCTGGCGCGGCCCGCCGCGTCAATCTATGAAAAATTGCTGGCTGAAACGGGCGCGGATCGGCTGCTTTTCGCCGTCCGGGGTTACCTCCAGATTGAATACGACGATCTCGCCGTCGGTGACCGGGAAGTCATCGATGTAGTAGATGGCGTCTCCCTCCCGTATTTCACGCAGGTTGATCGGTTTGGGGACCCCGTTGAGGCTGGCGGCCGTGAGGACGATCCGGGCCGGGACCGAATGCCCGGTGGTGCCGGCCTCGTCTTTAATCACGCTGATGTTTACCAGCCCGCGGTATTTGCTGCGCTGCACTCCGTAGGCCTGCGCCACCTCGGGGGTGAGGAAATCGCATTTAATGGCGTTGTGATGGACGGTATAGCCGTCCCCGTGAGTACTGTTTTCGGCCGGCACGGTCAGTGGAACGAGCAACAGCAGGAGCGCCAGAAATGTGGGACGGATGGTTCGCATGATTTTCTCCTCTGGGACCATTAGGTTACCGCTTGGGGTCGTTATTCTCCCTGTTCGCAGCGATAGAGCGCGATCTCCCCCAGCAAGTTGGGAAGGAAATGGATGCCGGTGCGGGAACGGTGCGCATAGTCCAGCACCGTCCGCTCCAGGATCCGGATATTCTTCTGGTGACAAAAATTTTCGAAATCCCGCACGGTGCAGAGATGGATGTTGCGGGTGTCGTACCATTGGGCGGGCAGGGCCCGCGATACCGGCATGCGGCCCTGAAAACCGAGCTGGAAGCGGTTTTTCCAATAACCGAAGTTGGGGAAGGTCACGATCCCCTGGCGTCCCACTCGCAGCATCTCCAGCAGCAGGCGGTCGGGGAAATGGACCGCCTGCAGGGTCTGGGTCATGATGACGTAGTCGAATGCCTGGGCGTCGAAATCGCCCAGTCCCGCATCCAGGTCGCGTTGGATGACGTTGATCCCGCCATCGATGCAGCAGGCGATGTTTTCGGGATCGATCTCCATGCCGTACCCGCTCACCTGTCGCTCGTCACGCAGAATCCGCAGCAGGGTGCCGTCGCCGCATCCTAAATCCAGGACTTGCGAGCCGGGAGCGATCCACTCCTTGATGATGGCGATGTCCGGACGCAGATTCATGCCGCACCCTCCGCCGCCACTCGCTGCATATAAGCGGTGAGCAGCCGCATATAGTAGGGGTCCGGCATCAGGAAGGCGTCATGCCCGATGGAGGACTCCACCTTGGCGTAACTCACCTGGCGTTTGGCGTCCAGCAGCGCCTTGACGATCTCCTCGGAGCGGGCCGGCGAGAAGCGCCAGTCGCCGGTAAAAGAGAGCACCAGGAAGCGCGCCTGCGCGCGCCGCAGCGCCGCCGCCAGGTCGTTGTTGTATTCGCTGGCCGGGTCGAAATAGTCCAGCGCCTTGGTCATCAGCAGGTAGGTGTTGGCGTCGAAGCGTTCGACGAACGACTCTCCCTGATGGCGCAGGTAGCTCTCTACCTGGAACTCCACGCTGAAGCCGTAGTTGATACGGCCTTCCCGTAGCTCCCTCCCGAATTTGGCGCGCATGGCGTCGTCCGAGAGATAGGTGATGTGTCCCAGCATGCGGGCCAGCATCAGGCCGCGCCGCGGCAGGGTGTCCCGTTCGTAGAAATGGCCGCCGTGAAAATCGGGATCGGAGAGGATGGCCTGGCGGGCCACCTCGTTGAAGCCGATGTTCTGGGCCGAAAGACGGGGCGCGGCGGCGATCACCAGGGCGTGGCGGACCCGCTCCGGATAGTCGATGGTCCACTGCATTGCCTGCATGCCGCCGAGGCTGCCGCCGATCACCGCCGCCCACTGTTGAATCCCGAGGTGTTGCATCAGGGCATACTGGCTTTTCACCCAGTCGCGCACCGTAACGATGGGGAAATCGGGTCCGTAGAACCGGCCGGTGGCGGGATTCACGGAGTTCGGCCCGGTGGAGCCCTTGCAGCCGCCCAGGTTGTTGGGGCAGACGATGAAAAAGCGCTTGGTGTCGAACGGTTTGCCGGGGCCGATGCAGGTGTCCCACCAGCCCGGTTTGGCGTCCGCCGAATCGTGATAGCCGGCGGCGTGGTGGTCGCCCGACAGGGCGTGGCAGATCAGAATGGCGTTGCTGCGGTCGGCGTTCAGTTCACCGTAGCTCTCATAGACCAGCTCATATTGGGGAAGCGTATGGCCGCACTCCAGTGTGAGTGCCTGATCGAATACCCGCTTTTGCGGGGTCACCAAACCGACGGAATCAGCGGGAAATGGTTCAGCCATTACAGTTTCCACGGTCCTGCAGCAGATAAGCAGCGCAGTCTAGTTATTGTTTCAACGGGTCGCAACCGGAACGGGTCTCCCCCTCCCTGGGCGCCGGTAAGCGATCGGGTTCGTGTTTCAGGATCCGGTCTGCCGGTGGACCAGCCGCGGTTTGAAATAGCTCCCCTGTTGCAGCTCCGGCTGGTCGTTCAGGGTGACATGCATGTTACGCAGCTGATTCAACTGATGTGCGATCGCATCCCGCTGTTTCTCCAGTTCCTGGATGCGGCCGGACAAAGTATCCCGCGATTCGCTGATCCGCTTGAGGTCTTCCAGAAACCGTTCCATCTGCTCTTTGCGATCCTGGATCTGTTGCACCAGCGGGTCCAGGGAAGAGGTGAACCAGCGGTCCAACTCCTGCCGCGCCTGGAAAAAGATGTCGCGGGCACGGGCAACCATGGCGACAAAGAAACGTTTTACTACGAAATGTTTTTCGGTCATGGTGGTGACCGGGCTCTTGCGGAAGATGTCGGCCTCCTGGCTCAGCAGATCCAGATCCACCCGGTGTTTCATGATCGAGAACATCTGGGGATGGGCCGCGGCAAAACCGTGGTCACTCTGGAACCGGTGATAGATGCTGCGTACCAGCTTGCGCGCCTGTTCACTCTGTTCCACCACCGTCTGCATGTCTTTGCGCATATCGTCGAACAGTACCTGCATGTTGGACTTCAGGCCTACGGTGGTCCAGTTGCCGGACATGCTGCGTCGGGTCTGTTTGATCTTTTTCTCCAGCTTGCCCATATCCAGAACGTCGCGGAGCAGGGTGGACTGATCGATCAATACCTTGCGGCTGGCCTGAAAACTGGTGATGCTGCGCTGATAGGCGGCTTGCTCGTCACGCGCTTTGCGCAGCATATGGTCCACCACGTCCTGACTCTTGCCGTTGAGTTGATACAGTTCCTCCAGCTGTTTTTTGACGCCGTGCAGCCGGGTGGCGACCCGCGCGTAGCTGTTTTCCAGCATGGCGCTCACTTCGGCGGTGATGCGTTCCTGGACGATCCGTTGGCGGGAGTTGAGGATGGTTGTGGAGAGGTGGTCCTCCAGCCGTTGCAGTTTGCTCTTCTCCAGAAGCTTGGAGTCGTTGCGAACCTTGGCCAATAGCCCCTTCTGGGCCGATACCGGGAAAACGTTCGCTTCATCCACCCCAAGGATCTTGGCGGTGTCGCTGCACTGGGACTGGATCGCCTGTTCAACCGATTCTTCCGTCAGCATCTCGTCCCACAGGGTGTCGGCCTTGTTCAATACTACAATCAGGCCGCGCTGGCGGCTGCTCTGAAAGCCTTTGATGTGATGTTGCCAGATCTCGAGATCGGTACGGGTGACCCCGGTATCGGCGGCCAGTACGAACAGCACCGCCTGGGCGGTCGGTAGCATGTTTAAGGTCAGTTCCGGTTCGCTGCCGAGGGCGTTCAGGCCGGGGGTGTCCAGGATGGTGAGTCCCTGTTTCAGCAACGGATGGGGAAAGCTGATCAGGGCATGACGCCAGCGCGGGATCTCCACATGGCTCATGCTGCGGGCGGGGTGCGGATGCAGCTCCGGGTTGTACATGCCCAACCGGATCGCCTCTTCCAACGGCACCCGACGGGTGCGTACCACCTCTTTCAGGGTCTCTTCCACCTGGGTGGCGGAGTCGAGATCCAGCGGATAGGTGACCCACTGTTCCGGGTCTTGTTTCAGATCCCGCAGGCTGGCCTCCTGCAGCCGGGTCTCGATCGGCAGCAGCCGCAGGTAGGCGCGGTCCTGCTCGCGGTCATAGAACAGCTCGGTGGGGCACATGGTGGTGCGCCCCGCAGTGGAAGGCAGCAGTCGGCGTCCGAAGCCGGCGAAGAAGATGGCGTTGATCAGTTCCGTCTTGCCGCGCGAGAACTCGGCCATGAAGGCGATTGTGAGGTGATCGCTCTGCAGACCGGCCAGGCACTCCTTGATCTGCCGGTCGCTCTCGGGGGTGGCCAGACCGAACTTCCGGCGCCAGGTCCGGTAGTCGCTTACCGTCCGCATAAGCTGCAGCTTCCACAGCTCGTAGGCTCGGATCTGTTCTTGCAGCTGCGATTGTTCCATCCGCTCTCTCCTTGCAGTGATCTGCGGGTCGGCCGAAGCAAAGACGCGTTTTCCGATTATATTACAAAATTTAGAAAGTTACATAAACAATCTAACTGTTAACTTTAGGATATGCCGATCCGTTCCGGACATCCATTAATTTATAGATCAAGCCGGTTCGATGGGAACCGGGAACCGGGTCGGCGCCTGGATCCGGAACCGCTTGTTGCGTCCGGTCTCTCCGCTTTCGAGAGTGACCTGCGAACGGCTGACGCCGAACGCCTTGGCCAGGAACCCGATGAGGTGTTCGTTGGCCTTGCCCTCTACCGGCGGGGCCGTGATCCGTACCTTATAGCTCTCCCCGTGGGGTGCGACGAACTCATTGCGGGAGGCGCGCGGCTGGACTCGCAACGTAAGCAGCAACGCCTCCCCCTGCCAGCGGTACCATGCGGCGTTGTGTTCCTTTTCACCCATTAAAACGGGGAGTGGGTGACGGCCAGAAGGGGCGGCAACAGCAGCATCCGAAGCAGGATCAATCCGATCATCGCCACCATGGGGGAGAAGTCCAGGCCGGAGAAGGGGGGCAGCAGCCGGCGCACCGGACGCAGCAGCGGTTCGGTCAAGGCGTACAGCAGACCGGACATCGGGTGCCGGGTTCCGCCGGGAGAGACCCAGCTGAGGATCACCTGGATCAGGATGAGGATCAAAAACAGATTGATACAAAGTCCCACCAACTCCGGGATCGCCCACAGCAAACTCCACAACAGGTTGGCGGAGGAGCCGAGAATCAGGGCGATGAGCGCCAGCTCCAGGGCCTGCAACAGCCACAGCAGCACCAGAGAGGCGGTATCGATCTTGCCTACCGCCGGGATGATCCGGCGCAGCGGGCGCAATACCGGCCCGGTGATCTTGACGATGAACTGGGAGAGCGGATTGTAGAAATCGGCCCGGAACAGTTGCAGCAGAAACCGTAGCAATACCGCCAGCAGATAGAATCCGAACAGCACCTGGATCAGGAAGATTGCGGGATTTGCGAGATAGCCGTGACCCATGACTATTTCCCCAGCAACTCGGAGAGCTCGATGGAGCGGTCGCGCGCGGCGGTGAGCGCCTCCTGAAAAAGCCGACGCAGTCCCCCCTCCTCCAGCACCCCCACGGCGCGTTCAGTGGTGCCGCCCGGGGAGGTGACCCGTTCCCGTAACCGGGCCGGACTGTCGCTACTCTCCATCGCCATGCGGGCTGCGCCCAGGGCGGTCTGGAGGGTCAGTAATCGGGCGGTGTCGTTCTCCAGTCCCAGTTCCAGCGCCGCCGCTTCCATCGCCTCCATGATCAAGAAGAAGTAGGCGGGTCCGCTGCCGGAGAGGGCGGTGACCGCATCCAGGAGTGCCTCGTCCTCCACCCAGCGGGTCAGGCCCACCGCCCGCAGGATCGATTCCGCCAGATCCCGCTCGGTCTCGGTCACTCCGGGGCCGGCATGCAGCACCGTGGCGCCGGTCTGGATCATGGCCGGGGTGTTCGGCATGGTGCGTACCAGCGCCGCTTCGCCCCCCAGCCACTCCCTGAGAGCCGTTTCCCGTACCCCTGCGGCGATGGAGATCACCAGCGGTCGGCGATCGGCGATGGGTGCCGCCAGTTCCCGGGCCACTTGCTCCAGGATTTGCGGTTTGACCGCCAGCACCACCACGTCGGCCTGGGCTACGGCGGCGGTGTTGTCGCCGGTGATCCGGATGCCGCACCGGGCGGCCAGGTTGGCGAGTTTCTCGCCGTCCGGATCGCAGGCCCAGATCTTTGCGGGATCGTAGCCGTCGGCCACCAGGCCGTTGATCAGAGCGGCGGCCATGTTGCCGCCCCCGATAAAAACGATAGTTTTTGTGTTCATCCGCCTATTCTGTTCAATTTCGAATTGAATTCAAACCACTTTTCCTGTGCCGGACGTGGCTCTCCCGAAGAACCCTAAGCAAGACGCCGAATACACCACGAGTTCACCCGAGGCGGCTGAAAAACCCGCCTGAACGGTGTATCACAGCCTTAATCGGTCTCGGTCTTCATTGATTCTCGCCAAGACGCAAAGAACGCCAAGGGAAGCAGTGCTTTTGATCTCTTTGCGTGCTTGGCGTCTTGGCGAGAGTCTGTGGAATTACCCAGTGTCCTTAATGGCGAGTCTACACTCTGGAACCGAAGATGGCGGTGCCGACGCGCACGATGGTGGCGCCCTCCGCGATCGCGGCCTCCAGGTCGTCGCTCATGCCCATGGAGAGGGTCTCCAGCGGCAGCCCGGGACGGGCCAGGCGGTCCCGCAGCTCCCGCAATCGGTGAAATGGGAGGCGCTGTTGCTCCAGCGAGTCGGCCGGGGCCGGCAGGGTCATCAGCCCTCGCAGCCGCAGGCGGGGAAGGGCGCGAACCTCCTCGATCACGGCTTCCGCCTCCTCCGGAAGCAGGCCCCCTTTGCGCTCCTCCGGGTCGATCTTAACCTGCAGGCAGATATTGAGAGGCGGCAGGGAGGTGGGACGTTGGTCATTCAGGCGGCGGGCCTGACGGGCGCTGTCGACACTGTGGACCCAGGCGAAATTTTCCGCGATCGGCTTCGTTTTGTTGCTCTGCACCCGGCCGATAAAGTGCCATTCGATGTCGTGGGTGCGCAGTTTTTCGACCTTCGCCAGCGCCTCCTGCAGATAGCTTTCACCGAACTGTTGTTGACCGGCGGCGAGAGCCTCTAAAATCTCCTCGGCCGACCGAGTCTTGCTGACTGCCAGGAGCGCGATCGCTTCCGGAGAGCGCCCGTAACGACGGGCAAGCTCATCGATTTGCCGGCGTACCAGATTCAGGTTTGTTTGCAGGGCATGTTGCATCGGGGCGGGGACGGGTCGTCTATACTGTTAACCGAATATGGCGTGAAGCCCGGAGTGAACTTGATCGCGGTTTCCGGGCGTGGTTTCCAATAGGGTAGGCCAATAGTAAACCAGAATCAGACCGGTTTCCCGCATCGACGATGCCGTTTTGATCCATCCTGTGGTAGAAAGACCATAATTAAATGAACCGAGTCGTTATCATCCCTGGGGGGGCATTGAATGGATATAGCTGAACTGCTTGCCTTCAGCGTAAAACACAACGCGTCTGACCTGCATCTCTCATCGGGATTGCCTCCCATGATTCGAGTGGACGGGGACATTCGGCGTATCAACGTTCCGGCGTTGGAACATAAGGTCGTGCACGGGTTGGTGTACGACATCATGAACGACAAACAGCGCAAGGATTTTGAAGAGTTTCTGGAAACCGACTTCTCGTTCGAGATCCCGGGCCTGGCCCGTTTCCGCGTCAATGCCTTCAATCAGGACCGCGGCGCCAGTGCGGTGTTCCGTACCATTCCCTCCAAGGTGATGACATTGGAGGATCTGGGCTGTCCCGAGACCTTCAAGCAGATCGTGGACGTCCCGCGCGGGTTGGTGCTGGTGACCGGGCCGACCGGTTCCGGCAAATCCACCACGCTGGCGGCGATGATGGATTACAAGAACGACAACGAGTATGCCCATATCCTCACCATTGAGGATCCGATCGAGTTCGTGCATCAGAGTAAAAAATGCCTGATCAATCAGCGCGAGGTGCATCGTGATACCCTGGGATTTGCCGAGGCGTTGCGGTCGGCGTTGCGTGAGGATCCCGACATTATCCTGGTGGGTGAGTTGCGTGACCTGGAGACCATTCGGCTGGCGCTGACTGCGGCGGAGACCGGGCATCTGGTATTCGGTACTCTGCACACCAGTTCGGCGGCCAAGACCATTGACCGGATCATCGACGTGTTTCCCGCCGGCGAGAAGTCGATGGTGCGTTCCATGTTGTCGGAATCCCTGCGTTCGGTGATTGCTCAGACGCTGTTGAAGAAGATCGGCGGCGGACGTACGGCGGGCTGGGAGATCATGATCGGCACTCCCGCGATCCGAAATCTGATCCGGGAGGACAAGGTGGCGCAGATGTATTCGGCGATCCAGACCGGCCAGGCGGTCGGGATGATGACTCTGGATCAGCATCTGCAGGAGTTGGTGAAACGCGGCATGATCAGTCGCCTCGACGCGCGTGCCAAGGCGGTCAACAAAGAGATCTTTTCAGGTTAATACGGTAGCCGGTTTAGTAGTGCCACAACCGGTGTTACGACAAGCAATATCCAGGGAGCGGGGTTTCTGGAGATGAGTGTGGATATTCAAGCGCTGTTGAAGCTGATGGTGGAGAAAAAGGCCTCCGACCTTTTTATCACTGTCGGAGTGCCGCCCAGCATCAAGGTGCACGGACGGATCTTGCCGGTTTCGAAGACCAAGATGACGGAGGAACAGACCCGGGAGCTGGCGATCGGCTTGATGTCGCCGGCCCAGCGCGAGGAGTTCATCAACACCAACGAGTGTAATTTCGCGGTGGGTTCCAAGGGGGTCGGCCGGTTTCGGGTCAGCGCCTTCATTCAGCGCGATTCGGTGGGTATGGTGATGCGCCGGATCGAGAGCCAGGTTCCGGAGGTGGATGAACTGCTGCTGCCGCCGATCATCAAAGAGTTGGCCATGACCAAACGCGGGTTGGTGATCTTTGTCGGCGCCACCGGCACCGGTAAATCCACCTCGCTGGCGGCCATGGTGGGCTACCGCAATCGCAACAGCTCGGGCCATATCGTCACCATCGAAGATCCGATCGAGTTCACCCATAACCACGCGGGCTGTATCGTCACTCAGCGGGAGGTGGGGATCGACACCGAATCGTACGAGGTGGCCCTGAAGAACACCCTGCGGCAGGCGCCGGATGTGATCCTGATCGGTGAGATCCGGTCCCGCGAAACCATGGATCACGCCATCGCCTTCGCCGAGACCGGGCACCTGGTGCTTTCCACGTTGCATGCCAACAACGCCAACCAGGCGCTCGACCGGATCATCAATTTCTTTCCGGAAGACCGCCGGGATCAGGTGTTTATGGATCTTTCCCTGAACCTGCGCGGTATCGTGGCGCAACAACTGGTGCGGCGTCCGGACGGCAAGAGCCGGCGGCCGGTGACCGAGGTGTTGATCAACACCCCGTTGGCGGCCGATCTGATCCGCAAGGGCGAGGTGCACAAACTGAAGGATCTGATGAAGCGCTCCACGGAACACGGCATGATGACCTTCGACCAGGCCCTGTTCAATCTCTATCAGGAGGGGGAGATCACCTACGAGGACGCGATCCTGTATGCCGACTCCGCCAACGAGGTGCGCCTGATGATCAAACTGGGAAGCGGCGACGTGGACCAATATTCCGCCAACATACAGGATGTCTCGCTGTTGGTGGAGGACGACGACTACATGGGGAATATCTGAGCGGCCTCGAACACCGGACCGTCCACGCAGACCCGGCGCATCACGGTGCCGGTCTTCTCGGAGACCGGTACCACACAGCCGGCGCACCCGCCTACACCGCAGGCCATAAACTCCTCCAGCGATACCTGGCACGGTAGCCCGAAGGTGTGCGCCAGTGCGGCGGTCGCCGCCAGCATCGGGTGGGGGCCGCAGGCGAAGACCTCCACTTCCTTGCGCTCTTTTTCCGTAAGCGCGTCCAACCAAACGCGCGCCAGTTCGGTGACAAACCCCTGGAACACGCCGTCCAGTTGCCGCAGGCTGGCCAGCCGGCTCGGGATTCCCCACTCCTCCAGCAACGGCATGGCGGCCGCGGTCTCGGCCGACAGGCCGGTCACCGGCAAGGCGGAGAGGGTCGGTTGGAACGGGAAGGGGACCTCCGAACCGAGCAGCGCCAGCGGTTGGAAGGCGTCGTTGCCCCGCAGATGCTCCGCCAGAAAGATCATGGGGGGCATGCCGATCCCGCCCCCGATCAACAGCGGGCGCGGCCGTTCGGCATGGAGTCGGAACGGTCTGCCGATCGGTCCCAGCAGATGGATCTGTTCGCCCGGTTTCCGTTGCGCCAGCAGTGCGGTCCCTTCGCCCACCACCTGATAGAGGATCTCGATCCAGCCCTCCTGCGGTGAGACCCGCATGAGCGAAAGCGGACGACGCAACGGCCGTGACGGGTGGCACTGGAGGTGGACGAAGTTGCCAGGCTGCGCGTGTGCCGCGCACTCCGGTGCGGCCAGCCGCAGCAACCGCTGATTGCCGGCAAAGGAGTCGTGCCTGAGGATCTCCGCCGGCTCCGGGAAGATGGTGTCGCGGTGTTGGGACTCCGGCTGCGGCATGGGATCAGGCGGCGTCCTGCCGGTAGACGATGCGTCCTTCCAGCACGGTATGGGTGACCCGGCCGGTGAACTCCCGGCCCAGAAACGGGGTGTTGTGTCCCCGGCTCAGCATCTCCGCCGCTTTCAGGGTCCAAACGGCCTTGGGGTCGAAGATGCAGAGGTCGGCGGTGGCGCCCGGCTCCAGGTTCCCCACCGGCAGTCCCAGGATGGCCGCGGGACCGGAGGTGAGACGCTCGATGGCCTGCGGCAGTGTGAGAATCCCCGCGTTCACCAGGTTCAGGGTCAGCGGCAACAAGGTTTCCAGCGCCGAGATACCGGGGGCGGTGGAGGGGAACGGCGCCTCCTTGGCGTCCGGTTCGTGCGGCTGGTGATCGGAACAGACGGCGCCGATCACACCCTCCGCCACCCCGGCGCGCAGCAGTTCGCGGTCGCGCTCGCTGCGCAGGGGCGGCGCCACATGGCAATTGCTGTCGAATCCCGCCAGATCTTCCTCGATCAGATGCAGTTGGTGCGCGGAGACATCCGCGCTTACCGGGAGGTTCTCGGCGCGGGCGCGGCGGATCATCTCCACCGCCTCGCCGGTGGAGATGCCGCGGAAGTGGATGTGACAACCGGTATGGGCCGCCAGGACCAGGTGTTGGGCCACCGCCACCGTCTCCGCCGCCGCCGGGATGGCGGGCAGTCCGAGGCGGGTGCTGACCGGTCCCTCATGGGCGCAGCCGCCGGCCGCCAGCGGATGATCTTCCGGGGCCACCATCACCGTGATCCCGAAGGTGGCCGCATATTCCAGAGCCCGCCGTTCCACCAGGGTGGAGAGCATCGGCCGGCGGGCATTGCTCAGGGCCACGCAGCGTGCGTGTTGCAGGGCGGCCATCTCGCTGAGATGTTCTCCGTCCAGCCCCTTGGTGAGCGCCCCGATGGGCAGCACCCGGGTCTTGCCGACCGCCTGCGCACGGCGGTAGATCAGGGTAGCCACCGCAGCCGTATCGATGACCGGGTCGGTGTCCGGTGGGCAGCAGAGGGTGGTGATGCCGCTACGGGCGGCGGCCGTGGTCTCGCTTTTGATGGTGGCCTTGTGTTCCTGCCCCGGTTCCCGCAGGTTGGCGCAGAGATCCACCAGACCGGGGCAGACCACCTGGCCGGCGGCGTCGACGGTGATTTCCGCCTTGAAGCCCTTTGGAGGTTTCCCTACGGCGTGCACCTGCCCGTTCGCCAGAAACAGGTCCCGCGGCTCGTCGATCCCGTTGGCGGGATCGATCAGATGGCCGTTGAGGATCTGCACGGTGGGTGCGCTGCTCATCGTTTTTTCGTCCTCGGTTCAATCACCCGCATGGTCATGGCCATCACCGCCATCCGGATGGCGATGCCGAAACTGACCTGCTGCAGAATCACCGAGCGGGGGCCGTCGGCCACCTGGGAATCCATCTCCACCCCGCGGTTGATGGGACCCGGATGCATCACGATGGCGTCCGGCTTGGCCGCCTGGAGGCGGCGCTCGGTCAGGCCGAAGAGCTGGAAGTATTCGTGTTCGCTGGGGAGCAGGGCGCTTCCCATGCGCTCCTTCTGCAGGCGCAGCATGATGATTACGTCCGCATCCCGGATCCCCTCTTCCAGGTTGTGGAATACCTTCACCCCCAGGTTTTCCGCCGCCGCCGGCAACAGGGTGTTGGGTGCGATCACCCGCACCTCCGCCGCGCCCAAGGTGTTGAGGGCCAGGATCTGGGAGCGGGCCACCCGCGAATGCAGGATGTCCCCTACGATGGCGACCCGAAGACCGTCGAATCCGCCTTTGTGACGCCGGATGGTGAACATGTCCAGCATCGCCTGGGTGGGGTGGGCGTGACGCCCGTCCCCGGCGTTGATGATGCTGACATGGGGGGCGGCGTGCTGGGCGATGAAGTGGGCCGCCCCACTGTCGGCGTGGCGCACGATAAACATGTCGCAGTGCATCGCCTCCAGATTGCGCAGCGTATCCAGCAGGGTTTCGCCCTTGGAGGTGGAGGAGGAGTTGATGTTAAGGCTCAGGACGTCGGCCGACAGCCGCTTGGCCGCCACCTCGAAGGTGGTGCGGGTGCGGGTGCTGGTTTCGAAGAAGAGGTTGGTGATCACCTTGCCGCGCAGCAGCGGCACCTTCTTTACGGTTCGTTCGGAGACGCCGGTGAAGGACTCGGCGGTATCCAGGATTTCGGTCAGCAGTTCCCGATTCAGACCATCGATGGTAAGAAAATGGCGAAGCCGCCCTTGAGGGTCCAGTTGGATATTTTGCTGCTGCGCCTCGCTCACTGAGTGGTTTCGTCCTGATTCAGGCCCGATCGCCGCATAGTATAAACGTTCATCCCGCGCGGCTCTACGGGAAATCCCGAAATGAGCCGTCTCCGGAACCGGCGAAGCGGGTCCGATGCATACTTTTGTCGTTGCGACTGCCGGCCGTCCGCCGAAATCGGTGCTCTCATTCCTGGTTGCGCGCCGCTTTTTTGGACTCTCCGATCAGCAGCCCCAGCGGTTCGGGGCCGGTGAGGGTGATGTGCTGATCCATGCTGAGCGGCGGACGGACTCCCACCACATTGGGCTGAATCGGCAGTTCCCGGCCGCTGCGCTCCACCAACGCCACCAGGATGATGGAGGCGGGGCGTCCGTAATCGAAGATCTCGTTCATGGCGGCCCGGATGGTGCGCCCGGTCTGCAGCACGTCATCCACCAGCAGGATGTGGCGGTCGTCCACCTCGAACGGGATGGAGGAGGGGCGTACCTGAGGGTTCATGCCTACGCGCGTGAAGTCGTCCCGGTAGAAGGAGATGTCCAGAGTGCCTAAGGGTTCCTGGATCTCGAGCAACTGGTGGAGCCGCTGGGCCAGCCAGACGCCGCCGGTATGGATGCCGATCATGGCGGGATCGCTTACCTGCTGCATCTCGAGGCGAATCCGGACCGCCTGAACCATCTCGTGAATCAGGTTGTCGATCTCGTCTTCTCGCATGTAAATCTTATTGTTGTTCATGTAACCAGGTTTCCAGAATCAGTTTCGCCGCGATCGCATCCAGCTCTTCGATCCGTTTGGGGCGGCGGCCCAGCTCCCGGCGTGCCGCCAGTGAGGTAAGGCGCTCATCCACCAGATGCACCGGCAGGCGATAGCGTCCCTCCAGTTGGCGGGCGAATCGCCGCGCCCGGGGCGCCGGCTCCGCCTCACTGTCATCCATGTTATAGGGGATTCCGACCACCAGCGCCTCCGGCCGCCACTCCTCGATCAGCCGGGAGATCCCGTCCCAGTCGGGATGTTGCCGCACCGCGCGCAACGTTTCCAGCGGCGTCGCACTGCCGGTCAGGGTCTGTCCCACCGCCACCCCGATCTTGGCGGGGCCGAAATCGAATCCGAGCAAGGTGCCCATGCGGCTTGCTCAAGGGTTCGATTCAGGCATGTCCGGCATCCCCCGAGAGCAGGTCGAGGTCTACCCCCAGCAGCTGCGCCGCCGCCCGCCAGCGCTGTTCCACCGGCAGGTGGAACAGGATCTCGGTATTGGCGGGACCGTTGAGCCAGGCGTTGTCCGACAACTCCTGTTCCAACTGCCCGCCGTCCCAACCGGCGTAACCGAGCGCGATCAGGTGATCCTGCGGGCCTTCGCCCTGAGCCAGCGACTGCAGGATATCGCGCGAGGTGGTGACGCTGATCTCCGGAGTGATCCGGAGCGTCGAATCCCACTTGCGCTCGCCGCCGTGCAGCACGAAGCCGCGTTCCGGCTGTACCGGCCCGCCGATGAAGATGATCTCTTCGCCCACCTTCGGATCGGCCTCGGTGATCTCCAGTTGATGCAGGATATCGTTCAGGCGTAGCTCCAGTGGCCGGTTTACTACGATCCCCATGGCGCCTTGTTCGTTATGTTCGCAAATGTAGGTGACGGTCCGGGAGAAGTTTTCATCCCGCAGGGTCGGCATTGCGATCAGAAATTGGTTGGTCAGGTCGGTGTTATTGCCCATGGCGGTAGTATCCGGTTCTCCTTCGATTGTAGCAACCACGTTCGGTATATATGGGGTTGTTTGAATTTCGATGAGCAATTTTGGGACAGGTTGGTGATTGTTTAAGTTCCGGTAATCCGTTTCACGACAAACCGGCCGTGAAACGGATTACCGGGAGAGAAGGACATCCGACAACCGGAGAACAGATCTGTTATTCGGAGAGCAGGCGATTGCTGTTCAGGAACTGCCAGGTACGAACGATATCCAGAACATCGGTCTCTTTCCGGATTTCTTCCGGGAACGGAGCATAGGGGGCTGCCAGCCGCACGATCCGGATGGCGGCATCGTCCAGCAATTTGTGGCCGGAAGAGCGACGTACCTCGATCTCCTCGATGGTGCCGTCAGGCTTGAGCGATACCCGCAGAATCAGGTTGCCGTAGAGTTTGCGCCGGCGCGCCTCGTCCGGATAGTTGAGGTTGCCGATTTTTTCCACCTTGCGCCTCCAGGCGTCCAGGTAGTTGGCGTATTTGTACTCGCGGGTGGCGGCGCTGATGGTTTTGTGCCGGGGGCGCTTGGCGTAGGCCTCGGTCCGGCGGTCAAACTCCGCGGTCAGCTGGGCGATCTCTTTGTTGGTGCTCGCCAGGATCTGGGTGATGCTCGGCTTTGGTGGAGCGGGCGGGTGCTCTTTTTCGGGGAGTCGCACCTGCCGTTCGGAAGGGGATCTGCTGGCCAATACCGGTTGCTCCGGTTGGGGCTTCGGCGGTTCCGGGGTGCCGGCGGGCGCCGTTTCCCCCAGCGGTTTGGTCAGCGGTTTGTCGGAGGGCAGCGGGATTTCCGTTTTCGGACGCACCGCCTCCGCCTCTTCGCCGCCCCCCTGCTGGTTCGCCTGCGCCAGAAAATCGGCCTGCTCCGGGTCTTTGGAGTCGGTTCGGTTTTG
This sequence comes from Sedimenticolaceae bacterium, assembly GCA_050287725.1. Classification (GTDB taxonomy): domain Bacteria; phylum Pseudomonadota; class Gammaproteobacteria; order Chromatiales; family Chromatiaceae; genus CBFDBF01. Next base: position 37,100 of record JBNKCL010000040.1, read on the forward strand.
CACCACCATGATTTCGAGGGTGCGGTCGGGGGGCGGTTCTTGGCCGGTGGGCGGAGTGAAGCTGACCCCCAGGATCAGCACGGCGTGGGCGGCGGTCGCAAAAAAAAGCGTCAGACCGATACGATCGAAAGCAGAGACGCCACTCATCGGTCGTTTGCTCCTCCTTCCGGCGCTTCCCCGGCCAGCGGCGCGCTGATCCGGATCGTGTGTCCCGGCTCCAAAAGTCGCAGCCGTTTCTGCATCGCCGGGTTCATGTACAAGGTGCCTTCGGTATCCACCAGCAGAACATAACGAATGCCCATCTTTTGCGCCACCTCGAACCAGCGGTCGGGTCCTGCGATGAAGAGCGCGGTGGCCGCCGCGTCCGCCGTTGCGCCGTCGGAATGGAGCACCGTGACCGAGGCACTTCCGGTGGCGGGATAACCGGTACGGGGGTCGATGATATGGTGATAGGTCTTGCCCTTCCAGTGGAAGTTGCGTTCGTAGTCGCCGGAGGTGTAGACGCTCTCATCGCCGCTTACGTCGATCTCTCCCAGCACCCCCTTGCCGTCGGCGCTACGGATGGCGATGCGCCAGGGTTTTCCCTTGCTGCGTTCCCCGATGGCGCGCAGATCGCCTCCGGCGTTCAGGATGGCGTTCCGGATGCCCATCTTTCGCAGGTGGGCGATTGCCAGGTCGATGCCGTAGCCCTTCCCGAAGGCGCCGAAATCGAGTTTTACCGCCGGGTTGGTGCCGCGCAGATGGATGCCGTCCACGAGGATGTCTTCCATGCGCGGGTTTTGGCGCAGCAACTCCGCGATCTGTTCCGGGCTGGGCGGAGGGTGGCCGGTCGGGTCGTCCCGCATGAATCCCCAGGTATCGATCAGGTGTCCGATGGCGGGATTGAACAGCCCGTCGCTCTCGGTGGAGAGCCGTTTCCCGATTTTGATCAACTCCAGCACCGAGGGCGGAGCGGTAAAGGTCTCGCCGGTGGTCAGTTCCTGGTTGACCCGTCCCAACGGACCGGGATTCCAGGCGTGCCAGGCGTGGTTCATTTCGGCGAAATCCTGCTCGATCGCCGCGGTGGCGCGATCCGCCTCCTCTTGCGAGACGCCGGATACGGTCAGGTCCACCAGGGTGCCGAAGGCCAGAAACCGGGTGGTGATGGGCGATTCCGCGCGCTCACAAGCCACAAGCAGCAGCATGAGCAGCAGCAGGGCGATGCGACGGTAGGTGTTGGTCGATAGGGTCATGCGTTGAGGATCTCTTCGATCCGATCCAGTAATCGGGCGCTGATATTGATTCCAAACTGGGCATCCAGTTCCCGGATACAGGTGGGGCTGGTGACGTTGATCTCCGTCAGGTACTCACCGATCACGTCCAGGCCGGCAAACAGAATCCCCCGGCGTTGCAGTTCCGGTCCCACCTGTCCGGCGATCCAACGGTCCCGTTCGGAGAGCGGCACTCCTCGGCCGTTGCCTCCTGCCGCCAGGTTGCCGCGGAATTCCCCCTGCTTGGGAATGCGTGCCAGGGCGTAGGGGATCGGTTCTCCGTCCACCATCAAGATACGCTTGTCGCCCGCCGTCACCTCCGGCAGAAAGCGTTGCGCCATGACATAGCGGCCGCCCCGCTCCGCAAGGGTTTCGATGACGACGTTGGTGTTCAGGTCTCCGTTCGCCAGTCGGAACACCGAGGCGCCGCCCATTCCGCCCAGCGGTTTGAGGACGATCTCTCCTTGCTCCTCCAGGAACGCCGTAATGCGTTGATGATCCCGGGTGACCAGCGTGGGCGGACAGCACTGGGGAAACCAGGCGGTGAACAGCTTTTCGTTGGCGTCGCGCAGCGCGGTGGGACGGTTGACCACCAGCGTCCCCAGTCGCTCCGCCTGCTCCAGCAGGTAGGTGGCGTAGATGTACTCCATATCGAACGGGGGGTCTTTCCGCATCAGAATGGCGTTCAGGCTGTCCAACGGCGCCTCCCGCTCCTCCAGGACCCGGTGCCAGCAGGCGGAATCGTCCATCACCTCCACCCGTCGCAGCCGGGCGTGACCCCGGCCGTCCCGCAGAAAAAGGTCGCCCGGTTCCATATACCAGAGTTGCCAGCCGCGGACCTGGGCTTCCAGCATCATGGCGAAGGTGCTGTCTTTTTTGATGGTGATGGACTCAATGGGGTCCATCACTACACCGAGGGCGATATTCATGGCGGCATCATACCTGACGGACGGGCAGTTTGCTGGTCCCGTATGGCTGTTCCCGCGGCAACCGGCGGGTGCTGTAGATCAGGCGAAAGGTGCCGATAGATACTCTATGCAGGCCGTTCGGCGAGTGCGATGAGGAGGAGTGGTTCATATGGGGCGAGAACCTCGAATGTTTCTGTGCTATCAATAGGTTGTTGCAGTAATTTAAATCAATTGCTATGGTTTGGCGAACCCCTCGAATATCGTAGGGTCTTTCCGCCTCGGAAGCGGGGTTCCGGGTGTGAAACCGATAGCGGTGGGCCTGGAGCGGGGAAATCCGGCGAGTGTGTTACGGCGCCGGTGCCGTGCCTGCCGAAGGGATCGAAGATCCGGGTATGTGAGGAGAACCCGGTATGCTGGAAACCGGGGTTTCCTGGAAGAAACGGAGGGTTAACTACAAAATTAGGATTTTTCCTGAGGCAACGGGCTATCTTTATGGTGTAATGAGCCGTTCGCAAAGGGTTTTGGTTGGATGTGCAGGGACCAGAAGAACATCCGTTTTGATTGGATTTCCGACCGCAGATTTGCGGCAGTGGCCACGATTTGAGGTGGCTTGATTACGGCGGTGTCGGAAGGTTGGGAAAATCGCGCGGCGTTTATGTTCCGGGAACAGGCGCCGAATTTATGGTTTCGCAAGACCTGTTGTACGGAGGAAAGCGGCGATTATGGGTGATGATGCCGATATCTCGGGTCTGAAAATAATGGTGATCGATGACAGTAAGACGATCCGAAGAACCGCGGAGAGCCTGCTTACCAAAGCGGGATGCGAGGTCTTGACCGCGACCGACGGATTCGAGGCGCTGGCAATCATTGCCGATAGCCATCCGGACATTATTTTCGTGGACATCATGATGCCGCGTCTGGACGGCTATCAGACCTGTGCCTTGATTAAGAACAACGCAGAATTCAGGCATACGCCGGTAATCATGCTGTCCAGTAAAGATGGGCTGTTTGATCGCGCACGTGGGCGTATCGTGGGGTCCGAGCAGTACCTCACCAAGCCGTTTACCAAGGACGAACTGTTGGCGGCCATCCGCCGCCATAAGGCAAAAGCCGCGTGAGCGGTTTGGGAAGGAATCGGCTGTGGAGCGGAAGTGCTCCGGACGAAGTGTAAAATAGTTTCATAGATGTATCGTGTTTACAGTGAGAGCTTATGAATAGTCCAACTCCAGAAGGGAAGGCGTCGATTCTTATCGTTGACGACTCTCCCACCGAACTATATGTGTTGAAGAACCTCGTGGAGGGAGCCGGCTATCATGCCATTACAGCCAGTGACGGGGAGTCTGGTATCGCGCAGGCGCGCAGCACGAAACCGGCTCTGATCCTGATGGATGTCGTGATGCCCGGCTTGAACGGGTTTCAGGCCACGCGTCAGTTGAGTCGCGATCCGGAAACCGCGAATATCCCGATCATTATCGTGACTACCAAGGGTCAGGAGACGGACCGTACCTGGGGTTTGCGGCAGGGGGCAAAGGATTATGTCGTGAAGCCGATCGTGGCGGCAGACCTGTTAGCGAAGATCCAATCGGTGCTCGGCAGCTGACGGAATTGATTGCATGACGGTCGGCGACTCTCGGGAACTGGTTCTGCTGCTGCAGGAAATCGAGCGGCGAAGCCTGGAGCATGCGGCCGGGCTGCGGCAGGAAGACGATGTTACGAACGTCTGGGAAGGGGTGCTTTTTTCGGTAGGTGGGGAGCGGTTCGCCACGCCGCTGAATGAGGTGAAGGAAATTCTGAACTTTCCTTCGGTGATTACCTCGGTGCCCGGTGCCAGGAAGTGGGTGCGGGGCGTGGCAAATGTGCGGGGCAACCTTTTGCCGATTCTGGACCTGCAGATTTTTTTGGGCGGCAAAAGTATCACTGTCGGCCGCAGGACCCGGGTCTTGGTGGTCGATCATGACGGGTTGTTCGCGGGTTTGATGGTTGGTGAGTTGCTGGGAATGAAACACTTTGATGTGGATTCTTACCAGCAGAACAGCGATCCAAAGCAGGCGATTACGAAATACACGGACGGTTTCTTTTCGCTGGAAGGGGAACAGTGGCCGGTTTTCAGTATGCGTGCGCTGGTCGAAGATCCCGCCTTTCAGGTGGCTGCTGCGTAATGAAGAGGGGCGCACGGCAATCGGGTTATAAAGGGTCGGGCCAAGAGATGGTGCCGGGTGAAAATAATGGCTGGAATCGAAATGCTCTCTCGGGAGATTTAGCAAAATGAAACAGAGCTCTGGGAAAGGTGTGGGCGGCGGAGCGTCCAATAAGACGATTCTCGTTCTGACGATCGGGTTCGCGCTTGCCATCATAGCGGCGTTGGCGGTCTTCATGAACGCCTCGCGGTGGGAGGAGTATGAAGAAGGGTATCTGCTGCGGGCGTCGGAGTTGAGGGTGGTCTCGGAGCGAATCGCAAAATATGGTCTGGCGGCGTCGCGCGGAGACCAGGAGGCGTTCGCAAACCTGGCTCAATCCGAGCGGAAATTCGAACAATATCTGCACGAACTGCGAAATGGTGTGACCGCCCAGGGATTACCGCCCGTTCCGGCCGATTTGCATGCGCAGATGAAAGAGCTCGTCGCCGCCTGGGAGAAACTGCGGCTCGACGCGGACGACATCATTTCCAATAAGGACGCGGTTTTGTCGGTGCGCGAGTATGTAAGCGGGATCGCCCAGGTGGTGCCGCAGGTGGCCGACGATTCGGAAGCGGTAGTGGATATCCTGGCGCGTCGCGGTGCCGGCCAGGATCAGGTGTCCGCCGCGGCGCAACAGTTGATGTTGGTGCAGCGTATGGACAAGAACGCCGCCCGCGTGCTGGAAGGCGGTCAGGTCACGGCGGGCGCCATCGACCAGTTCAGTCAGGACGTGGACCGTTTCGGACGGGTCTTGGAGGCCATGCTGAAAGGGAGCGCGCAACTGCGAATCAGTGCGGTGCAGGATGCGACGGCGGTAAGCAAATTACGCTCGGTCGCGACGCAGTTTGAAACGATCAAGGATTTCTCCGAAAAGATCATTGAAGCCACGCCGCATCTGCTTCCGGCATTGGAAGGCGCCAGCTCCTTGACGGTGGTTTCAGACCGGGCGAACAAGGCGGCAGCCAGCCTGATCGAAGGTTTCGGCGGTTCGCCGGGGCGGTTTGGGATCGGCGGATTCAAATCGGGCCCGGGCATGGTGGCGCTGTTCGTAATCCTGGCCGGTCTTTTGTTTGCGGTCCGCAGTTACCTCGCCCTGAAAGAGGTACGGGAACGTGAGACCGAGGTTAAGTCTCAGAACGAAAGAAATCAGCGCGCCATTCTGACCCTGCTGGATGAGATGGGCGACCTCGCCGACGGTGACCTCACCGTGACCGCGACCGTTACGGAGGACGTGACCGGCGCCATCGCGGACTCCATTAACTACGCAGTGGAAGCATTGCGTACCCTGGTAACCGCCATCAACGACACCTCGGACCGGGTTTCCTCGGCCGCGCAGGAGAGTCGGGCCACGGCGATGCATCTTGCGGAAGCGAGTGAACATCAGGCCGATCAGATCACGGCGGCCACCCAGGCCATGAAAGAGATGGCGAATGCCATGGACCAGATGGCTCTCGACGCGACCGAATCCGCAAGCGTTGCCGCGCACTCGGTGGAAGTTGCCGGTAAGGGCGGCGATACGGTGCGGCGCACCATCCTGGGCATGGATACCATCCGCGAACAGATTCAGGAGACCGCGAAGCGAATCAAGCGCCTGGGTGAGAGCTCCCAGGAGATCGGCGATATCGTGGAAATCATTGAGGATATCGCGGACCAAACCAATATTCTCGCGTTGAACGCCGCCATGCAGGTGGCCATGGCCGGTGAAGCGGGCCGCGGTTTCGCGGTGGTTGCGGACGAGGTGCAACGACTCGCGGAACGTTCCAGTAATGCGACCAAACAGATTGAAGCGCTGGTCAAGACCATTCAGGCGGACACCAACGAGGCGGTGGCGTCGATGGAATCCACTACCAAAGAGGTGGTGGCGGGCGCCAAGCTGGCAGAGGATGCGGGTGAGTCGCTGTTGGAGATCGAAAACGTGTCCAACAACATCGCCGAGGTAATTCAAAAGATTGCCGTGTCGGCCCAGGCTCAGTCTTCCGAGGCATCCAAGATCGACGACACGATGAGCGTGATCCAGGAGATTACCACCCAGACTCTGGAAGGTACCAACCAGGCCGCTGCCTCTATCGGTAACCTGACGGATCTGGCCGACGAGCTGCAGAAATCGGTATCGGGTTTCCGTCTGCCGGTATAACGGACCTGGTTGCCTGAATGATTCGCCAGTCCGCCGAGGATGATCACCGGGTATGAGTAATACTCAGGACTTTAGCTCTCTGAAATGGATCAAAGGCGAGCTTGACGAGGCCGTTCGTCAAGCCCGCCATGATCTGGAGGAGCATATTGAGGGCGGCGGCGACGTGGCGTTGATGGAGAGTTGCGCCACCCGTCTCCACCAGATCCAGGGTACGCTCCAGATGGTACAGATCTACGGCGCAGCCATGCTGGCCGAAGAGATGGAGCTGGTGGCGCGCGCCATCGCCCGGGACGAGATCCCCAAAAAGGTGGAAGCGGCGGAGGCCTTGCTGCAAGGCCTGATCAAACTGCCGGATTACCTGGAGCAACTACTCGAAGGGGGCAGGGACCACCCCGTAATCCTAACGCCGTTGCTCAACGACCTGCGGGCAAGCCGCGAGGAATCCCTCTATTCGGAAGCCGCCCTGTTCGCGCCGGAACTGGATCAATGGTTGCAGGTGGGCGAGGTCACCGAAACGCCGAATCGTCGGTTGCGGAAGATCGCGCGCAGCTTGCGCCACAAGTTCCACAAAGGATTGCTCGACTGGTATCTCGATCATGATATTGCCGGCGGACTCGAAGCGATTCGACAGGTGTTGCTGGAGTTGGAAGACAGCGCCGGGACGGAGCAGGTAAGGCGTCTGTTCCGCATCGCGCGCGCCGCCTCCACGGTTCCGCTGGAAGATCCCAACGTTCCCAATATTGCGATGAAGCAGTTGTTGGGGCGCGTGGACCGGGAGATCAAGCGCATCATTCAAGAGGGGGAGCTTGCGGTCGCGGAGCAACCTCCGGTGGATCTGCAGAAGAATCTCCTCTATTACGTCACCAGTTCGCATGCACAGAACGAGTTGACGCAGTTCCTGCGGCGGGAGTTCGACCTTGATCGGGAGCTGATCACCTATAGCGAGATCGAATCGGGACGCCAAGGTTTGCAGGGTCCCAACCTTGAGTTGCTGCAATCTTTGCGGACCGCTATCGGTACCGATCTCGATTCCATCAAGGACGCCCTGGACCTCTTCATTCGTACCAAGAGCAACGACACGGAACAACTGTTGCCGCTGGAACATTCGATGCGCGTGATCTCCGATACCCTGGGTATGGTCGGACAGGGAGCGTTACGGCAGCGTATCAAGCGCCAGGCGGACAGGATCAAAGAGATCGTCGCATCGTCCATCGTGCCCGACGAGAATGATCTCATCAAGATCGCCGAGGACATCATCTATGTAGAGTCCTCGCTGGAAAATCTGGCGGCGGCGCGCAAACCGCAGGCCGAGATCCCGTCGGACGAGGAAGCGGCAGGCAGCGAGACGCAGTTGCCGGCAGGCGAGTTCGAGCGGCTGGTCGATTCGGTGATGCGCGAGGCGCGTATCGATATGGCGCAGATCAAGGATGCGATGATCACCTTTATCGGGGCGCCCGAAAAGGTCGATGTACTGCACGACGTTCCCACCCGCTTCCGCTCCATCGCCGGCGCCTTCGAGATGCTGAAGTTGTTCGACGTTTCCGGGTTGCTGCGCGCAATCGCCGGATATGTCGCCAATGAGATCCTGGCGAAACAGGCGATTCCGGAGACCGTTCGTTTGAACGCATTTGCCGACGCGGTCACCAGTATCGAGTATTTCATGGAGGCTGTTACCGAAGGGCGGGGAATCCACGACGAGATTCTGGAAGTGGCGCGTGAGGCGCTGGTTCGGTTGGGGACCGAAGAGGAACTGGAAGAGCAGGCGCCGCCGGTCGAGAGTGTTCCTGAGACATCCGAGCCGGCCGCTGCGGCGCCTAAGGCGCCCCCCGTGAAACCGGAACCGGAGCCGGAACCGGAGCACGTTGCTTCGGCGGACAAGCCCTCGCTGGAGGAGATCAGTCCCGAGATCCTCGATATCTTCATGGAAGAGGCGCAGGAAGAGCTGGAGGTTATCCGTGAATATATGCCGCGCTGGCTGGCGAACCATGAGGAACGGGACGCACTGATTACTTTCCGTCGTTCCTTTCATACCCTGAAAGGGAGTGGCCGGCTGGTGGGTGCCAAGACCATCGGCGAATTTGCCTGGTCGATCGAAAATCTGCTCAACCGAGTCATCGACGAAACCTTGCCGATATCCGATTCGATCACCGAGGTGCTGGAAGAAACGCTGAAGGTGTTGCCGGAACTGATCGAGTGTCAGGCGAAAGGAACCGCACCGGAAATCGATGTGCAGGCAATGATGGATCGCGCCTTCGGGTTGGCCGATCAATCCAGGGCGTCGAAACCGGAGCCGGCCGAGGCGGAGCACCACGAGCCCCCTTCACTCAGTGGGCTGGAGGTGGAGGAGATCGGACTGGAAGAGCCGGCGGAGCCGGAACCCGAGCTAACGCTGGAGCTGGAACCGGAGTCCGAACCCGAAGCGGCGGCGCCGGAGACGGGCGAGGCGCCCATCAATCTGGATCCGGTCCTGCTCGAGATCTTTCTTGCGGAGTCCCGCACGCATCTCGATACCATTAACGAATTCCTGGAACAGTACCGGGAAGGCGGCGGTCGTCGTCATCTCGATAACAATCTTTCGCGCGCCTACCATACCCTCCACGGCAGTGCGCATATGGCAGAGGTGGTGCCGATCGCGCAGCTGAGTTCCGCCATCGAGTCCTACCTCAACGATATGCTGGAGCATAATCAACCGGCGGACGATGAAGTGGCGAGTCTGCTGGAACGAAGCGTTCAGCAGATCGAGGCCGTGTTGGCTGCCATTAATGTCCCCGATGCGCCGTTGCCGGATTGGGAGACGCTCGCGGTCGAGGTCAAGGCCAGGCACAAGGCCCTGCGCGGCGACCTGGGTATCGAAACCACCGTGGTTTCTCCTGTCTCTGAAGAGGAGGAAGAGTTCCTGGGGGAAGACGAGGCTGAAGAACCTTTCGGGATCGAAGCGGAAACGATCCTGCAAGCGCCAGCTGAAGAGTTTCCCGAACTCGAAGTGGAAGAGATTCCGGAGGCGCCGGTTGACGAGACCTTCGAAATCGATATCGAGGAGATCCCTGAGGAGGAACCGACCCCAGAGATCCCTGACGAAGCGCCGGCACCGTCCCAACCGAAGAGCGTGACGCCTCCCGGAGGAGGACCGAAGCCGCCGACTTTCAGTGCGGCGACGGAAACCGTCTCGATGGAGCAGGAGCTGCTGGAGATCTTCCTCGGCGAAGCCGAAGAGTTGATGGATGCCATCGATCATGCGCTTCGGCAGTGGGGTGACACACCCTCCGATCTGGCACCGGTAGCGGAACTGCAACGTACCTTGCACACCCTCAAAGGTGGCGCACGACTGGCGGGCATACTCGCCATCGGTGATCTCAGCCACGCCTTCGAGTCTCTGTTGGAGGGGGTCGATCACCGCACGGTTCCCAACTCCCGCGGGATGTATCTGTATGCCCAGAGTGTCGCCGACCATCTGACCGGCCAGATCGAAGAGGCGCGGGCGAGCGGTACGGCTTCGCCGGCGGATGATCTGATCGAGGAACTCGGACAGGTGCTGGCGGGCGAATTGGAGGTGGATTCCGCCACCGGTATTCTGCGCACGCCGAGGAAAGTCGAAGAGGCAGCCCCGGAGATCGAAGAGGAGTCGCCTGTCGAGCTGGAAGAAGAGGAGATCGTCCTTACCGCTGAACCGGAAGAGAGTGAGGAGCCGGAACCCGAGGTTCCGGAAGAAACGGCTCTGGCGCCGGAAGAAGAATCGGAAGACGAGGTCGGAACGGAAGTCGAGGCGAAAGAGGAAGAACCGGAGGTCGCTGAGTCCGTAACGGAAGAAGAGCCGGAACCGGAGACAGAGCCGGAGGCGTCTGATACCTCACAGGTGCTTCCGTTCCCGCCCGCGGAACAACGGCCACCGCCCGGGATGCCGACACCGGAGGCGTCGTCGCGGGAAGAGCTTGAGCCCACCCGGCTGGTGCGGCGCGGCGGGCGGGAACAACTGCGGATCAATCCGGAGATAATGGACAAGCTGGTCAATAACTCCGGTGAGGTCAGTATCTTTCGTTCGCGCCTGGAACAGCAGAACAGCGCGCTGGGATTCAACCTGAAAGAGTTGGAGCAGACGGTAACCCGGTTGCGCAACCAGTTGCGGCAACTGGATATCGAGACCGAAGCGCAGATCCTGTTCCGTTATGAGCATGAGCAGGAAGAAGGCAAAGAGACGGAGGATTTCGATCCGCTGGAACTCGACCGCTTCTCCACCATCCAGCAGTTGTCGCGAAGCCTGCTGGAGACGGTAGGGGACCTGGTCAGCATTAACGAATTGCTGGAGGAAGAGCAGCGCGAGACCGATACCATCCTGTTGCAGCAGGCGCGGGTCGCCACCGATCTGCAGGACGGTTTGTTGCGTACCCGCATGGTCGCCTTCAGCCAGTTGGAACCGCGTCTGCAACGTCTGGTGCGCCAAACCTGTCGCCAGTTGAACAAGCAGGCGGTGATGGAGATGCATGGGACGGAGATGGAGCTGGATCGGAGTATTCTGGATCGCATCACCGCGCCGCTGGAGCATCTGGTGCGAAATGCCGTGTCACACGGTATCGAATCACCGGAACGGCGACGCGAGTTGGGCAAGGACGAGACCGGGCGCATCGTCTTCGAACTGACGCGTGAAGGGAACAACGTCCAGATCAAGATCAGCGACGACGGCGCCGGCCTCAACCTGGAGGCGATCCGCGCCCAGGCACTGAATCTCGGCCTGTTGGTGGACGGGGCGCAGATCTCCGACAACGAATTGATGCAGTTCATCCTGGAGCAGGGGTTCAGTACCGCGGATGAAGTGAGCCAGATCTCGGGCCGTGGCGTCGGTTTGGATGTGGTGGTGAGCGAGGTGAAGCAGTTGAGCGGGTCGCTGGAGATCGATTCGGCTCCCGGAAAAGGCACCAGTTTCGCCATTCAGCTTCCCCTGACGTTGGCGATTACCACCGCGCTGCTGTTGCAGTTGGGTGACGAGGTCTACGCGGTACCCCACAACGCCATCGAGGGCGTGGTTCGCGTTAGCCGTGATCAACTCCAGGCCTGCTACGAAGAGCGCCAGGAAGGTTATGTTTATGGTGCGAACACCTATCCGATTCGATACCTGGGTTCGATTCTGGGCACCGCGCAGTTCACCATGCCGGAACAGGCGAAGTGGTTCCCCCTGATGTTGGTAAGGGTGGGCGAGCATCGGGTTGCGTTACAGGTGGATGAGTTCCTGGGACATCGCCAGATTGTGGTGAAATCGGTAGGGCCGCAGCTCAGTACCATTCGCTGGTTCACCGGCGGCACCATTCTGGGCGATGGCCGGGTGGCCCTGATCCTGGATGTCAACGCCCTGGCTCGTATGGATGCCGCCCGTACGGCGGAAGCGGCGGTGGTGGAGCTTGCGGAGCATCCGGAAGAGGTAACGGAAGCCGAACCCGGGGTCGGCACCAAGGTTATGGTGGTGGACGATTCCATTACCGTGCGTAAGGTGACCGGTCGCCTGCTGGAACGCCACGGCATGGAGGTGGTGACCGCCAACGACGGCGTGGACGCGGTGGCCAAACTGCAGGAGTACCATCCGGACGTGATGCTGCTGGATATCGAGATGCCCCGGATGGACGGCTTCGAACTGGCGCGGCATATGAAGAACTCCGAGGACCTGCGCGATATCCCCATCATCATCATCACCTCGCGTACCGGCGAAAAGCATCGGAACGTCGCGATGGAACTGGGCGTGAAGCGCTACCTCGGTAAGCCGTACCAGGAGACCGAGTTGTTGGAAAACATTCACGATGTGTTGGCTGAAAAGGCGGCCGAATGAGTAATAACGCAACGAAATCGGTCGGGGATGTACGCGGCGTGCTGCTGCCGCTGCAGGACGCGCAGTTGTTGCTGCCCAACGCCTCCATCGCCGAGGTGATGGGATACCAGCCTCCGGTCCCGATCCCGGGCGCACCGAGCTGGTTGCTGGGATTTCACGACTGGCGCCAGGAACGGGTGCCGTTGGTTTCCTTCGAGACTTTGGTCGAACGCGCTTCGCCTGCGGTGGGGAATCGCGCCCGAATCGCGATCTGTAAGACCCTGGGCGGCAATCCCCGCCGTCCCTACATCGGTTTTCTACTCTCCGCCATGCCCCGTCTGGTGCGCGTGACCGAAGAGGTGATCGCCCCCCTCGATAAACCGGAAGACCTGGGTGAAAACGTAAAACAGCAAGTGGTTATTAACGGCGAGACCGCATGGATCCCGGATTTGCATGCGTTGGAGTGGGTGGTGCAGGAAGCGCTCTCCTGAAAACCTCAGCCGGCGCGGCCCGGCGTTAACATCCGGCTCAAAATACTCATTTACGAAGCGCGTAAACTACGCTTCTCGGAAAGTTCTAGTCCTGCCTGGAAGAATAATACCTAATTTTTGAGTTGGCGCAGGTTTCCAATACATATAGATTGGGGTGGACTCACCCAGAATCCTCTGAGTGTCATTGGGGCTGAAGAACGAGTGATACCTGGAGTAATCCGGTTTACCGGTTGCGAAGGCGGCTTCATTGTCGAAAAAATGAACCTCTTTTCTGTCGGCCATGCAGATTTCCGGGTGACCCCGCAGGTATGTATCCAGTGCGGAGGTGCCTCCCTTCTGCGTCCCGCAAATGGCGAAGTTAACGATCCTTGTTTGGGGGTGGTGAGATTTGCGGGCCGGGTTCTTTTTCTTGACTTTCATGCCGATTCGACGTGATCCAACTGGTTACTGAATAATAATGATAGAACAAAGAGGCCGGAGAGTAATGTGCTTACTATATTGAAAGAATTATTCCGTAGCCTCTGTTTCTTGTCGCCTGTTTTCACCAGTTCGCCGTTATGAATGTTGCAGATGCTATTGCGACGATAAACAGCGTAGTGGCCTGCCAACTGAATGCCCACCAGGTGAAACGGACATTGGTTTTTGAAAAACTGAGTTTTATCTTTTTTTCCGTATTTAAGCAATCGACCAGCTTTTCTTCTGCTTCCTCGGCATATGATTTGTTCTTGGAGTTCGCTTTATGGATATACAAAAGGAAGCCGCTTGATACCATGGCGAGCAACAGGAACGCGCACCAAACCGCAGAATGGAACCAGTGAAAGTTGGGAGTTTTGCTGTTACTGCTGAATGTCACGGCGACTGACAGGATATAAAAAGTCAGGGCGGTGAACAGGATTCGCCACTCATATTGTTGACGTTTTGCATGCAATTCCCTGTGGGTCTGCGAAATAAATTTCAGCAACTCGAATTTGTTGATTTCAGTCATAAGTTCCCTCTCGAAAATTCCGTATCTATGCAGTGGTTCTGTCTCCTGTCAGGAAAGGGGTGTGTGCATTTTCTATATTTCCAGTTCGTAAATAATAGATGTAACACCATTTCCTTGGTGATTCCGACCGTCGTCAGGATTTCTTTGTAAATTATTCGAAGGCCGGGCGCAAATCAGCGGCGGTTAATTTGCTGCTGTGTTCAGCGAAAATCCCCCCACAGCACCTGCAATGCGGCGATGGCGGCCAGCGGAGCGGTCTCGGTGCGCAGGACGCGCGGGCCGAGGCGCACGCCCTGGAAGCCGGCCGCGGTTGCCAGGCTTCGCTCTTGTTCGCTCAGTCCTCCCTCCGGTCCGATCAGGAGTTGCACCACCGTCTCCGGGGGGGTAAGTTCCGGCAGGGTTTTATCTGCCCGGTGATCCAGCAGGATGCGGCAGCCGCCGCTACGGGCGGGCAGCCACTCCTCCAATGTGCATGCGGTGTGCAGCTGCGGCAGGCGGCGGCGGCCGGACTGTTCACAGGCGGCGATGACGACGTTGTGCCAGTGCTGCATCCGTTTCTCCAGGCGTTCCGCTTGCAGGCGCACCACGCTGCGTGTGGTAAACAGCGGCGTGATCCCCGATACCCCCAACTCCACCGCCTTTTGCAGGGTGAAGTCCATACGCTCTCCCTTGGAGATGCCGATGGCGAGATGGATCGCGAGCGGCGGTTCGGCCTCCGGATCGGAGGTGCTGAGCGTCTTGGCGCGGACCTGCTGCTTGGCGGCGACTGTCAGTTGCGACGGGTACTCCCGGCCGTCGCCGTTGAACAGGATCAGTTCCGCGCCGCTTTTCAGACGCAGCACCTGCACCAGGTGGCGGGCGGCCCGTTCCTCCAGGGTGAACTCCTGACTGGGCGAAAGCGGTTGTTCCGTAAAGATGCGGGGGATGCGCATGATTGTTCTCGTTCTGTCCAGGCTCGATTCTGGCGGTAAGCGGTTGCCGGGGCAAGTTGCAGGCTGCGGGAACGGTTGAAATAGTTTGAGTCCCTCTTTCACGCTATCATGGAACCAATTAGATGTGCAGTACGGAGAGACGGGCATGACGAAACAGATCGGGATCCTGACCGCCGGCGGCGACAGCCCGGGACTCAATGCCGCAATCCGCGGGGTGGGAAGAGTGGCCCGGGACCGGTACGGGATGCAGGTGCTGGGGTTCCGGGACGGTTTTCGCGGTCTGGCGGAGAACCGCAGTGTCCGGATGGAGGGGGATATGCTCTCCGGCATCCTCACCGTGGGCGGCACCATCCTGGGCACCAGCCGCGACAAGCCGCACCGGATGCTGGTGGGCGGCAAGGTCCAGGACATGACCGACGTGATCGTCGAGAACTACCACTCCAACCAACTGGATGCGCTGGTCTGCCTGGGCGGCGGCGGTACCCAGAAGAACGCCCTGCGGCTGAAGGAGAAGGGTCTCAATATCATCACCCTGCCCAAAACCATCGACAACGATGTGGCCGGGACCGATGTCACCTTCGGATTCGACACCGCCCTGGGTATCGCCACCGACGCCATCGACCGGTTGCACAGTACCGCTCACAGTCACCATCGGATCATCGTGGTGGAGATTATGGGCAACCGCGCCGGGTGGCTGGCGCTGGGGGCGGGAATCGCGGGAGGCGCGGATGTCATCCTGATTCCGGAGATCTCCTACAGCATCGACCGCGTGGCCGGGGCCATCAGCGAACGGCTACGCCAGGGCAAAAAATTCAGTATTGTGGCGGTGGCGGAGGGGGCGATGTCGCACGAACAGGCGCACGCGGTCCAGGCGTTGAAGGACCGCAGGAGCAAAGCCGAGAGCAAGGAGGAGAAAAAACAGGCCCGCGAGGAGTTGGCCGTCCTCTACCAGAGCTACACCGACCGGACCCTGCAACTGTCGCGGCAGTTGGAGACGCTGACCGGGCTTGAGTCGCGGGTGACCATCCTGGGACACCTGCAACGGGGCGGCACGCCGTCGGCGGCGGACCGGCTGCTGGCTACCCGGTTGGGTACCGCCTGCGCCGATTTGATCGAGGAGGGGCGCTACGGGGTGATGGTGGCGGCGCGCGGGGAGGGCACCGAGGCGGTGCCGCTGGAAGAGGTGGCCGGGGTGCGGAAAGCGATCCCGCTGGATCACCCCTGGATCGACAGCGCCCGCAAGGTGGGGACCAATCTGGGAGATTGAGGGGTGGAAGTGAGTAATCGCTTACCATTAGTTCGGCTTTTTCCGTGGAGGGAACCACGGCAGGGGTTGGGGAGCATGTTTTGATAATGGCAAGGGGGAAATCATGGCAGTCCAAAGTTTAATCCTGATTCTTCTGATCGGGGCCGCCGCCGGTTGGCTGGCGGGCAACATTATGAAAGGTCGCGGTTTCGGCGCGGTGGGCAATATCGTGGTCGGGATCGTGGGCGCGTTCCTGGGCGGCTTTCTGTTCAGTCTGGTAGGGATCAAGGCGGGCGGTATCATCGGTTCGCTCATTACCGCCACCGTGGGTGCGTTGGTGTTGCTCTGGGTGGTGAGTCTCATCAAGAAATCGTGACCGGCATGCCGCCGGTTCTGAAAGAACCCGATCTTATTGTTGAGGAGAAAAAGATGAAAAAAACCATAACGATGGGTCTGCTGCTGATCTCGATTGTGCTGGCGCTGCCCGCCTGCGCGCCGGAGGTGGGGACCAAGGCGTGGTGCGAACAGATGAGAGAGAAACCGAAAGGGGATTGGACCGCCAACGAGGCGGGCGACTACGCCAAGCACTGTATTTTCGAATAATTATAGACCTGATTGTCCTGCTGCTTTGCAGGAGGATTGAGCAAGGTTTCGACCCATGCGTTGTTCAAGGATTTGAACCTTGAGGTCTCGCCAAGACGCCATGCACACAAGGAGAACAAACGTGTCTCTTCCTTGGCGTTCTTTGCGTCTTGGCGAGAGTTAATTTGGAATGAGAACCGGGGTCGGTCAGGGCAGTGAGGCAGTGTCCGGGCAGGTTCTACTCCGCCAAAGTGGCGATCCAGTGGCCGACCCAATGGGTCACGCCGATCACTACGGCGGCGATGCCGACATGTTCCCCGATGATCTGCCAGGGCGGTTCGTTCTGCGCCTTGGCGATGTAGTAGCTGAGCAGCGCCAGGATCAGCATGCCCCAGATCAGACTTGCGACGATGGCGCTGGTGAGCGGGAGCAGCAGTACCGGAACCGCGAAGCTCATGCCGAACAGGAATTTGGCCAGGAAGGTGGCCAGGGTGGCGGCCCAGACCTGGCGTGTGGTGCGGGTGTGGTCCGCCTCCTCGGAGACGTGGATGCCGAGTGAATCCGAAAAGGCGTCGGCGATGGCGATGGTCAGGATCCCGCCGAGCACCACCACCCGGGAGTGTGTCCCGGAGTGGAGACCCACCATCAGCCCCAGGGTGGTGATGACCGCGGAGGTCAGTCCGAAAGAGATCCCTTTGCGCAACGCGGAGTCCCGGAAGAGCAGGGGCCGGGCCTTCGGAGCGGGGGAGGTCACGTCGGCAGGTCCAGGCTCTTCCAGATGGCAAGCGGCAGATCGGACTGGTTCATAGTGTAGAAGTGCAGTCCCGGCGCTCCTTCCTGCAGCAGCCGTTGGCATAGCTCCGTAACCACATCCAGACCGTAGCTGCGGGCGCTCGCCTGGTCCTCGCCGAAGGCCTCCATCCGTTTGCGCAGCCAGCGCGGGATCTCCGCGCCGCACGCTTCGGAGAAGCGGGCCAACTGGGAATAGTTGTTGATGGGCATGATGCCCGGCACGATGGGGACATCCACCCCCAGTTTTTCGCAGCTCTCCACGAACCGGAGATAGGCGTCCGGGTTGAAGAAGTATTGGGTAATGGCGCCGTCGGCACCGGCCTGGACCTTGCGCGCGAAGTTCTCCAGATCCGCCCGGGCATTGGGCGCCTGGGGGTGAAATTCCGGATAGGCCGCCACCTCCAGGTGGAAGTGATCCCCCGTCTCGGCACGGATAAAGGCCACCAGTTCGTTGGCGTAACGGAAATCGCCGGGCTCTCCCATGCCGGAAGGCATGTCGCCGCGTAGCGCCACCAGTCGCCGAATTCCCTGCGCCTGATACTGCTGCAGGAGTTCCAGGATCTCCGCGCGCTGGGAACCGATGCAGGAGATGTGCGGCGCGGTCTCCAGCCTCTGTTCCAACAGGCAGGAGACGGTGGCGGCGGTGCGGTCGCGGGTGGAACCGCCGGCGCCGTAGGTCACCGAGAAAAAGGCCGGGTGAACCGTCGCCAACTGTTTGACCGTCGCACGCAGCTTCTCCATTCCCTCCTCGGTCTTGGGCGGGAACAGCTCGAAGCTGAAGGCCTTTTCGTATTTGGTTTGCGATTGCATGGTGCTAGTTTGCCACAGAGACACAGAGTTCACAGAACTGTTTTATTGCAAGTACGATACGCTGCGCGCATCGCGTTGCTTATAAACGAGACCTTGTGCGCCCTGTGCCTCGGTGGCCGATGAATCAATAACGATAGTAGTCCGGCTTGTACGGCCCCGCCACCGGCACACCGATATAGTCGGCCTGCTGCTGGGTGAGGGTGCTGAGGTGAGCTCCGATTTTCTGCAGATGCAGCCGCGCCACCTCCTCGTCCAGGTGCTTGGGCAGGGTGTAGACCCGTTTTTCGTACTGGTCGCCGCGGGTCCAGAGTTCGATCTGCGCCAGGGTCTGGTTGGTGAAGGAGTTGGACATTACGAAACTGGGGTGGCCGGTGGCGCAGCCCAGGTTCACCAGCCGGCCTTCGGCCAGCAGGATGATGCGTTTGCCGTCCGGGAAGATCACATGATCCACCTGCGGCTTGATGTTTTCCCATTGGTACTGCTCCAGGCCCGCCACGTCGATCTCGTTGTCGAAGTGGCCGATGTTGCAGACGATGGCCTGGTCCTTCATGGCTTTCATGTGGTCATGGGTGATGACATGGAAGTTGCCGGTGGCGGTGACGAAGATGTCCGCCTGCGGGGCCGCCTCTTCCATGGTTACCACCCGGTAGCCCTCCATCGCCGCCTGTAGGGCGCAGATGGGGTCCACCTCCGTGACCCAGACGGTGGCGCCCAGGCCGCGCAGGGATTGGGCGCAGCCTTTGCCCACGTCGCCGTAACCCAATACCAGGGCGATCTTGCCGGCGATCATCACGTCGGTGGCGCGTTTGATGCCGTCCACCAGCGACTCACTGCAGCCGTAAAGGTTGTCGAACTTGGACTTGGTGACCGAGTCGTTGACGTTGATGGCGGGGAAGGGCAACTCGTCGCGCTTCTCCATCTGATAGAGACGATGCACGCCGGTGGTGGTCTCCTCGGTGACGCCGTGGATGGCCTTCTTGCGGGCGGCGTAGTAGCCGGGCTGGCTCTCCAGGCGGCGGCGGATGGCGGCGTACAGTACCCGCTCCTCCTCGCTGGTGGGGTTATCCAGCACCGAGGCGTCCTGTTCCGCCTTGGCGCCGAGGATCACCAGCAGGGTGGCGTCGCCGCCGTCGTCCAGGATCATGTTGGGGGTGCCGCCGTCGGCCCACTCCATGATCTTGTGGGTGAACTCCCAGTACTCCTCCAGGCTTTCGCCCTTGTAGGCGTAGACCGGCACCCCTTCGGTGGCGATGGCCGCCGCCGCATGGTCCTGGGTGGAGAAGATGTTACAGGAGGCCCAGCGTACCTCGGCACCCAGCGCCCGCAGGGTCTCGATCAGCACCGCGGTCTGGATGGTCATGTGCAGGGAACCGGCGATGCGCGCCCCCTTGAGGGGTTGCTCGGCGGCGTATTTGGCGCGCAGGGCCATCAGGCCCGGCATCTCGGTCTCGGCGATGGCGATCTCCTTGCGGCCCCAGTCGGCCAGTGAGAGATCCGCTACCTGAAAGTCGGAAAATTTCGGATCGGCGACGGCATTCATTTTTCATTCTCCCGTAGAAAGTAGAAAAATGAGCGCCGTTATAAAAATAACGTCCCCGAGCCTGGCCTGAACGGATCAGGTTGCAGCGCTCCTCGAGATGATTTTCAGACCGCGGCGGGGCCGCGGTTTGATTATTTTAGACCGGCTGCGTCCCGCAGAATTTCGGCCTTGTCGGTCTGCTCCCAGGTGAACTCCGGCTCTTCCCGCCCGAAGTGGCCGTAGGCCGCGGTCATGCGGTAGATGGGCCGCACCAGATCGAGCATCCGGATGATGGCATAGGGGCGCAGATCGAAATGTTCCCGCACCAGATCGGCGATCTTCTCCTCCGGGATCTTGGCGGTGCCGAAGGTGGAGATGCTGATGGAGGTGGGTTCGGCCACACCGATGGCGTAGGAGACCTGGATTTCGCATTTGTCGGCCAGACCGGCAGCTACGATGTTCTTGGCCACATAGCGCCCGGCGTAGGCGGCCGAACGGTCCACCTTGGAGGGGTCTTTCCCGGAGAAGGCGCCGCCGCCGTGACGCGCCGCGCCGCCGTAGGTATCGACGATGATCTTGCGTCCGGTCAGGCCGCAGTCACCCACCGGGCCGCCGATCACGAAAGAGCCGGTGGGATTGATGTGAAACTTGGTGCCGCTGTGGACCCATTCGGCCGGGATTACCGGCAGGATGATGTTCTCCATCACCGCCTCGCGCAGGTGGTTGTAGTCCACGTCCGGATCGTGTTGGGTGGAGAGCACCACGGCATCCACCGCCTTCACCTGGCCGTTCTCGTAGCGCATGGTGACCTGGCTCTTGGCGTCCGGGCGCAGCCACGGCAGCACGTGCGACTTGCGCATCTCGGACTGCCGCTGCACCAGGCGATGGGCAAAGGTGATCGGTGCGGGCATGAGCACATCGGTCTCGTTGGTGGCGTAGCCGAACATCAGGCCCTGGTCACCCGCTCCCTGTTCTTCCATTACCGCCCGGTCTACACCCATGGAGATGTCGCTGGACTGTTTCCCGATCAGGGACATTACCGCGCAGGTGTGGCCGTCGAAGCCCACGTCCGAGTTGGTGTAGCCGATGTCGCAGATGACCTTACGCACCAGTTCATCCAGATCCACCCAGGCTTCGGTGGTGATCTCGCCGGCCACGATTGCGGCGCCGGTCTTGACCATGGTTTCGCAGGCCACGCGCGCCCGCTCCGGATGGGGGTCCAGCCGCAGGATCTCATCAAGCACGGCGTCCGAGATCTGGTCCGCCACCTTGTCCGGGTGTCCCTCGGAAACCGATTCCGAGGTAAAAACGTAGTCTTTCATCATGCTGTTTTCGATCCGTGCTATGGATGCGACCGGAGATCTCATCCGAACTGGTACGATCCTCTCCGGGAAGAGGGCTAAACAACCAATTTTACAGGTTTCTGAACATTTTTGCCTAGTCCGTGATTTGCGCGTCCTCTGTTTGCCGGGAGGCGATTTCCTCACTGGGGGCGGGTTGGCAGCAGCACGCCGATATCCTAACGTATAAGGATTCGGGTCATGCCGCGGTCATCATCTTTGTTTGTGGCGGCGGTCTTTAATTTTATGACGCGTCGGAATTTGAGGAGAAAAACCATGGTTTTGTTGCAGACCCCGATCTGTAATTTCGGCGAACCGGCGCACGATTTCCGTCTGCCGGGTGTGGACGGCCGCGACTGGAGCCTGACCGAGTGCCGCGGCGAGAAGGGGTTGCTGGTGATGTTTATCTGCAACCACTGTCCTTACGTCAAGGCGATCCAGGATCGGCTGGTGCGCGACACCGCGGAACTGAAGGAACTGGGCATCAACAGTGTTGCGATCATGTCCAACGACCCCGCCGACTATCCGGAAGACTCCTTCGAGAACATGCGGCGGGTGGCGCGGGAGCACCGGTTCCCTTTCCCCTATCTGCTGGATGAAACCCAGGAGGTGGCCCGTGCCTACGGCGCGGTCTGCACCCCCGATTTCTTCGGCTACAACGCGGATCTGCAACTGCAATACCGGGGGCGTCTGGACGCCTCGGGCCGGGATCCGGCGCCGCCCGATGTGCAGCGGGAGCTGCTCGATGCGATGCGACAGGTTGCGTACACCGGCCGGGGGCCGCAACAGCAGACCCCCAGCATGGGCTGTTCCATCAAATGGCGGGCAGAATCCGGCGGTTGAGCCGCGTTTGGGGGTGAAAACAGCGATCGGATCTGGGGGTTCTCACATGAATTGATACCGCCCGGGACCGTTCCGGCGTTTGGTTGTGTTGCCACCCGCTTTGGGTGAGAATGAAGCCCTTTTTTTGGCCAGTGACGGCCGGCAGCCGCAAAGCACAGGGTGGTGCAGGGGCGGCGCCTGGGGAGTTGCGGCGATGATCCCGTGACGGCTGATGCGGGGCCGGGGTTGCAGCACGACTTAGTTTCCATCATTCAAGTGCGGATAAAGAACAACGATGCCATCACGCAGAGAGCTGGCCAACGCCATTCGCGTCCTCAGTATGGATGCGATTCAGAAAGCAAAATCGGGTCACCCCGGCGCCCCCATGGGCATGGCGGATATCGCCGAGGTACTGTGGAACGATCACCTGAAACACAATCCCGCCAATCCGAAATGGGTCGATCGCGACCGTTTCGTCCTCTCCAACGGCCACGGCTCCATGTTGATCTACTCGCTGCTGCACCTCAGCGGCTACGATTTGAGCATGGAGGATCTGAAGAGTTTCCGGCAGCTCCACTCCAGGACGCCCGGTCACCCCGAATACGGTTATGCGCCGGGGGTTGAGACCACCACCGGCCCGCTGGGGCAGGGGATCGCCAACGGGGTCGGCATGGCCCTGGCGGAGCGCACCCTGGCGGCCCAGTTCAACCGCGACGGTCACTCTATCGTCGATCACTACACTTATGTCTTCCTGGGCGACGGCTGCATGATGGAGGGGGTCTCCCATGAGGCCTGTTCCCTGGCCGGCACCCTGGGGCTGGGCAAGCTGATCGCCCTCTGGGATGACAACGGCATCACCATCGACGGTCACACCGAGGGGTGGTTCCGGGAGGACGTGGCCAAGCGTTACGAGGCCTACGGCTGGCATGTGGTCCGAGACGTGGACGGCCACGACGCTGACTCCGTCGGCCGGGCGATCCGCGAGGCCCGTTCGGTCAACAACAAGCCGAGCCTGCTCTGCTGCAAGACCGTGATCGGGTACGGCGCACCCAACCTGTGCGGTTCCCACGACTGCCACGGCGCCCCTCTGGGCGACGACGAGATCCAGGCCACCCGCGAGAACCTGGGCTGGAAGCACGCCCCCTTCGTGATCCCGGAAGAGATCTACGCCGGCTGGGACGCCAAGGCCAAGGGCGCCGATGCCGAGGCCGCCTGGAACGAGAGGTTCGCCGCCTACCGGACCGCCTATCCGGAGTTGGCCGCCGAGTTTCAACGCCGTATGGCGGGCGAGTTGCCTGCCGACTGGGCTACGGCCGCCGCCGCCCATATCGCCGAGTGCAATGAGAAAGCGGAAGGTCCGGCCACCCGCAAGGCGTCCCAGAATACTCTGAACGCCTACGGCGCCGTGTTGCCGGAGTTCCTGGGCGGTTCCGCCGACCTGACCCCGTCCAACCTGACCGCCCACAAGGGTTCGGTGACCATCAACGACACCGTGGCCGACGGCAACTACCTCTCCTACGGGGTGCGCGAGTTCGGCATGTCCGCCATCCTGAACGGGGTCGCCCTGCATGGCGGTTTTATCCCCTACGGCGGCACCTTCCTGATGTTCTCGGAGTACGCCCGCAACGCCCTGCGCATGGCGGCGCTGATGAAGATCCCGTCGATCTTCGTTTATACCCACGACTCCATCGGCCTGGGCGAGGACGGCCCCACCCATCAGCCGGTGGAGCAGATCCCGACCCTGCGTATGATCCCCAATATGAGCGTCTGGCGTCCCTGCGACACGGTGGAGACCGCGGTGGCCTGGAAGGCCGCCGTCGAGCGGCGTACCGGCCCCAGCAGCCTGATCTTCTCGCGCCAGAATCTGGCCTGCCAGGCCCGCAGCGAGGCGCAGATCGCCGACATCGCCCGGGGCGGCTATGTGCTGCGCGACTGTGACGGCACCCCCGAGGTGATCGTCATCGCCACCGGTTCCGAGGTTCAGTTAGCGGTCACTGCTGCCGAAAAGAGTGGCAAGCGGGTACGCGTGGTCTCCATGCCCAGCACCGACCGGTTCGACGCCCAGGATGCGGCTTACCGGGAGTCGGTGCTGCCGGCGGCCTGTACCGCCCGGGTGGCGGTGGAGGCGGCGGTCCCCGGCGGCTGGTACAAGTATGTCGGTCTCCACGGCCGGGTGATCGGGGTCGAACGTTTCGGCGAGTCGGCCCCCGCCGGTCAGTTGTTTGAGGAGTTCGGCTTTACTGTGGACAATGTGGTGGCCGCCATCGACGGGGTTTCCATCTGACCGCAGGGCCATATACGCAGTTCGGCGATTTTAGAAGCACTATTCTGTCTATCGGAGAATGACTATGACTATCAAAGTAGGTATCAACGGTTTCGGTCGCATCGGGCGCATGTCTTTCCGCGCCATCGCCAAGGAGTTCCCGAACATTGAAGTGGTCGGCATCAACGACCTGCTGGAGCCCGATTACCTGGCCTACATGCTGAAGTATGACTCCGTGCACGGTAACTTCCCGGGCGAGATCGCCGTCGACGGGAACAATATGGTGGTGAACGGCAAGAAGATCCGCCTCACCGCCGAGATGGATCCTTCCAACCTGAAGTGGAACGAGGTGGGTGCCGACATTGTGATCGAGTCCACCGGTTTCTTCCTGACCGCCGAGGCGGCGCAGAAACACATCGACGCCGGCGCCAAAAAGGTCGTGATGTCCGCGCCCTCCAAAGACAGCACGCCGATGTTCGTTTACGGCGTGAACCACCAGAGCTATACCGGCCAGGCCATCGTCTCCGCCGCCTCCTGCACCACCAACTGTCTGGCCCCGGTGGCCAAGGTGTTGCACGACAATTGGGGTGTGAAACGCGGCCTGATGACCACGGTGCATGCCGCCACCGCCACCCAGAAGACCGTGGACGGTCCCTCCAAGAAGGATTGGCGCGGCGGCCGCGGCATCCTGGAGAACATCATCCCTTCCTCCACCGGCGCCGCCAAGGCGGTGGGCAAGGTGCTGCCGGAACTGAACGGCAAACTCACCGGCATGTCCTTCCGCATTCCCACCTCCGATGTTTCGGTGGTGGATCTGACCGTGGAACTGGAGAAGGGCGCCTCCTACGAGGAGATCTGCGCCGCCATGAAGGCCGCCTCCGAGGGCGAGCTGAAAGGGGTGTTGGGTTACACCGAAGAGAAGGTGGTGGCCACCGACTTCCGCGGCTGCTCCATCCCCTCCACCTTCGACGTCGATGCCGGCATCGCCCTGGACGATAGCTTCGTCAAGGTGGTTTCCTGGTACGACAACGAATACGGTTACACCTGCAACATGCTGCGTTTCCTGCAGCACATCGCGGCCAATTAAGATGTGAATGAGATGCGGGGCGCATCGCCCCGCATCCCTGAACATGATTGGAATCTGTGCGGAGGATCCGCCGGCTCTCTCCGCGAAGCTTTGAACGAAGGTGTGCACCATGTCCATCCTTAGAATGACCGACCTCGCTCTTTCCGGAAAACGGGTGCTGATCCGTGAGGACCTGAATGTTCCGATCAAGGAGGGGCGGATCACCAGCGATCTGCGTATCCGCGCCTCGTTGCCCACCATCGAGTTCGCCATGCGGGCGGGCGCCAAGGTGATCCTGATGTCGCACCGGGGGCGTCCTACCGAAGGGGAGCCCGCCGGCGATCAGACCATGCGTCCGGTGGCGGAGCATCTTTCCGGTCTGTTGGGCCGGGAGGTCCGCTTGCTTGAGCAGTATCTGGACGGAATCCCGGAGATGGCGGACGGTGAGGTGGTGCTGCTGGAGAACTGCCGTTGCAATCCGGGCGAGAAGAAGAACGACGAGGCGCTCGCCAAACGTTATGCCGCGTTGTGTGATGTTTATGTGATGGACGCCTTCGGCACCGCGCATCGGGCCCAGGCCTCCACCCACGGGGTGGGGCTGCATGCGCCGGTGGCCTGCGCCGGTCCGCTGTTGGCCGCCGAGTTGGATGCGCTGGGCCGGGCGTTGGACAATCCCGCCCGTCCGATGGCCGCCATTGTCGGCGGCTCCAAGGTCTCCACCAAACTGACGGTGCTGGATTCGCTCTCGCGGGTGGTGGATCAGTTGATCCCCGGCGGTGGGATCGCCAACACCTTTATCGCGGCGGCCGGCTACAATGTGGGCAAGTCGCTGTTCGAACCGGACCTGGTGCCGGAGGCGAAACGGTTGATGGCCGCGGCGCAGGCAAAGGGGGGAGAGATCCCGGTGCCTACCGACGTGGTGGTAGGGAAAGAATTTTCCGAATCGGCCGAGGCGGTGGTGAAAAAGGTCGCCGAAGTCGCGGACGACGACATGATCTTCGATATCGGCCCCGAAACCGCGGCCCGTTTCGCCGCCATGATGCAGCAGGCGGGCACTATCGTCTGGAACGGCCCGGTGGGGGTGTTCGAGTTCGATCAGTTCGGAGAGGGAACCCGGGTGCTGGGGCAGGCGATCGCCGCCTCCGACGCCTTCTCCATCGCCGGCGGCGGCGATACCCTGGCGGCGGTGGACAAGTACGGCCTGGCCGCCCAAATCTCTTATATCTCTACCGGCGGCGGCGCTTTCCTGGAGTTTCTGGAGGGCAAGAAGTTGCCCGCGGTGGAGATGCTGGAGCGGCGCGCGGCGGGTTAGGTGGATTTATAGAGATACGAATAGTAACGCAAAGAACGCAGAGGCGCTGAGGACGCGGAGTCTCTTGTGTTAAGTGCCTGCTCTTGCATCAGGGAAGTGGATTTCCCCTGAGGTCGGTGATGCTGCATATATACCTTTGCGTTCTCTGCGTCTTTCGGCCTCTGCGGTAATATTCGGGAACCAAATAAGGAGCATGTAATGCCAGTCAGTTATAAAGATCTCGGTCTCGTCAATACACGCGAGATGTTCCAGAAGGCGATGGCGGGTAAGTACGCCGTGCCCGCCTACAACTTCAACAACATGGAGCAGATCCAGGCGATCATCACCGCCTGTCTCG
Source organism: Sedimenticolaceae bacterium (assembly GCA_050287725.1). GTDB lineage: Bacteria > Pseudomonadota > Gammaproteobacteria > Chromatiales > Chromatiaceae > CBFDBF01. The sequence goes on from JBNKCL010000040.1 coordinate 63,857, forward strand.
AGACCCAGTCGCCGGTGATTCTGCAGGTGTCGAGCGGTGCGCGAAAATACGCCGATCAGACTCTGTTGCGTTATATGGCCGAGGGCGCGGTGGAGATGATGAAGCGCATGGCGGGAGAACAGGGATTGAAGGAGATCCCTATCACCCTGCATCTGGATCACGGTGATACCTTCGAGCTGTGCAAATCCTGCATCGACTCCGGGTTCTCCTCGGTCATGATCGACGGTTCCCACCACCCTTACGAAAAGAACGTGGAGCTGACCCGGCAGGTGGTGGAGTACGCCCACCAGTTCGACGTGACGGTAGAGGGTGAACTGGGAGTGCTGGCCGGGATCGAGGACGAGGTGTCGGCGGAGCACTCCACCTACACCCAACCGGAGGAGGTGGAGGATTTCGTCGGCAAGACCGGGGTGGATTCCCTGGCGATCTCCATCGGCACCAGCCACGGCGCCAACAAGTTCAAGCCGGAACAGTGCACCCGCAATGCGGAAGGGGTCCTGGTCCCGCCGCCGTTGCGTTTCGATATCCTGGAGGAGATCGAGAAGAAGATCCCGGGATTCGCCATCGTGCTGCACGGCTCCTCTTCGGTGCCGATGGAAGCGGTCAATATGATCAACCAATATGGCGGCGGCCTGAAGGACTCCATCGGTATCCCGGAAGAGCAGTTACGGCAGGCCACCAAGTCGGCGGTCTGCAAGGTCAATATCGACTCCGACGGACGGCTCTGGATGACCGCCGCTATTCGTAAACACCTGGTGGAGAATCCCGCTCATTTCGATCCGCGCCAGTATCTCAAACCGGCGCGCGAGGCGTTGATCGCGATGTACAAGCACAAGAACGAGAACGTTCTGGGTAGCGCCGGCAAGGCCTAATACAATCCGCGCTATGATTGAAAACAGGGGCGCCGCGGCGCCCCTGTTCGTTTGGGAGGTCAATAGAGCGGCAGGGGCGGGGCTGCCAGGATTGCCGACTGCTGTTCCAAAATGGAAACATGTTGCTGCCAGTACTGGTTGCTCCCAAACCATGGAAAGGCGGCGGGGAAGGCGGGGTCGTTCCAGCGGCGCGCCAGCCAGGCGGCGTAGTGGATGATGCGCAGGGTACGTAACGGTTCAATCAGCGCCACCTCCCGCGGGTCCAGCGGGCGGAAGGTTTCGTAGCCCTCGCGCAGATAACTGAGTTGTAACGCCATCTCTTCCCGTTCTCCGGAAAGCAGCATCCAGAGGTCCTGGACGGCGGGGCCGTTGCGGCAGTCGTCCATGTCGACGAAATGGGGGCCGCCTTCGGTCCAGAGGATGTTTCCCGGGTGACAGTCGCCATGCAGTCGAATCCAACGGCAACCGGATGCCTCTGCGAAACGTTCCTCAACCCGGGTGAGAAGCTCCCCGGTGAGGTCGCGGTAACGGCGTTCCAGTTCCAGGGGGATGCGGCCGTGTTCCAGCAGATAGTTCGCGCAGGCACGTCCCAACTCTTCCGGGTTGATCGAGGGGCGGTGTTCAAAAGGACGGCTGGCGCCGAGCAGGTGGATGCGTCCCAGAAAGCGTCCGATCCACTCCAGGTTGTCCGGATTCTCCAGATCGGGCCAGCGGCCGCCCCGGCGCGGGAAGAGGGCGAACCGGAAGTCGTAATAAGTGTGGAGGGTCTTTCCGGTCGCATCCTGGATCGGGGCGACCACCGGTATCTCTTCCAGGGCCAAAGCCAGGCTGAAATCGTGCTCCTCCTGGATCGCTTCATTGGTCCAACGTCCGGGCCGGTAAAACTTCGCGACCAGGGGCGGTCCGTCCTCTACGCCGATTTGATAGACGCGGTTTTCGTAACTGTTGAGCGCGAGGAGGGTTCCGTCCGGCAAAAGCCCGACCGATTCCAGCGCCGTGAAAATGACTTCGGGGGTGAGTCCGCTATAGGGTGTTTCAGACACCGAAACCCGCCTGCCGCAGTGCCTGGGGGAGGCGCCGGTGTTCGTGCGGCGCGTGCGGGTTCCGCTGGATTATATTTGCCACAGGGGAGGCGTGGGTCACGGAGAGATCCTTGTTGGCACGCAGACGGTTTCCCTGAGTCCTCCGTGCTGAAGCGTTTTAAGAGCCGGTCAGGCGCTGCTCGGCTTCGCGGTATTTTTCTGCGGTCTTGGTGATGATCTCCTCCGGTAATTGCGGGCCGGGGGCTTTTTTGTCCCAGTCCAGGGTCTCCAGATAGTCCCGCACAAACTGTTTGTCGAAGCTGGGCGGACTGATGCCCGGGCGGTACTGGTCGGCGGGCCAGAAGCGGGAGGAGTCCGGGGTGAGGACTTCGTCGATCAGATAAAGCGTTCCCCGTTCGTCCAGACCGAATTCGAATTTGGTGTCTGCGATGATGATGCCGCGTTCCAGGGCGTAGGCGGCGCACTCGCTATAGATGCGCAGGCTGATCTCGCGCACCTGTTCCGCCAGTTCGCGTCCCACCAGATCGATCATCTGCTCGAAACGGATGTTCTCGTCGTGCTGGCCGACCTCCGCCTTGGTGGAGGGGGTAAAGATGGGATGCGGCAGCCGATCGGCCTGTTGCAGTCCCGCCGGCAGATCGATACCGCAGACACTCCCGGTTTTTTGATAATCCTTCCAGCCGGAACCGATCAGGTAGCCGCGCACCACCGCCTCCACCGGGAGCGGTTTCAGCTTGCGGACCACCATGGCGCGGTCACCCAGGGCGGCCCGCTGGTCCGCATCCGGCACCACCTCTGCCAGGGGTTTGTCCGAGACATGGTTTGGGATCAGATCACGGGTGCGCCGGAACCAGAAATTGGCCACCCGCGTCAGCACCTCGCCCTTGCCGGGGATCGGCTGCGGCAAAACCACGTCGAAAGCGGAGAGCCGGTCGCTGGCAACGATCAGCAGATGCTCTTGATCCACATCGTAGATATCGCGGACCTTGCCGCGGTTGAGCAGCTTCAGGTGCGGCAGCTCGGATTGGTACAGGGCGTCAGGGTGGGTCATGGCGCTTCATCGCTTGGTTGGAAGAGGGCGGATTATACCCCAACTTTCCCGCCTGGCAGCGGGGAACGCAAGAGGGGTGTGCGGTGGCTTATCCGAAGAACCTTTTCACGGCACGTGACAGCCAGCCGTCCTCGCCCTTGAGGCGTTTCACGCTGGCGCGAACCATAGGCCCGTAGTCGCCGTCCTCGTTTCGGATGTGGTTGATCAGCCACTTCTGCAGCATGGTGATGAGTTCGCCGGCCACGTCTTCACCGGCAGTGTAACGTTCCACGAATTTGCTCACCCGGTTGACGAACAGGCCGTGGACCTTTTTATGGGGCGACAGAAAGGGATAGTTGGCCTGTTCCATCAGGCTCTCCTCAAAGGAGAAGTGGGAAACCGTATAGTCCACCAACTCGTCGATGATTTCACCGACCTTCTGTTTGTCTTTCGCGTTCTCAGCGTCGTACAGTTCATTGATGTACTGCACGATGCGTTTGTGCTGCTCATCGATGATTTCGACGCCGGTATCGAGCTCGCGCGACCATTTGAGATGGGGCATGCTCTGTTCTCCTCATCGCCAACCCTTACAACCCTCATACAACAATAAAATCAGCGATATTATTTTTCAAGTTATCGCTGTGTATTCAAGGGCGATACGTGGAGTTATCCGGGAATAAGGATCTGCTGTGTTGGAGATTCCACCGGAAATTGATTTTTATCAATGGCCCGGAACGCTTGGGACAGGGCGCTGCGTGCAGAAGGGCGACTGCGGCTGCCTGCGGGCATCCGCCTGCGGGAGTCAGGGTGCGGTGAAGATCGGCCGGTATCCGGCAATCGTGATCAGAGTCCGACCAATTCGCCGCGTAGACCGTGAAAGCGGGGAATATCGACCAGATCGCGCGATTTGATCATCTTGGGGTTGTACTCCACCACCACCAGATGGGGACGCTCCGGATTGAAACCGAAGGAAAGTACGCCCATTCGCTGTCGGAACGCCTGCTCTATGGTTTTGAGGGTTTCACCCTCCAGAGCCTGGTCGATGTGGATGGTGACATCAGCCATCTGAATATCCATTATGCTCCACCTCGCGTTGTAGCTCGCAACGACAATGTAAGCATAATCGATTTTCCGAGGGCCGGCGGATTTTTTGAGGGAGCCCTTGGAGGCCGCGGTTCGGCTCAGGTCAGCAACATCTCCAGCAGTGCTTTCTGGGAGTGCAGCCGGTTCTCCGCTTCTTCCCACACCGCACTGTCGGGGCGGTCGATGACGGACGCGGTAACCTCTTCCCCGCGATGGGCGGGCAGGCAGTGCATGAACAGCGCATCCGGGTTGGCCTGGGCCATCACCTCGTCATTGACCTGAAAGCCGCGAAAGGAGTCTTTGCGTCGGAGTTGCTCTTCCTCCTGGCCCATGCTGGCCCATACGTCGGTGGTTACCAGGTCGGCCCCGGCGGCGGCCGCCAGCGGATCACGCACGATCCGGCAGCGGTTGCCCGCCGGTTCCAGGATTTCGGGCTTCGGTTCGTAACCCTGCGGGCAGGCGATGGTGAGCTCGAAGTCGAACTGACGGGCGGCGTTGATGTAGGAGTGGCACATGTTGTTGCCGTCTCCGATCCAGGCCACCCGGCGCCCGGCGATATCCCCGCGCTGTTCGAAAAAGGTCTGCATGTCCGCCAGCAGTTGGCAGGGGTGGAGCAGATCGGTCAGGGCGTTGATCACCGGCACTCGGGAGTAGGCTGCGAAGCGCTCCAGCTTCTCCTGTTCGAAGGTGCGGATCATGATGCAGTCCACCATACGCGACAGGACACGCGCACTGTCTTCGATCGGTTCCCCGCGCCCGAGTTGGGTGTCGCGGGGGGAGAGGAAGATGGCGTGACCGCCGAGCTGGACCATGCCGGCCTCGAACGACACCCGGGTGCGGGTGGACGATTTTTCGAAAATCATGCCCAGGGTGCGATTCTTCAGCGGTTCATGCGCTTGGCCCGACCGCTGCATCCGTTTGAGCTCGGAGGCGCGCGCCAGCAGCCGGCGCAGTTCGTCGGGGGTGAAGTCGAGCAGCGACAGGAAATGCCGCGTTTTGGGTGTCTGGGTGTTCGCCGTCATGGTTATGGATCCCCGCGAAAATAAGGATCAGCGGTGCTATGCCGTACCGAGGAAATCCCGGATCAGCCGGGCGGTGGTCGCCACCATCTCCGCGGCCTCGGAGTCGTTCAGGATCAGCGGCGGCAGCAGCCGCACCACACGCTCGGCGGTGACGTTCAGCAGCAGACCCTGTTCCAACGCCATACCGACCAGGTCGCCGCAGGGCCGGTCCAGTTCGATCCCGATCAGCAGCCCGCGGCCCCGGATCTCCTCGATCCCTGCGACCCCCTGCAGGGCGTCCGCAAAATCGGACAGCAGCCGGCCGCCCAGCTCTTCCGCCCGGGCGGTCAGGTTCTCCTGTTCCATGGTATCCAATACCGCCAGTGCAGCGGCGCAGGCCAGCGGGTTGCCGCCGAAGGTGGAGCCGTGCGAGCCGGGTCCGAAGGTTTCCGCCGCTGCTCCGCGCGCCAGGCAGGCGCCGATCGGCACACCGTTGCCCAGCCCCTTGGCCAGCGTCATGACATCCGGTGTGATCCCGTTGTACTGGTGTGCGAACCAACGGCCGCTGCGTCCCATGCCGCTCTGGATCTCGTCCAGAATGAGCAGCCAACCGTGTTCGTCGCACAGGGCGCGCACCTGGTTGAGGTAGTCATCCGCGGGGATATGGATTCCCCCTTCCCCCTGGATCGGTTCCACCATGACCGCCACCACATTGGGCGTACTCTTGGCGACCGCTTGCAGGGCGGCTACATCATCGAAAGGGACCCGTGCGAACCCTTTTACCAGCGGTTCAAAGCCGGCCTGTACCTTCCGGCTGCCGGTGGCGGAGAGGGTGGCCAGCGTGCGGCCGTGGAAACTGTTTTCCATGACCACGATGGTGGGGTTCTCGATCTTCTGTTTGTGGCCGTAAAGCCGGGCGATCTTGATGGCGGCCTCGTTGGCTTCCGCGCCGGAGTTGCCGAAAAAGGTGCGCTCCATGCCGGCGAGCCGGGTCAGTTTCTCCGACAGCCGTTCCTGCAGTTCGATCTGGTACAGATTGGAGGTGTGGATCAGCCGCCCCGCCTGATTGCAAACCGCATCCCGCACCGCCGGGTGGGCGTGCCCCAGGCCGCATACCGCGACCCCGGAGAGGGCATCCAGGTAGCGTTTGCCCCGGTTGTCCCACAGCCAGGCGCCTTCCCCCCGTTCGAAGGAGATCGGTAGTCTTTTGTATGTGGCCATCAAAGAGTCCGACATCGTTTTCCTACTCTTTGTTTTAGACTGAAAAATAAAAGGCAGCACCGACCGCACGACCGGGCCACCACAAAATCCCGCAGAAACCGCGAGAAAACCTGCGATTCTATTGATATGAGGGGTAAGAAGCAACCGCTTTGATGCGGTTGCGCCTTGTCCAGAATTGCCGAAGGCACTATCGTACGCACGGGAGCCGGCCGAATGGTCGCTGTCTCATTTTGAGAGAGAGGAAAGTCCGGGCTCCGTAGGACAGGGTGCCAGGTAACGCCTGGGGGGCGCGAGCCCACGGAAAGTGCCACAGAAAATATACCGCCTAAGCCCCTCGGGGACGGTAAGGGTGAAATGGTGCGGTAAGAGCGCACCGCGCCGCTGGCAAAAGCGGTGGCAGGGTAAACCCCACTCGGAGCAAGACCAAATAGGGGGACATGCAGCTTGCTGCGACGTGTGGTCCGCACGGTCCCCGGGTAGGTCGCTGGAGGCGTGCGGCGACGCACGTCCTAGATGAATGGCCATTCACGACAGAACCCGGCTTACAGGCCGGCTCCCCCTTTTTTTCGATGCGGAAGGTGCAAAACCCACCCGGATCGGAATGTCGATTCGGTCACTCTCCTGAAACCCTGAATTCTTAACAAAGTACTTTAAGTAGCGTGCTTATTGCGCTGTTTTCCGTGTGCTTTGTGAGTGCGCATCCGGCCTTAACGACCGTCCGTAACCTACTGTCTTTAAAGGAACTTTTCCCAATTATTCCTTGACAAGGGGGAAAATCACCCTCTAATATGCTGAGAAGTGGGAAATTGTGGAAAAAAATGGAATACCCTGCCATGGGGGAGATGCTTTGTTCCGGGGAGTCAACAAGGTCAATCTGGATGCGAAAGGGCGGCTCGCGGTGCCGACGCGGTACCGTGAGCTGTTGCGGGATTGCTGTGCCTCCCAGTTGGTCATCACCCTCGACCCCTCTTATTGCCTGCTGATCTACCCGGCGCCGGAGTGGCAGGAGATCGAGCGCAAGTTGATGAAGCTCCCTTCCTTTAATGAAGCGGCGCGCGGTCTACAGCGTCTGTTGGTGGGTTATGCCACCGATGTGGAGATGGACGGTCAGGGCCGGGTGCTGCTGAGTCCGCCGCTGCGGGAGATCGCCGGGTTGGACAAGCACGTGGTGCTGGTGGGGCAGGGAAAGAAGCTGGAGTTGTGGGACGAGGAGCGCTGGAACAAGCAGCGCGATGAGTGGCTGAAGAAGGCGGATCTGGAGCAGCTGCATCGGTCGGCGGATCTGGAGACGCTCTCCATTTGAGCGATGGCCGGACCGCACGCCCATTCGCCGGTGCTGTTCGCAGAGGCACTTGCGGCGCTGGCGATTCGGCCCTCCGGCAACTATTTGGACGGGACCTTCGGCCGGGGCGGGCACAGCGGCGCCATCCTGGAGCGGCTGGGGGAGCGGGGGCGGCTGCTGGCCATGGACAAGGATCCGGAGGCGGTCGCGTACGCACGCAAGATTTTTGGGGAGGAGCGGCGATTCATCATTAAACAGGGTTCATTCGCCATGCTGGAACAGTGGGTGCAGGAGAACGGTCTGATCGGACGAGTGGACGGCATCCTGCTCGACCTGGGGGTTTCGTCGCCCCAATTGGAAGCCCCGGAACGGGGTTTCAGTTTTTTGCGGGACGGGCCACTGGATATGCGTATGGACAACAGCGCCGGCATCAGCGCGGCCCGGTGGTTGGCGCAGGCGGAAGAGCACGAGATCGCAACGGTGTTGAAAGAGTATGGCGAAGAGCGCTTCGCCAAACGCATTGCGCGGGCCGTCGTGGCGGCGCGTGCGGAAGCGCCGATTGCGACCACCGGCCGGCTCGTTTCCCTGATCGAACAGGCCGTACCGGTGCGGGAGAAAGGCAAGCATCCGGCGACCCGTTCCTTCCAGGCCATCCGCATCTTTATCAACCGGGAACTGGAGGATCTGCAGGCGGCTCTGGAACAGTCGCTGCGGGTGTTGGCGCCCGGCGGCCGGCTGGCGGTGATCAGCTTCCACTCGCTGGAGGACCGGATGGTGAAACGCTTTATCCGGGATCATGCGCGGGGTGACGACTTTCCTCCGGGGGTACCGGTTACCGCCGAAATGTTGCGGCCCCGGCTGAAACGTATCGGTAAGGCGATCCATCCCGGTGCGGAGGAGATCGCCGGAAATCCGCGGGCACGGAGCGCCGTGTTGCGGGTGGCGGAGCGACCGGCATGAAGCGCGGTCAACTGTTGTTGCTGATGGTGCTGCTGCTGTTGGTGCTCGCGAGCGGTACCGGTGTGGTGTACGCGAAGTACGCCTCGCGCAAGGCGTTTGTGGAGTTGGAACGGCTTACCCGGGAGCGGGATGCGGCGGAGGTGGAGTGGGGCCGGTTGCTGCTGGAGCAGAGCGCCTGGGCCACACACGGACGGGTGGAACGGATTGCCGGCAAAGAGTTGCAGATGCATATCCCCTCCCCTGAGGAGGTGGTGGTGATCGAGCGGTGACCATGACGGGTGCAAAACGGACACAACGGGTGCAACAGGCGCGCCGGCGGGAGCAGCAGGCTCTGCCGAGCTTTCGAGCCCGGCGCTGGGGGCTGTTGGCGCTGTTGTGGCTCTGCTTCCTGGCATTGATCGGGCGGGCGGTGGATCAACAGATCTTCGAGACCGATTTTCTGCAGCAGGAGGGCAAGAACCGGCATTTGCGGGTGGTCGAGGTCCCGGCGCATCGGGGCATGATTCTGGACCGTCACGGGGAACCGTTGGCCATCAGCACCCCGGTTGCTTCGGTTTGGGCGAATCCTCGGTTGCTGACCCCGGACAATCCGGCCCTGGCGTCGTTGGCCAAGATCCTGGGAGCGGACGTGAAGGAGTTGCGGCGGCATCTGGCGGAGCGGAGTGATCGGGCGTTTACCTATCTGGCCCATTGGGTCAATCCCGACGTGGCGCAACAGTTGCACCAGTTGATGGAAAAGTACGACCTCGATATCAACGCACTCGGCCTGCAGAAGGAGTTCCGGCGTTACTACCCCACCGGGGAGGTCCTTGCCCAGGTGGTGGGATTCACGGACATCAACGACGCGGGGCAAGAGGGGATGGAGTTGGAGTTCGATCACTGGCTGCGCGGCGCCCCCGGCAGTAAGCGGGTGATCCAGGACGGAAAGCGGCGGGCGGTACAGGATGTGGAGAATATCCGCGCCGCCGATCCCGGAAAGAGTCTGGTGTTGAGTCTCGACTGGCGGTTGCAGTATCTCGCTTACCGGGAGCTGAAGTCGGCGGTGTTGCGGTACAAGGCCCGTGCCGGTACGGCGGTGATTCTGGACGCACGTACCGGAGAGGTGCTGGCGATGGTCAATCAGCCCTCCTATAACCCGAACGATCTGGCGGAGCGCCACGGCGGCGCGTTACGCAACCGGGCCATGACCGACATGTTCGAGCCCGGCTCCACCATGAAGCCGTTCACCATGGCCTGTGCCCTGGAACAGGGAAAGGTCCGACCCGATACCAAGATCGATACCGCTCCCGGCATCCTGCATGTGGGCAATGCCGTGGTTCGTGACGCCCGCAATTACGGCCTGATCGACGTTGCCACCGTGATTCGCAAATCGAGCAACGTGGGGATCAGCAAAATCGCATTGAGCCTGCCGTTGGAGAAACTGCTCTATCTGTTGCGACAGATGGGGTTCGGGGTCGCCACCGGCAGCGGCTTTCCCGGCGAGTCGGGGGGGGTGTTCAACAGTACCAAACACTGGTCCCAGATCGGGCAGGCGACCCTGGCCTTCGGCTACGGTCTGTCGGTGACCCCGTTGCAGCTGGCGCAGGCCTACATGGTGCTGGCTGCCGATGGGGTGAGGCGTCCCGTTTCGTTGGTCCGGTTGGACCATGTGCCGGAGGGCGAGGCGATCATCAAACCGGAGACCGCGCGCGTGATCCGGAAGATGTTGGAGGGGGTGGTCTCTCCGGGCGGGACGGCGCCGGCCGCCGCAGTGAAAGGGTATCGGGTTGCCGGCAAGACCGGGACGGTCAAGAAGATCGTGGGAGGAGCCTATTCGGAGGACCGCTATTTCGCCCTGTTCGCCGGGATGGCGCCGGCGGAGGATCCCCGGTTGGTGATGGTGGTGGTGATCGACGAACCCAAGGGGGACAAATACTACGGCGGACTGGTGGCGGCGCCGGTGTTTTCACGGGTGATGGCGGGAGCGCTCCGGATCCTGAACATTCCGCCGGACCGGGATTTGCAGCAGGATGCCCGGTTGGCGGGCGTCGGGGTGGGGGGATGATGGCGGCCCACCGGATCAGCATGGTGCAGAGACTGTCCGGCCTGTTGCAGGGGTTGGCGGAGGTCCCTGCAGACCTGGAGCGGCCGATCACCATGCTGAGTATGGATAGCCGGGGGATGCAGCCGGGCGGGTTGTTCCTGGCGTGTGCCGGCACCGGCCGTCACGGCCTGGAGTTTCTGGAGGAGGCGGTGAACTCGGGGGCCGTTGCGGTGGCCTGGGAGCCGGATCGCGGCTGGGATGACGCCCGGGTGGAGCCGTTGGCCCGGAAGCACGGGGTCCTGATGCTGGCGGTGCCCGGACTGGGGCAGCAGGTCAGCCATATCGCCGGACGTTTTTACGGGGATCCCAGCCACGCGCTGTTCGTGGCCGGCTACACCGGAACCAACGGCAAGACCAGTTCCACCCAGTTTCTGGCGCGGGTGCTGGGAAGCGAGGCGCCGTGCGGAATCATCGGGACCCTGGGCAGCGGTTTTCCGGGGGTGCTTTCCCCGGGGACGCACACCACTCCCGATCCGGTGGAGTTACAACGGACCCTGGCAGAGTTCCGGCTGCAAGGCGCCCAGGCGGTGGCGATGGAGGTCTCCTCCCATGCCCTGGATCAGGGCCGGGTGGCGGCGATCCATTTCGATGTGGCGGTATTTACCAATCTGAGCCGGGACCACCTCGATTATCACGGCGACATGGAACGATATGCCGCGGCCAAACTTCGATTGTTCCAGCATCCGGGGGTCGGCTGCGGCGTGCTCAATCTGGACGATCCGTTCGGGCGCGAACTGCTGCACCATCTGCCTGCCGGGGTGCGGGCGATCGGCTACGGGCTGCAACCGCCGGAGGAGTTGCCGGCGCGGTTGGACGAATGGATCTGGGCGCGGGGGATCGAGCCGGGATCGGACGGGATGCGGATCCGGGTGCAGACCAGCCAGGGAGACGGCGAATTTCACTCCACGCTGCTGGGAAGGTTCAACGTCAGCAATCTGCTGTCGGTGTTGGGGGTGCTCCTCTACCGGGGGGTTGCTCTGGAGGAGGCGTTGCGGCGTCTCGCCAAGCTGGAGACGGTGCCGGGCCGCATGGAACGGTTCGGCGGCGGCGGGCAGCCGCTGGTGGTGGTGGACTACGCCCACACGCCGGACGCCTTGGAGCAGGCGCTGCGGGCGGGACGGGAGCACGCCCGCGGGCGACTCATCTGTGTCTTCGGTTGCGGCGGAGATCGGGATCGCGGCAAACGGCCGCAGATGGGAGGTATCGCCGAACGGCTGGCCGACCTGGTGATCGTGACCGACGACAATCCGCGTACCGAGGATGGGGATCGCATCGTGGCGGATATCCTGGCGGGCATGGATCAACCGCACCGGGTCCGCGTGGAACGCGACCGGACCAGGGCGATCCGGGAAGCGGTAACGGCGGGCGAGCCCGGCGATCTGGTGCTGGTTTGCGGGAAAGGACACGAGGACTACCAACTGGTGGGCGGGCGCCGGCTCCATTTTTGCGATCGGGAGCAGGTGCGCGCGGCTTTGCGGGAGGGGGCGGCATGATCCGTTTCAGTCTTTCGCAACTGGTGGACCTGTTGGGCGGGCGGATGCTCGACGGGGAAGCGGTATTCGACTCGGTTTCCAGCGACAGCCGCCGGATCCGGACAGGGGATCTGTTTGTGGCGCTGCGGGGTCCGCGCTTCGACGGGCACGACTATGTCGCCCAGGCGGCGGCGGCCGGGGCGGTGGCGGTGATGATCGAGCGGGAGTGCCCGGTGGATCTGCCGCGGTTTTTGGTCCCGAACACCACCCTGGGGCTGGGGCGGTTGGCGGGCGCCTGGCGCCGCCGCGCCCGGGCGTCCCTGGCGGCGGTAACCGGCAGCAACGGGAAGACCACGGTCAAGGAGATGATCGCCGCCATCCTGCGTCGACGGGGAACCGTACTGGCCACCGAGGGCAATCTGAACAACCAGATCGGCCTGCCCCTGACCCTGCTGCGGCTCCAGGAGCAGGAGTATGCGGTGGTGGAGATGGGTGCCAGCGCGCCGGGAGAGATCGCCTACCTGAGCGGTATCGCCCGGCCCGATGTGGCGGTGCTGACCAACGCCGGACGCGCCCATCTGGAGGGGTTCGGCACCCTGGAAGGGGTGGCGCGGGCCAAGGCGGAGATCCTCGCCGGCCTGACCCGGGAAGGGACCTTCGTATTCAATGCCGACGACCCCTGGGCCGAATTGTGGCGGGAACTGGCCGGGGATCACCACCAGTGCAGTTTCGGACTGCGGGAGTCGGCCGCTGTCTTCAGCCCGGAGCAGGAAGAGGAGCAGGGCTGGGACGGGGAGCGGTTCTTCAACCGTTTTGCGGTGAGCACGCCGCAGGGGGAGATCGAGATCGAGTTGGCGCTGGCGGGGCGCCACAACCGGGCCAATGCCCTGGCGGCCATTGCGGCGGCGCAATCCTTGGGGGCCTCCGCGGCGGAGATCCGCGCCGGCTTGGCGGAACTGCGACCGGTGAAGGGTCGTCTGCAGCCGCTGCCGGGAAAGGATGGCGTACAGGTGATCGACGACAGCTACAACGCCAATCCCGATTCGGTGGGGGCCGCCATTACGGTGCTCTCACGGGCGCCGGGCAGGCGTTTTCTGGTGTTGGGAGAACTGGCCGAGCTGGGCCCGGACGCGGAGCAGTTCTACTGCCGGCTGGGGGAGGAGGCGCAGGCAGCCGGGATCGAACATCTCTATGGGGTGGGTCCCGCCGGTCGGGCCGCCAAGGCCTTCGGCCGGGGCGGCCGGCAGTTCGAGGATCAGAAACGGTTGATCGCGGCACTGCAAAAGGAGCTGGAGAGCGGCGACCGGGTTTTGGTCAAAGGGTCCCGCCGAGCGGGGATGGAAGGGGTGGTCCGGGCGCTCACCGCCGGAGGGGAACAATAACATGCTGCTCTATCTTGCAGACTATCTGAGCCAGTTCGATCCCGGATTCCGGGTATTTCAGTATCTGACCTTGCGGGCCATTCTCGGTGCGCTGACGGCGCTGGTGATCTCGTTTCTGGTGGGACCCATGGTGATCCGCCGGCTCAGTTTTCACCAGATCGGTCAAACGGTGCGGGACGACGGACCCCAAAGTCATCTGACCAAGGCCGGAACCCCCACCATGGGCGGTGCTCTGCTGTTGGTGGCGATCACCATCAGTACCCTGTTCTGGTCCGATCTCGGCAACCGCTATGTCTGGGTGGTGCTGTTGGTGACCCTGCTGTTCGGGGCGATCGGTTTCTATGACGATTACAAAAAACTGGTGTTGCGGGATTCGGCCGGACTGGCGGCGCGCTACAAATACCTCGCGCAGTCGGTGGTGGCGCTGGTAGCCGCACTGGTGCTCTATTTTTCCGCCGCCGAGCCCGCCGAGACCCAGCTGATCTTCCCGTTCTTCAAGGATCTGGTGATCGATCTCGGGCCCTGGTTCGTGCTGTTTACCTATTTCGTGGTGGTGGGTTCCAGCAATGCGGTCAATCTGACCGACGGCCTGGACGGCCTGGCGGTCATGCCCACCGTGCTGGTGGCGGGTGCGCTGGGGGTGTTTGTTTACGCCTCGGGTCATATGCAGATCGCCAGCTATCTGCTGATTCCCTACCTCCCGGGGGTGGGTGAAGTGGTGATCTTCTGCGGGGCGTTGATGGGGGCCGGGCTCGGTTTTCTCTGGTTCAACGCCTATCCGGCCCAGGTATTTATGGGGGATGTGGGGGCGCTCGCCCTGGGGGCGGCACTCGGAATCGTATCGGTGGTGGTGCGGCAGGAGATGGTGCTGTTGATCGCCGGCGGGGTGTTTGTGGTGGAGACGGTCTCCGTGATTCTGCAAGTGGCCTCTTTCAAGCTCACCGGACGGCGCATCTTCCGGATGGCGCCGCTGCATCACCACTTCGAGTTGAAGGGATGGCCGGAACCGCGGGTGATCGTGCGGTTCTGGATTATTACCGTGATCCTGGTGCTGGTGGCGCTCTCCAGCCTGAAGATCCGTTGACGGGAACGAAACAGGACGACGCGTGAACGAGAGAACGGAACAGCAGAAGCGGGATGGGAAGACCCTGATCGTCGGTCTCGGTAAGACCGGGCTCTCCTGTGCCCGCTATCTGGCCGCACGCGGTGTTCCGGCTGCGGTGATCGATAGCCGCGACCAGCCCCCGGGGCTGGCGTCACTGCGGGAAGAGTTGCCGGATACGGCGCTGTTTTTGGGCGGGTTCGAGCCGGAGGTGTTCCGGGAGGCGGACCGGCTGGTGGTGTCGCCGGGGATCTCGCTGCGGGAGCCGGAGATCCAGGAGGCCCGGGCGCGCGGCGTAGAGGTGCTGGGTGACGTCGAACTGTTCGCCCGGGAAGCGGACGCGCCGGTGGTGGCCATCACCGGCTCCAACGGGAAGAGCACCGTGACCACCCTGGTGGGTGAGATGGCGCGCGAAGCGGGCTTGCGCGTCAAGGTCGGAGGCAATCTCGGAGAGCCGGCGCTGGATCTGCTGCAACCCGAGACCGACCTCTATGTTTTGGAGCTTTCCAGTTTTCAACTGGAGACCACCTCGTCCCTGCGGCCGATCGCGGCGGCGGTGCTGAATGTCTCGGCGGATCATATGGATCGCTACCGGAGCGTTGCGGAGTATGCGGCGGCCAAGGAGCGGATCTACCAGGGGGCGGTGCACCGGATCTTCAATCGCGACGATCCGCTGGTGATGAAGATGTCGCGCGGGGAAGAGGGGGATCTCTTTTTCACCCTCGGGAAGCCGCCGGCTGAGGGGTTTGGCCTGAAACGGGACGCCGGTGTCGAATGGCTTTGCCGCGGTGAACAGAAGCTGTTGCCGGCGGCCGAGCTGTCGATCGCGGGACGGCACAACCTGGCGAACGCGCTGGCGGCGATGGCGTTCGGAAGCGTACTGAATCTTCCGCAGGACGCCATGCTCGCCGCCTTGCGCCGCTTCCCCGGATTGCCGCATCGGACCCAGTTCGTGGCGGAGCAGGATGGGGTGCGTTGGTACAACGACTCAAAGGGGACCAATGTGGGCGCCTGTATCGCCGCGCTGGAAGGTTTGGCGGAGGGCGAGAGCCGCACGGTGCTGATCGCCGGCGGCGATTGCAAGGGGGCCGATTTTTCCCTGTTGGCGCCGGTGGCGGCGCGTACCGCCCGGGCGGTGATTTTGATCGGGCGCGATGCGCCGGATCTGGAACAGGCGCTGGCGGGGTCGGTGCCGCTGTTGCGGGCCGGTGATCTTCGGGAGGCGGTGGCGTTGGCGGCGGATCAGGCGCAGGCCGGCGACCGGGTTCTGCTATCGCCGGCCTGCGCCAGCTTCGACATGTTCCGGAATTTTGAAGAGCGGGGCGAACGCTTCATGGAAGCGGTGCGGGAGCGAATCGGATGAACGGCGAGAGTCGCACCCAGGCCACCTTCGGCAGCCGGCCGCTGCCGGAGCTCGATTATGTGCTGATCGCGGCGGCGGTGGCGCTGCTGGGTCTGGGTCTGGTGATGGTGGGCTCCGCCTCGCTGCACCGGATCGCCGATGCGCCGTTTTATTTCATGGTACGGCACCTGATTTCCATCTGTGTCGGTCTGGCGGCTGCCGTGCTGGTCTTTTTTATCCCCACCGAACAGTGGGAGCGCTCCGGGACCACGCTCTATTTCGTCGGTTTGCTGTTGTTGGTGCTGGTATTGATCCCCGGGATCGGACGGGAGGTCAACGGCGCCACCCGCTGGATTCCGGCGGGTCCGTTCACCATTCAAAGTTCCGAACTCATGAAGCTGTTCATCGTGGTGTACATCGCCGGTTACCTGGTGCGACGCCAGCAGGAGGTGGTGCATACGGTGCGGGGTTTCATCAAGCCGATGATCCTGCTGGTGCTGGCGTGTTCCCTGATTATGCTGCAGCCGGATTTCGGTACCACGGCGGTGATTCTGGCCACCGCCCTGGGGCTGCTGTTTCTGGGTGGGGTGCCGCTCTGGCAGTTCGCGATGCTGATGCTGTTGGCGAGCGGGGCGCTGGCCAGTCTGGTGCTCTATTCCCCTTATCGGTTGCAGCGGATCACCGCTTTTCTGGACCCGTGGGCCGATGTGGAGGGCAGCGGCTATCAACTGGCGCAGGCGTTGATCGCGTTCGGCCGCGGGGAGTGGTTCGGGGTCGGTCTCGGCAACGGGATCCAGAAACAGTTCTACCTGCCGGAGGCGCATACCGATTTCCTGATGGCGGTGATCGGGGAAGAGCTGGGACTGGTGGGCACCCTGGTGGTGATCCTGCTGTTCGCGGTGATCGTGTGGCGCGCTTTCCGCATGGGGGCACGCGCCGAGCGGTGCCAACGCCGGTTCGCCGCCTACATGGCGCAGGGCTTCGGTCTCTGGTTCGGGATCCAGGCCTTTATCAATATCGGGGTGAATGTGGGTCTGTTGCCCACCAAGGGATTGACCTTGCCGCTGATGAGCTACGGCGGCAAAAGCCTCGTGGTGGCGTGTGTGGTGATCGCGGTGCTGGTGCGGATCGATTACGAGATGCGACGGGACGATCCGGTAACCGCGACCGGGAGGCTGCGATGGGCGCACGCGTGATGATCATGGCGGGCGGCACCGGCGGCCATGTGTTCCCGGCGCTGGCGGTGGCGGAGGAGTTGCGCCGGCGCGGGCTGGAGGTGTTCTGGCTCGGATCGCGTGGCGGCTTCGAGACCGGGGTGGTTCCGGCCGCGGGTTTCCGCGCCGAGTGGATCTCCATCCGGGGGTTGCGGGGCAAGGGGTTCCGCTCCTGGCTTAGCGCGCCGGCCAAGATCCTGGTGGCTATGGTGCAGGCGTGGCGGGTGCTGCGGCGGAACCGGCCGGGTCTGGTGCTCGGCATGGGCGGTTTCGTGACCGGTCCGGGCGGGGTGATGGCCCGCCTGGCGGGAATTCCCCTGGTGATCCACGAACAGAATGCGTTGCCCGGCCTGACCAACCGTTGGTTGGCGCGCATCGCGAGTCGGGTGCTGGAGGCGTTTCCCGGAAGCTTCGGCGCTTCCGGTAAGGCCGAATTGGTGGGCAATCCGGTACGGCCGGAGATCGCGGCCCTGGCGCCGCCGTCCGATCGGATGGCGGACCGGAGCGGCCCCCGGCGGCTGCTGATCCTGGGGGGGTCGTTGGGGGCGGAGGCGCTCAATCGGGTGGTTCCGGCGGCCCTGGCGTTGCTGCCGCCGGCGCAACGGCCGCAGGTGCGCCACCAGGCCGGCAAAGGAAAGGAGCAGGAGACCGCTGCGGCCTACCGTTCCGCCGGGGTGACGGCGGAGGTGTCCCCGTTCGTACAGGAGATGGCGGAGGCCTACGGCTGGGCGGACCTGGTGATCTGCCGCGCCGGGGCGCTGACCATCTCGGAACTGGCGGCGGCCGGGGTGGGTTCCATCCTGGTGCCCTACCCGTTCGCGGTGGACGACCACCAGACCCGCAATGCCGCCTTCCTGGTCCAGGCGGGGGCGGCCCGGCTGGCGCCGCAGTCCGAGTTGACCGCCGAAGGGCTGGCTGCGTTGCTGCGGGAACTGCTGTCGGAGGAGGGCCGGTTGCTGGCGATGGCGACCATCGCCCGCTCGTTGGCGCGACCCGAGGCGACCGCCCGGGTGGCCGATCTCTGCGAGGAGGCGTTACCCGTATGAAGGTGCGTACCGGAAAACAGCTCAGACACGCAGCGGAGGCGATGGGGCGGATGCGCCACATCCACTTCGTCGGTATCGGCGGGGTGGGAATGAGCGGCATCGCCGAGGTATTGCTCAACCTCGGGTACCGGATCTCCGGCTCCGACCAGAAACGGGGCCCCGCGGTGGAACGGCTGGAACGGCTGGGGGCGGCGATCATGCTCGGGCATCGCGGCGAGAATATCGAGGGGTGTGATGCGGTGGTGATCTCCAGCGCGGTACGGAGCGACAACCCGGAGGTGGTGGCGGCACGCGCCCGCCGTATCCCGGTGGTGCCGCGGGCCGAGATGCTGGCGGAACTGATGCGGTTCCGGTTCGGGATCGCGGTGGCGGGGACGCACGGCAAGACCACCACCACCAGCCTGATCGCCAGCCTGCTGGCGGAGGGGGGGCTGGACCCCACCTTCGTGATCGGAGGGCGCCTGAACAGCGCGGGCAGTAATGCGCGCCTGGGGGCGGGTGAGTTTTTGGTGGCGGAAGCGGACGAGAGCGATGCCTCGTTTCTCTATCTGCAACCGATGATGGCGGTGGTGACCAATATCGATGCCGATCATATGACCACCTATGAAGGCGACTTCAACCGCCTGCGCGGGACCTTTTTGGAATTTCTGCACCATCTCCCGTTTTACGGTCACGCGGTGCTCTGCCTCGACGATCCGGAGGTGCGGGCGTTGCTGCCGCAGATCTCCCGGCCGGTATGCACCTACGGGACCAGTGAAGAGGCCGATTTGCAGGCCGCCGATATCCGGTACACGGGGGCGCAGAGCCATTTTACGGTGCGGTTCGCAAACGGGGAGGCGCCGTTGCAGTTGACCCTCAATCTGCCGGGACGCCACAACGTCCTCAACGCGCTGGCCGCGATCGCGGTGGCGCGGGAGCTGGGGGTGGAGCATGCGGCCATCAGTCGCGGGTTGCAGCAGTTTCAGGGGATCGGCCGCCGTTTTCAGGTTCACGAGCGGTGCCGCATCGCCAACGGCGAGGTGATGGTGGTGGATGACTACGGCCATCATCCGCGGGAGATTGCGGCCACCCTGGGGGCGGCGCGGACCGGCTGGCCCGGGCGGCGCCTGGTGCTGCTGTTTCAACCCCACCGCTATAGCCGCACCCAGGAACTGTTCGAGGATTTCGTCCAGGTGTTGTCGCAGGCGGACGTGCTGGTGTTGAGCGAGGTCTATCCCGCCGGCGAACACCCGATCCCCGGGGCGGACGGCAAGGCGCTGAGCCGGGCGATCCGGACGCGGGGTCAGGTCGACCCGGTCTTCGTGAGCGATTTGGGAGAGATCCGGGGCGTGCTGCCCGGGCTGTTGCAGGACGGCGATATGGTGCTGGTCCTCGGGGCCGGGGACATCGGCGCCCTGGCGGCGCGCTTGCCGGAGATCCTGGCGGAGGGCGCGGCGCGATGATGGCGCAACAGATACAAGGTGTGACCGGCGAACTGCGCAGTGACGAGCTGCTCGCAGGGCATACCACCTGGCGGGTTGGCGGACCGGCGCGTCGCTTCTATCGTCCCGCCGATCGTGAGGACCTGGTGCGTTTTTTACAGCAACTTCCGTCCGAGGAACCGCTGCTGTGGCTGGGCCTCGGGAGCAATCTGCTGGTGCGGGACGGTGGTTTTCACGGCACCGTGATCGCGCTCCAGGGGGCTTTGACGGCACTGGAACGGGCGGACGAACACGACCTGCTGGTAGAGGCGGGGGTTTCGTGCGCCATGGTGGCGCGCTTCGCGGCGCGGGCCGGGTTATGCGGCGCAGAGTTTTTGGCCGGGATCCCCGGCACCCTGGGCGGGGCGTTGGCGATGAACGCCGGGGCGTTCGGCGGCGAGACCTGGCCGCTGGTGCGGTGGGTGGAGACGGTGGACCGGACCGGGACGGTGCGTCGCCGGGAACCGGGGGAGTACAAGATCGGCTACCGCCGGGTGCAGGGGCCGCCGGGAGAGTGGTTCCTGACGGCGCGGCTGGAATTGCAGCCGGGGGACGGGGTTGCCGCCCTGGAACGGATTCAGCGGTTGCTGGAGCAGCGGGCCGCCACCCAGCCGGTGGGGCTCCCGAGCTGCGGTTCGGTGTTCCGGAATCCGGAGGGGGATCATGCGGCCCGTTTGATCGAGGCGGCGGGATTGAAGGGGTTGTGCGTCGGCGGTGCCTGTGTCTCCACCAAACACGCCAATTTCATTATCAACACCGGTGGGGCGACGGCCTCCGAGATCGAACAGTTGATCGCCACCATCCGGCAGCGGGTGGAGCAGATGAGCGGGATCCAACTGGAGACCGAGGTATGCATCGTGGGGGAGGAGCAGAGGTGATGAGCGGGATATCCGCCAGCGATTTTGGCCGGGTGGCCGTCCTGATGGGGGGCTGGTCCGCGGAACGGGAAGTCTCCCTGAAGAGCGGGGCGGCGGTGTTGGCGGCGCTCCAGGCGCGCGCGGTGGATGCGCACCCGATCGATGTCGGCGCCGATGTGTTGACCCGGCTGGCGGCGGGGCGCTTCGACCGGGCGTTCATTATTCTGCACGGCCGCGGCGGTGAGGACGGCGTGATCCAGGGGGCGCTGGAGGTCTTGGGTCTTCCCTATACCGGCAGCGGCGTATTGGCTTCGGCCCTGGGGATGGACAAGTGGCGCAGCAAACTGTTGTGGCGGTCGTTGGACCTGCCGGTCCCGGAGTGGGCGGTGCTCGACGAGCGCAGCGATTTCGCCGCGGTGGAGCGGCAACTCGGCCTGCCCCTGTTCGTCAAACCGGCGCGGGAGGGGTCCAGCGTCGGGATCAGCAAGGTGACGCGGGAAGGGGGATTGGCGACGGCCTATGCCAAGGCGGCGGAGCACGATTCGCTGGTGTTGGCGGAGCGCTATCTCGGCGGCGGCGAATATACCGTGGCGATCCTCAACGGTGAGGTGTTGCCGGTGGTGAAGATCGTGCCCCAGGCGGAGTTTTACGACTACGAGGCCAAATACCTGAGCGACGACACCCAGTATCTCTGTCCCTCCGACCTGACGGCGGAGCAGGAGCGGGAACTGCAGCAACTCGCACTCCAGGCGTTTCACGCCGTGGGCTGCAGGGGCTGGGGCCGGATCGACATCCTGTTGGATGCGGCGGGTAAGGCCTATCTGTTGGAGGCCAATACCCTGCCGGGGATGACCGATCACAGCCTGGTGCCGATGGCGGCCCGGGCGCAGGGGATCGAGTTTGAAGAGTTGGTATGGCGCATTTTGGCGGAGACCCTGGAGCGGAACTGATGGCGCAGACCGAAGAACAAAAACCGACCCGAGGAAGGATCATTGTTCGCTGGACCGGATTGCTGCTGTTGCTGGGAGCGGTGGCGGCGGGGGTGGATTGGGGAATTACCCGGCTGCGGGACCCGCAGTTGCTGCCGGTGCGGGTGGTGCGGATCGATGGTTCGTTTCACCACCTGCAAAGGCCGGCGCTGGAGCAGGCGGTCGCCTCCCGGCTGCACGGCGGGTTTTTTACCGTGGATGTGGCGGCGGTGCAGGACGCGGTGGACCGGTTGCCGTGGGTGGATCGCACCAGCGTGCGGCTGATCTGGCCCGGGACCCTGCAGGTGACGGTGGAAGAGCAGGTGCCGCTGGCCCGTTGGCAGAAGAAGAGATTGCTGAACCGACGGGGGGAGGTGTTCGATCCGGCGGATATCGAACCGCCGGCCGGGTTGCCTCTGCTCTCCGGACCCGACGGCAGCGAGGGCGAAGTGCTCCGGCGTTATCGGGATTTGCAGACACGGCTGCAACCGTTGGGGAGGGAGATCCGGGAGTTGCTGCTCGACGCCCGCCGGGCCTGGACGTTGCAGCTCGATAACGGGCTGGTGATACGGCTCGGAAACAAAGATGTCGCGGCGCGGCTGGCCAGGTTTTTCCTGGTCTATCCGCGCCTGCAACAGACGGAGACGCGGTTGCGGGAGATGGATCTGCGCTACCCCAACGGGTTTGCGGTACGGGCGGATACAACCGGGTCGGGCGAGGCGCCGGCTGCGATGAACCTGCGGCGCTCGTACCAGGCGCCGGGTGAGAGAGGATTAACGTGATGACCAAGAAGGCAGAAAAGAACCTGATCGTCGGGCTGGATATCGGCACCTCCAAGGTGGTCGCCATCGTCGGTGAGATCAAACCGGACAACGGCATCGAGATCATCGGCATCGGTTCCCACCCGTCCCGCGGGCTGAAGAAGGGTGTGGTGGTGAATATCGAATCCACCGTGCAGTCGATCCAGCGGGCGGTGGAAGAGGCGGAGCTGATGGCCGGTTGCGAAATCCACTCGGTGCATGCCGGGATCGCGGGCAATCACGTTCGCAGCCTCAACTCCCACGGCATCGTCGCCATCAAGGATCACGAAGTGACCTACAGCGACGTGGAGCGGGTGATCGACGCGGCGCGCGCCGTGGCAATCCCGGCGGATCAGAAGATCCTCCACATCCTGCCCCAGGAGTTCATCATCGATGAACAGGAGGGGATCAAGGAGCCGGTGGGGATGTCGGGGGTCCGGCTGGAGGCGCGGGTCCATATGGTGACCGGCGCGGTCAGCGCGGCCCAGAACATCATCAAGTGCGTACGCCGGTGCGGCCTGGAGGTGGACGACCTGATTCTGGAACAACTCAGTTCCAGTTATGCGGTGTTGAGCGATGACGAAAAGGAGTTGGGGGTCTGTCTGGTGGATATCGGCGGGGGCACCACCGATATCGCGGTGTTCACCGAGGGTTCGATTCGCCATACCGCGGTGATCCCCATCGCCGGGGATCAGGTGACCAACGATATCGCAGTGGCGCTGCGCACCCCCACGCAGCATGCCGAAGAGATCAAGGTCAAGTATGCCTGTGCCCTGACACAGCTGGCCGCCAGCGACGAATCCATCGAGGTTCCGAGCATCGGGGACCGTCCGCCGCGGCGGCTCTCCCGGCAGACCCTGGCGGAGGTGGTGGAACCTCGTTACGAGGAACTGTTGACCCTGGTGCAGTCCGAACTGCGGCGCAGCGGTTTCGAGGATCTGGTGGCGGGCGGCGTGGTATTGACCGGCGGCAGTTCCAAGATGGAAGGCTTGATCGAATTGGCGGAAGAGGTGTTTCACATGCCGGTGCGACTCGGGATTCCGCAGTACGTGACCGGGCTGGCGGATGTGGTGCGTAACCCAATCTATGCCACCGGGGTGGGGCTGCTGCTGTTCGGCAGCAACAACCGTTCGGTGCGGATGGGTGATCTGCAGGGCGGACGGGGAATGAAGGCGGTTTGGGAACGCATGAAGAGCTGGTTTCAGGGCAATTTTTAACGGGTTTGGATGAGAACATTTTTTCGATTTCAGGCTGCGGTTCCGGCCTGTTGGAGAGGAGGAAATAGCGATGTTTGAATTGATGGACGCTTATAGTCAGAACGCGGTGATCAAGGTGATCGGAGTGGGCGGCGGCGGCGGCAATGCCGTGAACCACATGGTGGATGCCAGTATCGAAGGGGTGGATTTTATCTGCGCCAACACGGATGCCCAGGCATTGAAGAACAGCAATGTGCGCACCCTGCTGCAGTTGGGGGCCAATATCACCAAAGGATTGGGGGCCGGCACCGATCCCGAGATCGGGCGGCGTGCCGCGATGGAGGATCGGGATCGCATCCAGGAGGCACTGGAGGGTTCCGACATGGTGTTCATTACCGCCGGTCTGGGCGGCGGTACCGGTACCGGGGCGGCGCCGGTGGTGGCGCAGGTGGCCCGGGAGATGGGAATCCTGACGGTGGCGGTGGTTACCAAACCGTTTTCCTTCGAGGGCGGCAAGCGCATGAAGGTGGCGGAACAGGGACTGGCGGAATTGACGGAGTTTGTGGATTCGCTCATCACGATTCCCAACGAGAAACTGCTTGCGGTCCTGGGAAAAGAGGTAAGTCTGTTAAACGCCTTCAAGACCGCGAACGACGTGCTGCAAGGAGCGGTGCAGGGGATCGCCGAGCTGATCACCCGCCCGGGCTTGATCAACGTGGACTTCGCGGACGTCCGTACGGTCATGTCCGAGATGGGTGTGGCGATGATGGGCGCCGGCCGGGCGCGAGGAGAAGACCGGGCCCGGATGGCGGCGGAAGGGGCCATTCACAGCCCGTTGCTGGAGGATGTCAATCTCTCGGGCGCGCGCGGCATCCTGGTGAATATCACCGCCGGTCCGGACCTGTCGATCGGGGAATTCGATGAAGTGGGTAACACCATTAAGGATGTGGCCTGCGAAGAGGCGACGGTGGTGGTTGGGACCGTGATCGACCCCGATCTGGAAGACGAACTGCGGGTCACTCTGGTTGCCACCGGGCTGGGTGAAACCATCTCTCTCGGAAAAGCCAAGATGGAAATGCAGCAGGAACTGCCGCCGGTGCGTCTGGTGGACCCGGAGGCTGCGGCACCCGATCGGATCGACTACTCCCCCATGGATCGGCCGACCGTGATCCGAAAAGACCCGAAAGCGGCGCGTGCCTTCGTAGAGGCGGCGAAGGAGAAGGAGATGGAGTACCTGGACATCCCGGCATTTTTGCGCCGGCAGGCGGATTAGCATGTAACTAATTGATTGTTAAGTATTAGTTTCCAATAGCCCGGTCTTTCGGGACCGGGGCCGGTGAAGGAGGAGTCACGCACCGCTGCTGTCGCCTATTTCCTTTTGATCATTGGGTCCACTCGTGCTACGATCTTGCCGTTCTAGAAGGGGTATTTGGCGGGAGATAACAATACAAAATGATAACGCAGCGCACGCTGAAGAATGTCATTCGCGCCACCGGGGTTGGATTACATACAGGCGAAAAGATCTACCTTACGTTACGGCCCGCAGCGGTCGATACCGGGATTGTGTTCCGGCGGGTGGACTTGGATCAGCCGGTCGAGATCAAGGCCTGCCCCGAAAACGTCGGTGATACACGGCTTTCCACCACTCTGGTTCAGGATGGAGTCAAGATCTCCACCGTGGAACATCTGCTCTCCGCGTTCGCGGGGTTGGGAATCGATAACGCTTATGTGGATGTGAGCGCGCCGGAAGTTCCGATTATGGACGGCAGCGCGGGTCCTTTCGTGTTCCTGATCCAGTCCGCCGGTGTCGAAGAGCAGAACGCGCTGAAGCGGTTTATTCGCATCAAGCGCGAGGTGGTGGTGAAAGAGGGCGACAAACGGGCGGCCTTCAGTCCGTTTGACGGTTTTAAGGTTTCATTTGCGATCGACTTCGATCATCCGGTCTTCACCGAGCGCACTCGTTTCGCCTCGGTCGATTTCTCCTCCATTTCGTTCGTCAAAGAGGTCAGCCGCGCGCGCACCTTCGGGTTCCTGCGCGATATCGAGATGTTGCGCGAGCGCGAATTGGCGTTGGGCGGCAGCATGGACAACGCGATCGTAGTGGATGACTATCGGGTGCTGAACGAGGACGGTCTGCGGTACGAAGACGAGTTCGTCAAACACAAGATTCTGGACGCCATCGGCGACCTCTATCTGCTCGGGCATAGTCTGATCGGCGCTTTCAGCGGTTACAAATCCGGCCATGCGCTGAACAACAAGTTGCTGAAGGCGCTGCTGGCGGATGCCGACGCCTGGGAAGAGGTCACTTTTGAAGAGGGAAGCAGCGTTCCGATCTCTTATATGAAGCCGATCCCCGTGGCTTGATGCCCGATCGGGGGCGGTGTTATGCTCCATGACCGCTGAGTTTTCTCAGCGCAGCTTGGAGATCCGGGTCGCTGATGTTATCGGCAACCTGTCGCAGCAGCAGGGCATTGCGGTGCGATAGTTCAGGCGCGGGGGGTTGAACGGCCGGTTGCCGGCGGTTTTCGATCAAAACCCGGACCACGATCTCCTGTACGGCGATCTTCTGATGTTTCAGGTTGGTGATGAGATCGCGGGAAAAGAATCGAAGACGGCTGGCCCATGCGGAGCTGTCTACATAAAGCACCAGCCGGTTGTCGTCCTGAACGGCAGCCAGGCAGTGACGGTCAAGCGGGGGGGGGAGCAGATCCAGGATCTGCTGCAATAGAGCCGATTGCCGTTGCGCGCGGGCGAGAAGTGCGAAAAACGCACGGTCCGTTTGTAAGTAGTCGTTAAGGGGGCGGGGACGGTTTCTCATGGTTGATACGTGAGGATGGATTTTCCGTAAGACAAACTAATTACTACATTATTATAACGACCCAATGAAGATAATGCTTCTGACTGGACGATCCCGACGGGGTGGCAGCATCACGCTCTCCCCTTGGTTGGTTGCGGGTGCGTTCACCTTTTTACTGGTCGGCGCAACGGTCGCCGCCGGGTGGTTGGGATATAACCGGGGTGCGGAGCAGGCGAGTCCGCTGGCGCAGCTGGATCAGGACGGAATTTCGCAGGAAGAAGGTTTTGTCATGCTGCTGGATGAGCAGCGCAAGGAGTGGCAGGAGAAAAAGCGCCAAACCGACGAGCACCTCGATGCGCTGGCGCTGCGGTTGGGGGAGATGCAGTCCCGCCTGCTGCGGCTGGATGCGCTGGGCGAACGGCTCACCAAGCTCGGCAAACTGGACCCGGAAGAGTTTAACTTCAGTGAACCGCCGCCGCGGGGCGGTATCGATTTCCCCGGGTCATCCCGTCCCATGGAACTGGGCGACATGGCCAAGGAAGCGGACTCGCTGGCGCGCACCATTGAGGACCGCGAGCTCAAGCTGAGCATGCTGGAAGACCTCATTATGAACCAGGAGCTGCAGAAGGAGATCCTTCCTTCCGGCTACCCGGTGAAGGGCGGCTGGGTCTCCTCTCCGTACGGCAAACGCAAGGATCCGTTTACCGGCCGGGTCTCCTTCCATCCAGGGGTCGATATCCCCGCAAGAAAGGGCGCTCCGATCATGGCGGCCGCTTCCGGCATCGTCACCTTCTCCGGGGTGAGGCATGGATACGGCAATGTCGTCGAGGTTCGCCATGGCAACGGTTTTTCCACCCGCTATGCCCACTGCTCGCAGAGGTTGGTCAAGGTGGGCGAGACGGTATCCAAGGGTCAAGTGATTGCGCGGGTCGGATCCACCGGTCGTTCCACCGGGCCTCATCTCCACTTCGAGGTGAGCAAGAACAGCGTAAGAGTGAATCCCACCAGGTATCTCCGGGCCGTCAATTGACGGGTTGTTGATCTCCCTTTTTTTCAAGAAGCCGGCGCAACCGGCCGAAAACGCCTGTCTGCAATCTTGCCGTTATCTGCAGGCGGCGGTCTTGCGTAAATCAGATTCGTCCCCACATTTTCCGGATGTTTCCAGAATGCCTTGGCAAAATGCCGGTTTATGACGGCTCGAATAGGGCGGAATCGGCTGAATTCACCTGTCGGCGAAGCTGTTTTGCGGTATCATGCCTAACCCAGGTATTGCGCCAGGCGCCAAGCGTTTGTTCGGATCCTGATGCGGCATCAAGAAGTTGAACATATCCTAGTGAATTACAAAATGTAGCCGGTTATCGTTGAACGCGTCTTCGCGCCGATCTGGCCGCCCTCAGGCGGTATTTGCTTGGCCATCAATAGCTTTTCGGCTATTGATTCAATCGCAAATTCACCTGAGTGTATCCACCCCGTCACGATCATCGCGTTCCCCGATGCAGCATCCGGGTTAACTTTTTCCGTTGATGAAGTTGGGTTGCAATGGTCAGCAAGATTTTCAGAAAGATTTTCGGTAGTCGCAACGAGCGCCTGATTCGGCGCATGTCGCGGACGGTGGAAAAGATCAATGAGTTGGAGGCGCAGATCCAGGTCCTGTCCGACCAGGAGTTGCGAGCCAAGACCGACTCTTTTCGGAAACAACTGAACGACGGCGCTTCCCTGGACGACATGCTGGTCGAGGCCTTTGCCGTGGTGCGGGAGGCCGGGGTACGGGCCTTGGGGATGCGCCATTTCGACGTACAGTTGATCGGCGGCATGGTTCTGCACCAGGGCAAGATCGCGGAAATGCGCACCGGTGAGGGCAAGACCCTGGTGGCGACCCTGGCCGTCTATCTCAATGCGTTGCCCGGGAGGGGGGCGCATGTGGTCACCGTTAACGACTATCTGGCCCGACGGGACGCCGCCTGGATGGGCAAGCTCTACCATTTTCTGGGGTTGAGTGTCGGGGTGATCCAATCCTCCGGCGGGCAGGGGCCGGACCAGGCCTCGTTTCAGTATGATCCGGATTACGATGGATCTGCCGGCGGGTATCCGCAGATGCGGCCGGTTACGCGACGCGAAGCCTATGCCTGCGACATCACCTACGGCACCAATAACGAATACGGATTCGATTACCTGCGGGACAACATGGCCTTCAGCAGCGACCAGCGGTCGCAGCGGGAGAAGTTTTTTGCGGTGGTGGACGAGGTCGATTCGATCCTGATCGACGAGGCGCGTACGCCGCTGATTATCTCCGGTCCCACGGACGCCAGTTCCGATCTTTACACCAAGATCGACGCCATCATCCCCAAGTTGACTCGGCAGCAGCCGATCGAGGGCGAGGACGGGAAACCCGATTTCGGACCCGGCGACTACTCGGTGGATGAGAAGGCCAAACAGGTATATCTCAGTGAAGAGGGGCATCAGCACGTTGAGGAAATGCTGACGGAGATCGGTCTGTTGGATGAGGACTCCAGCCTCTACGACACCGCCAATATCAGCCTGATGCATCACGTTACCGCGGCCCTGCGGGCGCACGCGCTGTTTCAGAAGAACGTGGATTACATCATCAAGGACGGCCAGATCGTCATCGTCGATGAGTTTACCGGGCGCACCATGCCGGGTCGGCGCTGGTCCGATGGATTGCATCAGGCGGTGGAGGCGAAAGAGAGGGTGGAGATCCGGCCCGAGAATCAGACCCTCGCTTCCATCACCTTTCAGAACTATTTCCGGCTCTACCGGAAACTCTCCGGAATGACCGGCACCGCCGATACCGAGGCGTACGAGTTCCAACAGATCTATGGCCTGGAGGTGGTGGTGATTCCCACCAACCAGCCGATGGTTCGCAACGATATGGGAGATCTGGTCTACATCAGCGCCAGAGAGAAGTACGACGCCATCATCCGCGATATCCGCGACTGCGTGCAACGCGGGCAGCCGGTGTTGGTGGGTACCGCTTCCATCGAGACCTCCGAATTGATCTCGGATCTGTTGCAAAAGGAGAAGATCAAACACAACGTATTGAATGCGAAACAGCATGAACGCGAGGCGCTGATCGTGGCCGAAGCGGGCCGGCCGGGCGCCGTCACCATCGCCACCAACATGGCGGGTCGCGGAACCGATATCGTGCTGGGCGGCAACCCCGAGGGCGAGATCGCCGGACTCGGCGAAAACCCGGATCCGGAGGTGGTGCGCGAGATCAAAGAGGGATGGAACGCGCGCCATCAACAGGTGCTGGAAGCGGGCGGCCTGCACGTGGTGGGGACCGAACGCCATGAATCGCGGCGTATCGACAACCAGTTGCGCGGGCGCTCCGGCCGTCAGGGCGATGCGGGTTCCTCCCGCTTCTATCTGTCGCTGGAAGACAACCTGATGCGGATCTTCGCTTCCGACCGGGTTTCCATGATTATGCAGAAGCTGGGCATGCAGGAAGGCGAAGCGATCGAGCATCCCTGGGTTACCCGGGCCATCGAGAACGCACAGCGCAAGGTGGAGGGCCGCAATTTCGATATCCGCAAACAATTGCTGGAATACGACGACGTCGCCAATGACCAGCGCAAGGTGATCTATCAACAGCGCGACGAGTTGATGGAGAGCGACGATATTTCCGACAGCATCCGGGCATTGCGGCGCGATGTGGTGAACGGCGCCATCAGCCTCTATATTTCACCGGGTAGCCTGGAGGAGCAGTGGGACATTGCCGGGTTGACCGAGGCGCTGGAGGAGGAGTTCGGGGTTCGCTACCCGTTGGCGCAGTGGTTGGAGGATGATGAGTCATTGCACGAAGAGACCCTGCGGGAGCGCATTCTGCAGGATCTGGAACAGGCCTATCGGGACAAAGAGGCACTGGTAGGCAGCGAAGGTCTCCGGGTATACGAGAAGGCGGTGATGCTCCAGGTGCTGGATACCCATTGGAAAGAGCACCTCGCCGCGATGGACTATCTGCGCCAGGGGATTCATCTGCGCGGCTACGCCCAGAAAAACCCGAAGCAGGAATACAAACGGGAGGCGTTCGAGATGTTTTCCCGCATGTTGGATGCGATCAAACACGAAGTGATCAGTGACATTTCCAAGGTTCAGGTCCGTACCGAGCCGATGGATGTGCCGCAGCGCGAGCAGCATCCGGAGGCGTATGAGTTCCAGCATGAAGAGTTCTCCGGTTTCGGTGAGGCGGAGTCCGGAGCGGAAGAAGGAGGACCGGGGCGTGGCGGCGAAGAACACAAACCGTTTGTGCGGGATGGGCGTAAGGTCGGGCGCAACGAGCCTTGCCCTTGCGGTTCCGGCAAGAAGTACAAGCAGTGTCACGGCAGGTTGCAGTAACCGCCGGGTAGTATCCTCGATATTCTTCGATTCGAATCCGTTATCACGGTAGTTACCGGACCCCGGGGATTGGCTGAAATGAGCGACGCCGCACTGGATTTTCTCCCGATACCGGGCATTCGCCTGGGGGTTGCGGCCGCCGGTATCAAGTATCGGGAACGCAACGACCTGGTGCTGATCGAACTGCCGGAGGGGGCGGGCTGTGCCGGGGTTTTCACCCGCAACGCCTTCTGCGCCGCCCCGGTGGAGTTGGCGCGCAATCACCTTGCGCGGGGCGCATCCCGATATCTGTTGATCAATTCCGGTAACGCCAATGCCGGGACCGGAGCACAGGGGCGGCTGGATGCCGAGCGCTGCTGCGCGGCGGTGGCGCAGGCGGCCGGTTGCCGTCCGGAACAGGTATTGCCGTTTTCCACCGGTGTGATCGGGGAACCGTTGCCGGTGGAGCGCATGGTGACGGCCCTGCCGGCGGCGTTGGCGGGATTCGCGGAAACCGGTTGGGAAGATGCGGCGCGTGCCATCATGACCACCGACACCGTGCCCAAGTTGCTCTCCCGTCGCTGTGAACTGTCGGACGGATGGGTGACCGTGACCGGGATGGCCAAGGGGTCCGGTATGATCCGGCCCGATATGGCGACGATGTTGGCCTATCTCGCCACCGACGCGGCGGTTGCGCCGGAACTGCTGCAGGATTGCCTGGAACAGGCGGTGGCGCCCTCCTTCAACAGCATCACCGTGGACGGCGACACCTCCACCAATGACGCCTGTATCCTGATGGCCGCCGGTACCGGCTCTTGCGCGCCCATCCGGGATGCGGACAGTCCGGACCTGGAACGATTTGCCGCCCTAGTGCGGGAGGTGTGCATGGAGTTGGCGCGGGCCATCGTCCGGGACGGCGAGGGGGCGACCAAGCTGGTGGAAGTGGTGGTGGAAGAGGCGGCCGCACTGGAAGAGGCGCGTGACGTGGCCTATACCATCGCCCATTCGCCGCTGGTGAAGACCGCGCTGTTTGCCTCCGATCCGAACTGGGGCCGGATCCTGGCCGCGGTGGGGCGGGCCGGGATTCGGGATCTGGATATCGCGGCGGTGACCATCTGGCTGGGGGAGGTGTGCATCGTCCGGGACGGCGGACGGGCGTCCGACTATACCGAGGAGGCAGGCAGCCGGGTGATGCAGCAGCCGGAGATCACCATCCGGGTGCGGCTGGGACGGGGCGAGTCCGAAACCCGGGTTATGACCTGTGATCTCTCCTACGACTACGTGCGCATCAACGCCGAGTACCGTACCTGAAAGCGAACGCTCCCTCCTACAGTTCGTAGACCGCCCCTTTGTCGATCCCTTCAAACAGCCGGACCTGAAACAGGGCGTCCGGCCGTTCCTGTTTCAAACTTTCGGCCACATGCCGCGCCAGGTTTTCCACCGTGGAGTCGCTTTCGATCAGGTAGCAGCGCGTGGCCGCCAGCTCCAATTCGAATTCTCCCTCCGGGGTGGTGTAGCCGAAACGAAGGCGGGGTTCGCCGTCGTGTTGAAACTCCTTTCGCAGGTCGCGGCGGGTACCGATGTAGATATCGCGCCAGCGTTCGGCCCAGAGCTTCTCCGATTCCGGGTCGGGTTGTCCGTTTCGACGGATCTCGATCCGGGAACGGTGGCCGTGGGCGATACGCCGGCAGTTTCCGGTGTGTTGCGGCAGGCCGTGGGTATAGTGAAAGTGAGCCCCGGGGGCGTTATCTGTTCGCAACGCCAGATGGAGGGCGGTGATATTCTCCGGCAGCAGCGGCTGGAGCCGGGCTTTGATCGCCGCCGCCACGCTGCTCGGATCGACCGCCTCCGCCGGGACGGCGGTTACGGCGCTGGCGGGACAGCTGCAGTGAATGGCGGGGCCGGTGCCGGGTCGGAACTGCAACTCTGCCCGGTTGCCGGCGACCTGGAAGCTGCAATCGGGGTGGCCGGTCGGGATCAGCAGTTTGTGGTCGAAGTGAAGATCGATAATCTGTTTGACCGCGCGTTTCGCGGCGCCGAAATCCAGTACCATTCCCTGGGTGTCGGGGGTTCCTTCCAGCGCCAAATCCACCTGCCAGCTCTCGCCTACCAGTCCCCGCTCCCGATCCAGGCGTGAGGCATCGATGACGGTGAGATTGTCGATGAACAGCGTGGTCATTTGTGGGTGTAAGGTTTTGCTGACGGCCAAGTGGAGATAATACAACAGTCCACGTCGGCTCTGCCGGGGTGCCGAACAGGAGGCGCGACGATCGGGAAATCGGCAAAGCCGGTAGCGGGACTGGAGCCGATGGGCGGAATCGAACCGCCGACCTACTGATTACGAATCAGTTGCTCTACCGACTGAGCTACATCGGCCCGGAGGGGAGGAGTATAAAGAAAGCCCGATTACGAGACAACCGAGGGAAGACCCTCATGCGGCACGATCCGGCGTTAAAATCCGGCTCACAATGCTCATTTACTACCGGTAAACTGCGCTTGCCCGCCGAATTTTTCCTTGTCCCGTACGCGCCTGAGACTTTTCCGGCGATCTCTGCTAGGAGGTTCGGCCGGGCCGCAGGTAGACAATCACCTCCGCACCCGCGATCTCGGTGCCTTCGGGCAACATGGTGGGTAATTCCACTGAGATCTGGGCCGGATCGATATCGGAAAGTTCCTGGGTCTCCAGGTTGAAAAAGTGCGAGTGGGGATGGGTGCTGGAGTCGTAATAGACGCGTGCCGGATCGACCAACAGTTCCCGGATCAACCCCTTGCGGGCGAACAAGCCCAAGGTATTGTAGACGGTGGCTTTGGAGACCGGCCGGCCGCCGCCTTCATTGGTCAGGGCCAGAACCTGGTCGGCGGAAACATGCTGGGGGCGTGCGAACAGGGCCGCCGCGATCTGAATCCGCTGGGCGGTGGGGGTTACCCCATGTTCGCGGAGACGGCGAGAGATCTCCCCTAAGGCACTGTTTTCTCGACTCTCCGCAGGTCTCATGCCAGCGATTATAATAGGTAGAACGGTAAAACGGAAGTGAGGCCAGGCGGGGGGGATCGCACCGCTTGTCGCAAATCTTCTACCGCCGATCACCACTGTATTGAAAAGGTTATTTCGCCATTCTAAAACTTCAGTTGAAGGGATTGGTTTCGGCCGATCCGCTTTTGCTGGGAAACCGGAGCGATTGCAGAATATGGGAACAAAAATCAGACAGTCCGGATTCACGCTTATCGAGCTGATGATGACGATCGTCGTGCTGGCGGTCGTGCTGGTTATCGGTGTGCCGAGTTTTCGCACATTGATTATCAACAACCGCGTCACAGGGGAGGCCAATGATTTCGTCACGGCCCTCAATATCGCCCGGAGCGAGGCCATCAAACGGCGGGTAGATGTGACCTTGACGGCCGCCTCGGGCAGCAACTGGGAGGCGGGCTGGACGGTGACCGCGGGTGGGGCGACGCTGCGCCTGCAACAGACTTTCGACCCCGGCAGCACGCTCCGCGGGGCTGATTCCGGGGGCGCCGCGGTATCCACCGTCGTTTTCGATTCCGGCGGCTACCTGAACAGCGCGGGTGCTCCGTTCACTTTTGATTTGTGTAATGCCGATGCCACGAGGGAGAAGCAAGTCACCATCGTGGCGGGAGGCAGAGTAAATCTGGATGCCGAATATGATTGTCCTTAACAGCGATAGATGTGGGATGAAACGTGCCAGAGGGTTCACCCTGATTGAGGTGTTGGTTGCCATTATCGTTCTGGCAATCGGCTTGCTGGGTTTGGCCGGGCTTCAGCTTACCAGCCTCAAGGCGGCGGACAGCGCCTATTTCCGCAGTCAGGCGACGTTGCTGGCGGACGATATCCTGGACCGGATGCGTTCCAATCGCAGCGCGGCCCTGGCGGGGAATTACGATACAAGTATCGGCCACGCCGAGTCGAGCACCACAACAGTGGCTGCTTCGGATTTGACGGAGTGGAAGACCATGCTGAGCGGAACGCTCACCTCCGGCGACGGCTCGGTGGTTGTAGACGCAGATAATGTCGCCACCGTTACGATTCAATGGAACGACGCCCGGGGCGGGGGCAGTACCACTCAACAGTTTACGGTGATCTCGCAATTATGAACGGAAACTTCAAAATCAGAAATTCGCAGGCCGGTTTCGGGCTGGTGGAGATCTTCGTCGCCATCGCGATCGGTCTGGTGCTGCTGGCCGGGATGTCGCAGATCTATGTCTCCAATAAACAGAGCTACCGGACCTCCGAAGCGGTGGCGCGTCTCCAGGAGAACGGGCGGTTCGCGCTGATCAAGCTCTCCGAGGATCTGCGCATGGCCGGTTTCTGGGGATGCGGGTCCGGCGGTCTGGCGATCACGAACAACCTTAAATATGATCCCGACAATCCGGCAGAAGACGCGCTATACGGTTTTGGCGACGGGATCGGCGGAACCGATGGGGATACCGATGTCATCAACATCCAATATTCCACCAATTCCGGGATCAAGGTCGAGCCTCCGATGATGGTCCAGACATCGGCCGAGATCCACGTGACCCAGAACAACATATTGGACCGTGGGGATATCATCATGGTCTGCGATATTTCCTCGGGTGATATTTTTCAGATCACCAATAACGCGACGCCGGGGGCAAACGCCGCCAAGGATTCGGTTGCACACAGCACCGGTGGAGATGTGGTACCGGGGAACGAGAGCCACGTGCCCTGCTCCGGCGGGGCAGGCAACAAACACTGCCTGTCCAAGGTTTATTCCACCAACGCCAGGATTATGAAGCCGGTCAAGATCAGCTATTTCGTGGCGACAGGCGCCGCCGGCACCCCGGCGCTGTTCCGGTCTGCGAACGGGGTATCCCTGGAGCTGGTGGAAGGCGTTGAGAATATGCAGGTCCGCTACGGGGTGGATACCAACGGCGATCTGGCGGTGGACAGCTACATGAATGCCACGGGCGTTTCCGATTGGAGCAATGTAATGAGCGTCCGGGTCAGCCTGTTGGTCAGTTCCATCGAGGAGAATGTTGTCCCGTCGGCGCAGACCTATGCATACGATTACGACGGGAACGGCACTGTGGATAGCGTTACGGCGGGGGACAATAGATTGCGCCATGTGTTTACCGCCACGATAAATCTTCGCAACCGGACCTTGTAGTGCGGGACTATTGATACAGGAAACTCATGATGAACAGTTGCAGCCGTTATTGCAGGAGCAGGGAAACCGGGGCCGTACTGGTGGTCGGTCTCCTGATCCTTTTGGTGATGACGATCCTCGGGGTCGCCTCCCTCCAGACCACCTCTCTGGAAGAGAGGATGGCGGGGAATATCCGGGACCGGGATTTGTCACTCCAGGCGGCGGAGAGCGCCTTGCGGGACGCCGAGGCCTGGCTGGAAACCATCGTTACGACCGGCAGCTTTGACGGAACCGGCGGGTTGTACGGGATCGATGACGATGCGGACGATACGACGTGGGGCACCAACGATTCGAGGGTGTTTCCGCAAACCCACACCAATCCCCTGGAGGGTGTGGCTGCGCAGCCTCGCTACGTGATCCAGTACGTGGGAATCATACCGGGCGTCAAAGGTACTATTAACATCGAAGGTTACAGAAAGTTCGATCCGGGCGGGGACGTGACCGGCTTCGAGATCACAGCTATCGGCTATGGCGCCGATGTCAACACGACCACGAGAGTGCGCACGGTGTATGGGAGGAGATTATGAACATCCAGTTGAATTTCCGCTACTTGCATGGATTGCCCGGTATTCTTCGGAACCCGAAGCCATTGTCTGGGTCCGGTTTCCGAGTGCGCGCCATGGTTTTGAGCGCGGCATTGTGCCTGGTGCCGGGGCTGACCCACGCCAAACCGGGGACCATCTCGGATACGCCGCTGTTCTCCGGCACCATCGCCGAACCCAATATCATGCTGCTGGTGGATACCTCTTGGTCCATGTA
The DNA here is from genome assembly GCA_050287725.1 of Sedimenticolaceae bacterium. Lineage (GTDB taxonomy): Bacteria > Pseudomonadota > Gammaproteobacteria > Chromatiales > Chromatiaceae > CBFDBF01. Next base: position 100,348 of record JBNKCL010000040.1, read on the forward strand.
CCACATCGTGCCGAGTTCCCACTATGATTCCGATACCACCTACCTGGCCAGCTGTCCCGCCGGCAACCAGATACCCGCCAACGGTGAAGTTTCACTGACAATCAACATCGGTTCTCCGCGTATAAACTGGGGTGGAACTAATTATGTATGGGGTACCGGTTTCGGGCAAAAGTGCTTTGTAACTGGTTCGGATTACAAGGCGCAGCTCACAACCGAAACCACGGGTCCCAAAGCAAGCTATAACGGAAATGTCCTCAACTGGTACTTCGATACCAGCACGGATCCGAGCGGTTGTTCCAATACCTGGAGTTCCGGCAGAAAGCCTTGCGAGC
>JBNKCL010000041.1:0-23659 GCA_050287725.1 Sedimenticolaceae bacterium
TGCTCGTCTGCGATGATGGGGATCTTGCGCCCGGTGAGCGGCAGCTCCACCAGCTCGCCGATCAGATGCTTGTAGCGCTCGTCCTCGGGGTTTACCGCCACCGCGCAGTCGCCGAGCATGGTCTCGGGGCGGGTGGTGGAGACCACCAGGTGGCCCTGGCCGTTGGAGAGGGGATAGCGCATGTGCCACATGTGGCCGGCTTCCTCCTCGTTGAGCACCTCCAGGTCGGAGACCGCAGTGTGCAGTTTGGGATCCCAGTTCACCAGCCGTTTACCGCGATAAATCAGACCCTCCTCGTGCAGGCGCACGAAAACCTCTTTCACCGCCTCGGAGAGTCCCTCGTCCATGGTGAAGCGCTCGTGCTCCCAGTCCAGCGAAGAGCCGAGCCTGCGCAACTGGCGGGTGATGTTGCCGCCGGACTCGCCGCGCCACTCCCAGATGCGGTCGATGAAGGCGTCACGGCCCAGGTCATGACGGGTTTTGCCCTCGGCCTCCAGCTGGCGTTCCACCACCATCTGGGTGGCGATACCGGCGTGGTCGGTGCCCGGCTGCCACAGGGTGCGGTCGCCCTTCATCCGGTGGTAGCGGATCAGGGCGTCCATGATGGTATTGTTGAAGCCGTGGCCCATGTGCAGGCTGCCGGTCACGTTGGGGGGCGGGATCATGATGCAATAGGCCCGTTCGCCCTGTCCGGCGGGGGCGAAGTCGCCCCGTTCCTCCCAGGTCTGGTACCACTTCTGTTCGATCGCGTGCGGGTTGTAGGTCTTGTCCATGGGTACTGTACGGCAATGGCGGCGAAAAGGACGCATTATAGCCTTACTAAAGCCCGCGCAGGAACGCGCCACCATCTTTTGCCGGGAGTGATATAGTCAGCGCTATGTATCTATTGGTGATCGAAGACAATCCGGATCTGGCCGCCAACCTGAGCGACTTCTTCAGCGCACACGGCCACACGGTGGATCTTGCCTACGACGGTCTCAGCGGCCTCGGGTTCGCCCTGGAAAAGCACTACGACGCTCTGGTGCTGGATCTGATGTTGCCGGGGATGGACGGGCTGGAGGTGTGCGCCCGGTTGCGCGAGGCCGGTGAGCAACTGCCGGTGCTGATGCTGACGGCAAGGGATACGCTGGAGAATAAGCTGGAGGGATTCGATCACGGGGCGGACGACTATCTGATCAAACCGTTTGCCATGCCGGAATTGGAGGCGCGGCTCCAGGCGTTGTTGCGGCGGGCCAGCGGCGAAGCCGGTCGCCGCCGCTGGCGGGTGGCGGATCTTATCTACGATCCGGATACCCGGAGCGTGACCCGTGCCGGCCGGCGCATCGAGCTGGCGCCCATCCCGTTGCGGATACTGGCATTGCTGATACGCCGCTCGCCACGAGTGGTCACCCGAGAGGAACTGGAGCGCGAGATCTGGGGGGATACGCCGCCCGATTCGGACTCCTTGCGCGCCCATCTGCATGCGGTGCGTGCCGCCATCGATCGGGATTTCGATCCTCCACTGCTGCATACCTTGCGTGGTATCGGCTACCAATTGGTGGACTCCGGTGCTGAATAGGCGTTCCTTGCGGCTCAGGGTCACGGTGGCTTTCGCCCTGTTCGGAGGGCTGCTGAGCCTGATGCAGGCCACCTGGCTCTACTTTGGTTCCAGCGATCTGGGGGAACGTCTCATCGATGAGACGTTGAACGCCGAACTGGATGACTATATCGGACGGCGTACCCGCAATCCCCACTCGGTACCGGAGAACACCGCAACCATCCGCGGGTATGTGATTCCCGATCCGGATGCCGCCGCGCCGCCCCCGGTGGCCGTGGCGACGCTGCAACCGGGACAACATGCGTTACTGCTGGACGGCAGCCCCTACCGGGCGGCGGTACGGGATCAGGCGGGCCAGCGTTTTGTGGTGCTGTACAACGAACAGAAGTTTTTGCGTCGGGAACAGGGCTTTGTGTGGATCCTGGCGGCGGGAGCGGTTGCAATGACCTTGCTGGCCGCCATCCTCGGTTACTGGCTTGCGGGGCGGGTGATTGCACCCGTTACCGATCTGGCGCGCCGGGTGGCGACACGTTGCCCGACGGATTCTCCGCCGCCGCTCGCCCATGAGTTTCCCTGGGACGAAGTGCACGAACTGGCGCAGGCGGTGGATGGATACGAGTCACGCTTGCAGGCCTTCATCGAACGGGAGAGGTTGTTCACCGGTGACGTCAGTCATGAACTGCGTACGCCGTTGGCGGTGATCAACGGTGCCCTGGAGCTGTTGCGGGACAACCTGCCGGAGGATTCGCCGGAACAGCAGCGCGTACTGCGAGTGGCGCGTGCCGCCAACGAGATGGCCGAGATCACCGACGCTTTGCTGGTTCTGGCGCGCGAGAAGCACGATGAGATCCCGGCGGTGGCTTGTGACGCGGAGACGGTGGTTCGCGAAGTGGTCGCGAAGCTGGGCGAACTTCACCGGAACAAGCCGATCGAGGTCCAGGTGGAGGTTACCGGTACTCCGCGGCTGCGGGTGGAGCGGGCGGTGTTGGTAATGGCCTTCGGCAACCTGATTCGCAACGCCTTCGGTTATACCGATCGGGGCCGGATTCGGGTAGAGCTGGATGAGGCGGGTCTCAGCGTGACCGACACGGGGCGCGGTATTGCGTCGGAGGCGTTGCCCTATGTGGTGCAACGCCACTACCGATCTGACGGGGGCGGGGAGGGGATCGGCCTGTCACTGGTGCAGCGCATCTGTGAACGTTACGGCTGGTCCATGAAAATCGACAGCGAATTCGGGCAGGGGACCCGGGTACGTTTGAATTTTACTGCCAGAACAATGGTTTGAGGCGCATCTTAACGTCAATTTAACGCAAGCTTTGCGTTCCCTTTACACCGGATCTCATATGCTTCTCAGTAGATTAATTGAATCCTCTGCTGAGTTGAGGCCGAATCATGTTGTCGCTTTCTTTGCCTTGCTCTACCTCGAGGTCTCGTTTTCGAGGCTCTCTCTTATCGATTGTTGTCGTTACCTGTAGCGTTTTTTCGCTCCTGTCATCGAACGGATGGTTTGCCGCCGTGGCATTCGTAGCCGTACTGCTACTGGCGTTGCAGGAGCGTATGCAACCGAAAGAGGTGCCTGCAACGATACCCCGGAGGAATCGGGCTGCTTCCATTCCAGATGGCGGTGCCACTGCCAGTCTTCGGGTAATGCGTAGAGTCAGAAGGAAAGAACGAACCTGACTTTATGTCGTTTCGCGGTTTGTGAGTCCCTTGAGAGGGGTGTTGAAAAAAGTATAGGAAATCCCCTTTCAACACCCCATTGAGATATAGGGAATCCCTAGGGCGCTTCGGCGCCCTTTTTTTATGGCCGGACGACAGACAGGGGTTGTGTGTGACAACTTCCGGGAATACCGATCTACTGTAGATTCTTTCAAATCGGTCACACGGCGGATTCGATAAATTCGGATTCAGAACGGCGATAGATAAAAAAAGCCCGCCGAAATCGGCGGGCTTTTAGAACGAAACGGTTGGGTCAGGATGTGTTATCTGTATCCGACCCGAACGTTCGTTGTGTTTTTATTTCGCAGTGTCCATCGCAGGCTCAGCGGCGTCCATCGCAGGCTCAGCGGCGTCCATCGCAGGCTCAGCGGCGTCCATCGCAGGCTCGGCGGCGTCCATCGCAGGCTCGGCGGCGTCCATCGCAGGCTCGGCGGCGTCCATCGCAGGCTCAGCGGCGTCCATCGCAGGCTCAGCGGCGTCCATCGCAGGCTCAGCGGCGTCCATCGCGGCCTGACCTTCGTCCATCGCGGCCTGGCCTTCATCCATTGCGGCCTGGCCTTCTTCCATAGCGGGTTGCGCCATGGGCTCCATGGCCGGTTCCGGGGTGGCAGCCGGAGCGGACTCACTGGATTGATCGGGGGACTGGCCGCCACAGGCAGTGAGTGCGGCGGCGATAATAGCGGTTGCAAGTATTTTTTTCATTTGACCCTCTGTTCCATATGAATGTTTTGTAAATGGCGTTTTGACTCAGAGTGCCGGGCGGATGCTGTAGCGCACCGCTGTAACCAGCCATGATCGGTTTTCCGAAGCAAACCGGACACCCAACCGCTGATGGTGCCACTTTGTTACCGTCGTGACAATCCCCGTTTTGCCTTTGTTTGCGCGGTATTGGAGGGCAAAAAGCGTTTCGGGCCGTTTTTGTGATGGAGTGCAGGTGTGCTGGAAATGCGGTCGCCGGAAATGGCGTTTTTCAGTAGAAAAAAAGCCGATTGGGCGACCCGGTTCCGGGCGGCCGGAGGTTGCAGACCCATGGGATCCGGGGTAGAATCCGCGCTCTTTAACCGGCGTCAGACCTGATTTTTACCGGGCGGACGTCTACTCCTTGCCTTACCGCTTGTGCGGGAGGCTGCTAAACCGAAGGGAGCTACAATGAGGCATTACGAGATTGTGTTCCTGGTCCATCCGGACCAGAGCGAACAGGTTCCAGGTATGGTCGATCGTTACCGGTCGATCATCGAATCGAAAGACGGCAAGATCCACCGACTGGAGGATTGGGGCCGTCGTCAGCTTGCATATCCCATCCAGAAACTGCCCAAGGCCCACTACGTGCTGATGAATATCGAGTGCGACGGAGAGGTGTTGGCGGAGCTGGAAAATGCGTTTCGGTTCAACGACGCCGTGCTGCGTAATTTGATTATCAAGCGCGACAACGCCATTACCGAGCCCTCTCCGTTGTTGAAGTCTTCGGATGAACGGGAACAGCGCCCCTCCAAGGTGGAAGATGAGAGTCCGGAGGAGGATGAGGAGGAGGAATGACCGTGCGGGAAACCGCCGGTTGCGCCTACTCTTAATGGTGTCCGCAGGGTCGTTTGAGAAAACCGCATCCTAACTGAATTCGAGGAATCAAAATGTCACGTTTTTTTCGCCGCCGGAAATATTGCCGGTTTACCGCTGAGAAGATCAGCGAGGTCGATTATAAGGATCTGAATCTGCTGAAGGCCTATATCAGCGAGAATGGGAAGATTGTTCCCAGCCGCATTACCGGGACCAAGGCGCGCTATCAGCGCCAACTCGCTACGGCAATCAAGCAGGCCCGGTTCCTGGCGCTGTTGCCGTATACCGATAAACACTAAGGGTCTCGAATCGACTCCTCCCGGGTCGGGAGGCTGTAGCGGAGAGACGGGATGGTCGGCGTTCCCTGTTCCATCCAATCCCGGCGCGGGGTATGGGTGAGTTTGATCAAGGTCTTCCGGTAGCGGTTACCGGGCGCCACCGGCAGAAATCATGCGCGTATTTGCCTCGTTTGTAATGCAGGGAAGGGGGCAGGCCCTGGCGGTGCTCGTGCCGTTGGCGGTCCTCGCTCTGTGGTTTCCGCCCCTGGGGATTGTCAGTTCCGGGGTGATCGGGCTGATCGCGTTGCGGCGGGGCGGTGTGGCCGGTCTGATGATGGCGATCCTGGCGACGGCCGGTTGTGTCGTGATCATGTTGGCCGCAGGTGCGCAGCCTTGGGTGGTGCTGGCGGTTACTTTGCCGCCTTGGTTGCTGCTGCTGTTATTGGCGCAACTGCTGCGATTCAGCCGTTCGCTGCAGTTCACCGCCGGTGCCGCGTTGCTGCTGGCGGCCGGAGCGATCGCTGCCAGCCACTGGTATGGGGTGGATTGGAACGGGTTGCTGGAGCCGCTGAGCCGGTCGCTGTCGGAATCGCAGCTGGTGGGACCGGAGGAGCGCAAGGCGCTGATGAAGGAGTTGGGCGGCATGATGCCGGGTATCCTGGGGGCGTCGCTGTTTCTCCAGTTGATGCTTTCCCTGTTCCTGGCGCGCTGGTGGCAGGCGATGTTGTACAATCCGGGCGGATTTCGTGCCGAGTTTCACCGGTTTCGACTGCCCAAGGTGGTTGCGGCGGTGACGCTGGTAGTGTTGGTGTTGACCGCTTTGGGCGGTGATCAACAGGCCACCTGGCAGGACCATCTGGCGATGTTGTTACTCGCCGGCTGGTTGTTGCAGGGGTTGGCGTTGACCCATGCATTGGTTGGGACAAAGGGCGCCGGACGCGGATGGTTGGCGGTAATCTATCTGTTGTTGTTTTTACCGATCACCATGCTGCATGCCATTACCATGTTGGCGGCCGCGGGACTGGCGGATGCTTGGTTTGATTTTAGGGCGCGCATCGGTACCGGGAACGGTGCGGACGCGGGCTGAACAGTAAATGGCTGTGTTTTGGGGTAGATACGATGGAAGTGATCCTGTTACAGAATATTGAAAACCTCGGCGGTCTCGGCGAAAAGGTCGTGGTCAAATCCGGTTATGGCCGGAACTTTCTGATCCCGTCCGGTCGTGCGGTGCCGGCCACTGACGAGAATCTGGCCGCCTTCGAGGCGCGTCGTGCGGAGCTGGAAAAAGAGGCTGCGGAATCGCTGGCTCAAGCCGATGCGCGCAAGGGCGAAGTGGAGGCGTTGAGCCTCACCATTGCCAGAAAGGCGGGTGACGAAGGCCGATTGTTCGGCTCGGTGGGCACCACCGACATCGTGGAGGCCGCGGCCGCCGCCGGTGTCACCTTGAATAAGCGCGAGGTGCGTCTGCCGGAAGGCCCGTTCCACATTACCGGTGACTTCGAGGTGCAGATCCATCTGCACACCGATGTGGATGCCACGCTGAAGCTGTCGATCGTCCCGGAAACGGAATAATAAAGCACCATTGTCGTAGGATTTCTCCCCAGCGGGAGGAGGAACAACGACCCAGGAGGAACGGTTTCCCCGGCGCGAAAAGGCGCCGTGGGAAGCCGTTTCAGCGATCCCACCGGTCGGCTCCGGGACACAATTCCCGATCCGGCAGGGGGATTGCAGGATTCGCCTTTTCCCGGACCGCTCTTTTACCGTATGCTTTATCCATTCCCGGCTCCCTGATCTGATAACGCATGCACGAACCTGCATATCCTCCCGATCTTTCCCCGCCGCCTGAGGCGGATATGGACTCTTTCCGGGTCCCGCCGCACTCGGTGCAGGCCGAACAGTCGGTACTGGGCGGGTTAATGCTCGATAACGAGGCCTGGGATCAGGTCGCAGACCGGATCATCGGGGAGGATTTCTACCGGCGGGAACACCAGCTGATCTTCCGGGCCATCGACCGGCTGGCGGAGCGGCAACAGCCGTTTGACGTGGTGACCCTGGGCGAGGAACTGGAGCGGGCGGGGGGACTGCAGGACGTAGGGGGACTCGCCTACCTCGGCAACCTCGCCAAAGACACCCCGAGCGCCGCCAATATCCGTGCCTACGCCGATATCGTACGCGAGCACTCGGTGATGCGTCAGCTCATCCGGGTCGGTACCGATATCGCCGGTCGTGGATTCCGTCCCGAGGGGCGCTCCAGCCTGGAGCTTCTGGATGAGGCGGAACGCCGGGTATTCGAGATCGCCGAACAGGGCAAGCGTGGCGGCAGCTTCAGCCCCATCAAGACCCTGCTGACCCAGGCGGTGGACCGGATCGAGACCCTGTTTCAGCGGGATGAGCACATCACCGGTCTCAGCAGTGGTTTTAACGACTTCGACGACCAGACCTCCGGGTTGCAGCCGGCGGATCTGATCATCGTTGCCGGACGCCCCTCCATGGGCAAGACCACCTTCGCCATGAATATCGCCGAACATGTTGCGATCCACAACAAGGTGCCGGTGGCGGTGTTCAGTATGGAGATGCCGGGACACGCCCTGGCGATGCGCATGATGTCGTCGCTGGGACGTATCGACCAGCACCGGGTGCGCACCGGGAAGCTGGAGGACGATGAATGGCCCCGTCTCACCTCGGCGGTCAGCATTCTGGCGGAGGCGCCGCTCTTTATCGACGACACCGCGGCCCTGACCCCCACCGAGTTACGGGCCCGGGCCCGGCGGCTGATGCGGGAGCATGGGGATCTGGGGCTGATCGTGATCGACTACCTGCAGTTGATGCAGGCCCCCGGGCAAGGCGAGAACCGCACCAACGAGATCTCCGCGATTTCCCGTTCCCTTAAAGCGCTGGCCAAGGAACTCGACGTTCCGGTGATTGCGCTGTCCCAGCTCAACCGCAGTCTGGAACAGCGCACCAACAAGCGCCCGATCATGTCGGATCTGCGTGAATCCGGCGCCATCGAACAGGATGCGGACCTGATCGTCTTCATCTATCGCGACGAGGTCTATAACGAGGACAGCGCGGACAAAGGTATCGCCGAGATCAACATCGCGAAACAGCGCAACGGGCCCATCGGTACCTCCCGTCTGACCTTTCTCGGGAAATACACCAAGTTTGAAAACTTCATTGACGACGTCTACGGCAGCGAGGGGTATGGATGAGCGCGGACCCCACCGCCCTGATCGATCTCTCCGCCCTGCGGCATAACCTGAATCGGGCGCGTTTGGCGGCGCCCGGCAGCCGGATGCTGGCGGTGATCAAGGCCAACGGTTACGGGCACGGACTGCTGCGGGTAGCCGGCGCCCTGGGCGATGCGGAGGCGCTGGCGGTGGCACGCATCGGTGAGGGAGTGCGTCTGCGAGAGGCCGGCGAGAACCGCCCGATCGCGATTCTGGAGGGTTTCTTCGACCCGCAGGAGTTGCAGACCGCAATTCACCACCGGCTGGAGCCGGTGATCCATGAATCCGGCCAGATCGAATGCCTGGAACAGCATCCCCCCGCGAAGCCGTTCCCTTGCTGGCTGAAGATCGACAGCGGTATGCACCGTCTCGGGTTTCCGATAACGGAAGCGGATCAGGCGTTTCGCCGTCTTTCCGCCATCCCCGCGCTACAGGGTCGCATCCGGGCCATGACCCATCTGGCCAACGCCGATGATCGCGCGGACGTCACCACCGAACGACAACTGGAACAGTTCCTCGCCCGGGTGCGGCCGTGGGGGGTGGAGTCCAGTATCGCCAACTCGGCCGGGATCCTGGGTTGGAAGGCCACACACTCGGAATGGGTGCGTCCCGGCATCATGCTCTACGGCGCCTCTCCCTTTCTGGATCGGGTGGGAGAAATGGAAGGACTGCTGCCGGTGATGACCCTGCAGAGCCGGGTGATCGCGGTGAACACCGTTCGACGGGGTGAGGGAATCGGATACGGCGGCGACTGGAAATGCCCCGAGGATATGACGGTGGGTGTGATCGCCATCGGCTACGGCGACGGTTATCCCCGACATGCACCATCGGGCACGCCGGTACTGGTGAACGGAAAACGGGTGCCGTTGGTGGGGCGGGTCTCGATGGACATGATTACCGTCGATCTGCGCAGCCAGCCGGAGGCGCGCGCGGGAGATCCGGCGATCCTGTGGGGCTGCGGGCTGCCGGCGGAAGAGATCGCGCAGGCCGCGGGCACCATCCCATATGAACTGTTCTGCGGCGTAACCACCCGGGTCGAGTTCGTCGAAACCGGGGTGTCGGAGACGACGCAACAAGCGCTGGCATGAGTAAGGCGCAAAAGGTCCAGTACGTCTGTACCGAGTGCGGCGGCCAGTTCCCCAAATGGTCCGGCCAGTGCCCCGATTGCCAGGCCTGGAACAGCCTGCAGGAACTCCTGGTGGAATCCGCCGCTGCGAAGAGTCCGCGCTTTGCCGGATACACCGGGAGCGGCGATCAGGGGCGGGTCTGCGCGCTGGCGGAGATCGAACCGGACCGTTCCCGGGGAATCGCCACCGCGAACGCCGAGCTCGATCGCGTGCTGGGGGGCGGGGTGGTGGCCGGCTCGGTGATCCTGATCGGCGGCGACCCCGGCATCGGGAAATCGACCCTGTTGCTCCAGACCCTGGCCCGGTTGCCGGAGCAACTCTCCACCCTCTACGTCAGCGGCGAGGAGTCGCCGGAACAGATCAGCCTGCGCGCCCGACGGCTGGGATTGCCGTGCGAACGGTTGCGCTTGCTGGCGGAGACCAACGTGGAGCGCATCCTGAAATCGGCGCAGGGGGAAGCGCCGGACGTGATGGTGGTGGACTCCATTCAGACGGTCTATACGGAGCTGTTGCAGTCCGCTCCGGGGTCGGTGGCGCAGGTACGGGAGGCGGCGGCACAACTGGTCCGGTTCGCAAAACAGACCGGGACCGCCATCTTCCTGGTGGGGCACGTCACCAAAGAGGGTACCCTGGCCGGACCGCGGGTGCTCGAACACATGGTGGATACCGTACTCTATTTCGAAGGGGAGTCGGGCAGCCAGTTCCGGCTTATCCGCAGCATCAAGAACCGTTTCGGCGCCGTCAACGAACTGGGCATCTTCGCCATGACCGACCGGGGGTTGCGCGAGGTGAGCAACCCCTCCGCGATCTTTCTGTCGCGTCATCATGAGGAGGTGCCGGGCAGCGCCGTGCTGGTGACCCGGGAGGGAAGCCGGCCGCTGCTGGTGGAGGTTCAGTCGCTGGTGGATGAGAGTCAACTCTCCAACCCGCGCCGGGTGACCCTGGGGCTGGAGCAGAATCGTCTGAACATGCTGTTGGCGGTGCTGCATCGGCATGCGGGGGTCGCCATGTTCGGGCAGGATGTCTATGTCAACGTGGTGGGCGGCGTGCGGATTACCGAGACGGCGGCCGACCTGGCGGTGTTGCTGGCGGTCCTCTCCAGTTTTCGCGACCGGCCCCTGGCAAAGGATCTTGCAGTGTACGGGGAGGTGGGGCTGGCGGGCGAGATTCGTCCGGTTCCGAACGGTCAGGAGCGGTTGCAGGAGGCGGCCAAACACGGATTCCGGCGCGTCATCGTCCCGCGGGCCAACGCGCCGAAGAAACCGATCGAGGGATTGGAAGTGACGGCAGTGAATCGTCTGGCCGAGGTGCTGGATCTGGTTTGAGAGCAGGCGAATCAGTCTCTCGCAAAGACACCAAGCGCGTAAAGAGAGCTAACGTGTTTTTTCCTTGGCGTTCTTTGCGTCTTGGCGAGAGTGAATTCAGTGGACCTACCCCAGCGCTTCCAGCTCACGTTCCAACGATTGCGGATCGCCCAGATTCAACTCCACCAGGCGGCGCAGGTGGGTGATGCTGTCCATGTCGATATGTCGGCACCGCATCCCGAGATGCTTCTGGTCGCAGTGGGCGACCGTGGTTTCCATGGTGATGGTGTGTTCTTCGCCTTCCGTCAGCATGATCTTCACGGTTTCCTTGTCCCCGACCTTGCCTTCCCAGCCGGGCGGCACCTCCATCAGGACCCCGTTCAGGGAGATGTCCACCAGCGAGGCGGTGAGATCTGAATCATCTCGGCGCAGGTAGGCTTGCGCATCGAAATGAATGCGGTGAAACCGGCGGCGTTCCTGGTGGTTCGGGTTATTCATAGCAGGCCTTGTTGGGTGGCGTCGTCACCATCGCGGTGTTGTTGCAACACCTATGCGTGGTTTGGCGGCCGTTCCGGCCGATCCTTTATCGGGAATTATAATTGTTGCGGGGAGGTGTCTTTAGGACGCCGATTCTTCCCTACGCAGCGCGGGCAGTATGCGAACGGTCTTGACCGCATTGTCCTGGATCTGCAACACCTCTACCGGGTAGCCCGCAATCAATAAGCTGGTGCCGGGGGTGGGGATGGTCTCCAACTGCTCGATAATCAGGCCGTTCAGGGTACGGGGGCCGTCGGTGGGCAGCTCCCAGTGCAACGTCCTGACCAGCTCCCGTACGTTGGCGTTGCCGGCTACCAGGTAGCTGCCGTCCGCTTGTGGCTGTACGTCGCGTACGCTGTCCGACGGATCGGTGGTGAACTCACCGACGATCTCTTCCAACAGATCGGATACGGTCAGCAGACCCAGCAGGTCACCGTATTCGTCCACCACCAGACCCATCCCCTGTTTCTCCCGTTGAAAGTTGAGCAACTGTCGGTTCAACGGGGTTCCTTCCGGGATGAAATAGGGTTCGGTCACAATCCCCTGGATGGACTCTTTGGTGAGTCCGCCATGCGCCAGGGCGTGTACGGCGCTCCGGATATGCAGGATACCGATGATGTTGTCGATGCTTCCTTCGTATACCGGGAGCCGGGTATAAAAACTGGTTTGTAGTTGTTGAATGATTTCGTCCAGCGGGTCTTCCAGATCGATCCCTTCCAGTTCGTGCCGCGGGATCATGATCTCCTCCACCGTGGCGTTTCCGAGATCCAAAATACTGAGAAGCATCTTCTGATGTCGTTTCGGGATCATGGCGCCCGCTTCGTTGACCACGGTGCGCAGCTCTTCCTGGCTGAGTGCGTTTCCGGCCCCGTCCTCCGGCGAGACCCCGAGCAACTTCAACAGGCCGTTGGCGATGCCGTTAACGATCCAGACCAGCGGGTAGAGGATTTTCAGTAACGGTCGGTACACAAAGGCGGCGGGGAAGGCCACTTTTTCCGGACGCAGGGCGGCGAGTGTTTTCGGTGTGACCTCGGCGAAGATCAGGATGATCAGGGTCAGGGCGAAGGCCGCAAACGCGATCGCACGATCCCCGCCGAACACACGCAGCGCGATCACGGTGGCAATGGAAGAGGCGAGGATATTGACGAAGTTGTTGCCCAGCAGGATCAAACCGATCAGACGGTCCGGCCGTTGCAGCAGGCGATGGGCATGGATCGCCCCTTTGTGTCCGGCATCCTTGAGGTGACGCAACCGATAGCGGTTCAGCGTCATCAGGGCGGTTTCAGAACCCGAAAAGAAAGCGGACAACAGGATTAGGAGAATAAGCATGCCAACCAGCATGCTTATGGGGATATCGCTCAAAAGAAGAAGACCTATAATGTGTGTGAATCTTATTTCTATGCCGCAGCCACCGGCCTGTCAAGGCCGGATATTATTTTGAACAAGGAGTCATCGTTGTCCAGTCACCCCAACAACCCCTTACAGGAAGGTTTGGTATTCGAAGGGGAGTTCCCGATACGCTGGGAAATACGTTCCCCGACGGAAGGCCGCGAGCAGCTTCGTCATATCGAGGAGCGCAACGAACGATTGCTGCGATGCGAGCATCTGTTGGCGGAGCAGGGGGGCGATCGGGCCGAGGACGAACGTGAGCTGGACGCCGGGCTGCTACGGGTCGAGGTCAAGCTCGATCTGCTGCTGGATCTTTTTGCGGCCTTGGTGGGTAAGGAACACAAGCGGCCGGATCCCTGCCGGGTGCGACTGGCGGCCGGGGGGCTGGAGTGGCTGGAGCCGGAGGAGCCGCCACAAAAAGGGGCTGCGGTCTGGGCCCATCTTTATCTCGATTCACGCCTGCCGGCGGCCCTGCAATTGCCGGTTACGATCCTGGAGGTCGCACCCGGTACGAACGATCCTGCACGGGTGTTGGGGCGTTTCGAACCAATGAGCGAAACGGTGCAGGATCGGATCGAGAAGCTGATCTTTCGTCACCATCGCCGCCAGGTGGCCCAATCCAGGCCAGTCAATTGATTCCCAAACGGTTTTTTGCGTCTATAATCCGTATAAATTATGCGGAATCAAGCTGTTGCGTCAGAATTTATTCACCGACATTTTTTTGACATATTTAGGAACTAGTGCTTAACTCCCTATTCAGTATGTGATCGGGGTCGCACTTACTCGGTGAAATGTGACCCAAGGCGGGGGAGCAATGCAGCAATCAGCGAAAAAGGGAACACCGGCGACCAGTGGCTCTATTCTGCTCGTCGGTTGCCAAGAGGAACAGGCAACCTATCTCCAGAACGTTCTGGGGTTCATCGACTTTTCACTTCAAGTCGCCGATGACGGCCCGACCTGCGTCGAGTCCCTGCAAGACGCGCCCGGGGAGGTCTGCGCCGTATTCATCGGGCCGGAGGTGGAAGCAAAAAACACCCGCGAGATCGTACGGACGCTTGAACAGGAGGAACTCAAGCTTCCTTTTTTCCAGCTTCGGTTCGTGAACGGCAAGCCACGGAAGGAGAAGTCGGAAGCGGTCGGGACCCCCTTTATCGGTGAGATTTCATTGCCCAGCCGCTATGAGGAACTGATGAATGCGCTGCACAAGGCGCAACTCTATCGGGAAAGCCAGCAGGCCGATGGGGAAGCGGCGCGCCCGCTGGAACTGTTCCGCAGCCTCTCCGGCAACAGCCGGGCCACCCGGCGAATCAATCGCATGATCGAACAGGTGGCGGATACCGAGGCCACCGTACTGATCCTGGGCGAGTCCGGGACCGGAAAAGAGGTGGTGGCGCGCAAGCTGCACTACCATTCCAGCCGACGCGGGATGCCGTTCGTACCGGTCAACTGCGGCGCCATTCCGTCGGAACTGTTGGAAAGCGAACTGTTCGGGCACGAGAAGGGTGCCTTCACCGGCGCTATCACCTCCCGGCAAGGGCGGTTCGAGTTGGCGGAGGGAGGGACGCTGTTCCTGGATGAGATCGGCGACATGAGTCTGCCGATGCAGGTGAAGCTGCTGCGCGTTTTACAGGAACGCACCTTCGAGCGGGTGGGCAGCAACAAGACCATCGCCTGCAATGTCCGCATCGTGGCCGCCACCCACCGCGATCTGGAAGAGGCGATCCGGCAGGAACGGTTCCGGGAGGATCTCTACTACCGCTTGAATGTGTTTCCGATCGAGATGGCGCCGCTGCGCGAACGGGTGGATGACATCCCGGTTCTGGTGGCGGATCTGATTGCGCGGATCGAACGGGAAAAGCGGGGATCGGTACGCCTGACCCCGGCCGCGGTGGCGGCGCTGACCCAATACCCGTGGCCGGGCAACGTGCGGGAGCTGGCGAACCTGATCGAGCGCTTGGCGATCTTGTACCCCTACGGGATCGTGGATGTGAAGGAGTTGCCGGAGAAGTTTCGGGCCGGGATCGATCTGGATTTCGAGCAGGAGGTACACGACCAGGATGCCCTGATCGGCCTGGAATCCTTGATGGGGTCGGAACAGGGTGCGGCCCGACTGCCGGAGGGCGGGGTCGATCTGAAGGCGCACCTGAACAACATGGAATTGGCGCTCATCCGCCAGGCGCTCAGCGAGTCGGGCGGGGTGGTGGCGCATGCCGCAAAGCGCCTGAAGATGCGGCGGACCACGTTGGTGGAAAAACTGCGGAAGTTTGGGTTGCAACGCGCGACCGAATCGCCGGAAATTTGACATACCTCGCAATTAGCAAACCTATCTAACTGATTTTATTGTAAATAAAATTAGGCATACTATTTGCTCCAGATGTCGTGACCGTCCCGGATGGGACAGAGAACGGACACGGCGGAAGGTGCGAATGTCGAGCGGAAACCCGCTACAACGAGAACAGCTGGAAGATGCCTTTCAGGTTTTTAACCAGGTATCGGAACAGCTCGTAGTCTCTTACCAGCAACTGCAGGAGCAGGTGCAGCAGCTCAGTGCCGAGTTGGCTGCCGCCCGCCAGGAGCGCATGCGCCAACTGGTGGAGAAAGAACGCCTGGCCAATCGTTTGAGCCGTTTACTGGATGCCTTGCCTGCGGCGGTGGTGGTCCTGGACGGCGACGACCGGATCCAGGCGTTTAACCAGGCCGCTCAGGATCTGCTGGGACCGATCGACCTGCATCTGCTGTGGGGGCCGGTCTACAAGCGTCACTTCGGGGCGGGCCAGAGCGGCGAGGAACGCCAACTCTGTTCGGGACGTTGGGTAGGTCTGAGCGAACGCAGTCTGGCCCCCGAATCTGGCCGCATCCTGTTGTTGCGCGATATCACCGAGAGCCGCGAGCTGCAGGAGCGCATGCACCGGCAGCAGCGGTTGGCGGCGATGGGTGAGATGGCCGCGCAACTGGCCCATCAGATTCGAACCCCGCTCTCTTCGGCACTGCTCTATCTTTCTCACCTGTCGAAAGAGAATCTTTCGACGGAACAGCGCTCCCGGATGGCCGAACGCAGCCGCGCCCGTTTGCTGCACATGGAACATCAGATCAACGATATGTTGGCATTCGCGCGCGGCGGCCAATATGCGCCGGAACCGGTGGCAATGAGCGAACTGCTGCGGGATTTGGTCCAAACCCTGGAGCCGGCGATCCAGGAGGGAAATACCTCGCTCCATTGGCGGGACGATACCGCCGGCGACTGCCTGATTTCCGGCAACCGGGACGCTTTGCTGGGTGCGGTCCTGAACCTCGCCAACAACGCGATCCAGCACGGCGGTCCGGAGGTGGCGCTGATTATCACCCTGCGTCAGCCGAACGATCATGAGACCGAATTGAGCGTTTGCGACAACGGCCCGGGGATTCGCGATGAGATTCGGGAGCGTGTCTTTGATCCGTTTTTTACCACCAGCAGCGGCGGCACCGGCCTCGGATTGGCGGTGGTGCAGTCGGTGGTTCTGGGGCATCGGGGTCGGATCAATCTGGATTCCGCCAGCGACGAGGGGACCTGTTTCCGCATCCGGCTGCCGCTTTCGCAAACAGCCGGCGAAGCCGGTCAGCCCAAAGCGGCGGTGATCAAAGGTTTTCCCAATCGCAATCTTTCTTCAGACGGGAGTAGTTCTGTATGAGTCAGGCAACGGTTTTGGTGGTCGAGGACGATCCCGATCTGCGCGAAGCGCTCAGCGATACCCTGGAACTGGGCGGTTACCGGGTGGAGGCGGCCGCGGACGGCGCTGCGGCGCTGGAAATCATGGATCGGACCACGGTCGGAATGGTGATCAGCGACGTCCAGATGCAACCCATGGACGGCAATGAACTGCTGGCCCGGATCAAGTTTCTCTATCCCAGCGTACCGGTGCTGTTGATGACCGCCTACGGCGACATCCAGAAGGCGGTGACCGCCATGCGGGACGGTGCGGTGGATTATCTGGCCAAGCCGTTCGAAGCGGAGTTGCTGTTGCAGAAGGTGGAACAGTCGGTGCTTTATCCGCAGGACGAGGTCGTCGAGGTGGTGGCGGAGGATGTCCATTCGCGGGAGCTGCTGGAACTGGCGCGGCGGGTGGCGCACAGCGACGCCACCGTGATGATCGGGGGCGAAAGCGGCACCGGCAAGGAGGTGTTCGCCCGTTTTATCCATCGTCACTCCGCGCGTGCCGACGGGCCGTTCGTGGCGATCAACTGTGCGGCCATCCCGGAGAATATGCTGGAGGCGGTGTTGTTCGGCTATGAAAAGGGCGCCTATACCGGGGCCTACCGCGCCGCCGCCGGCAAGTTCGAGCAGGCGCAGGGCGGGACCCTGCTGCTGGACGAGATCTCCGAGATGAGCATGGTGCTCCAGGCCAAGCTGCTGCGGGTATTGCAGGAGCGGGAAGTGGAGCGCCTGGGCGGCCGCAAGATGATTCCGCTCGATATCCGGGTGCTGGCCACCTCCAACCGGAATCTGCGGGAAGAGGTGGCGGCCGGACGTTTCCGGGAGGATCTGTTCTTCCGGCTGAACGTGTTTCCGCTCTATCTCCAGCCCCTGCGCGAACGGACCCGTGACATCCTTCCTTTGGCGCGGTATCTGCTCCGGCGCCTGTGCGCAGAACAACAGCGCAGTGAACCGAAGCTTTCACCCACGGCGGAGCAGCGGCTGTTGACCCATCGCTGGTCCGGCAACGTACGGGAGTTGGAAAACGTGATTCAGCGGGCGCTCATCCTGTGTGAAGAGGACGAGATCACCCCGGACGCGCTCTCGTTCGAGGTGGAGACCCGGGTACCCGAGAAACAGAGCGAACCGCTGGGGTCCAGCGGGCGTTTGACGGATGACCTCCGGTCGGTGGAGGAACAGATGGTTCTGGACGCGTTGCGTGACGGACAGGGAAGCCGTAAGAACGCCGCCGAGCGCCTGGGTATCAGCGAACGTACCCTCCGGTACAAGATCGCCCGCCTGCGGGAGGCGGGGATCTCCATCCCGGGATAAAAATTGGTGCGGTATCTGCATATAGGTTGCCGACAGGTTTATTCAGCATAGGTTGAGGCAGACATGAGTTCCGTAAGCAATATCGAACAGGTACTGGCACAGATGCGGGTGATGGCGGCTCAGGCCACGGGCGGACCGGACGCGACCCGGGAAGCGGACGGCGATTTCAGCAAGTTGCTGAAACAGTCATTGGATCAGGTCAACACCGATCAACAGCATGCGGCGGAGCTGAAAGCCAACTTTGAGACCGGAGAGGGAGACGTAAATCTGGCGGAGGTGATGGTGGCGATTCAGAAATCCAATCTCTCCTTTCAGGCCATGGTCCAGGTCCGGAACAAGCTGTTGGACGCCTACAAAGACATTATGAATATGCCTATCTAGGTATATGAAATATAAAGAGAATTAGTACGTAATCACAAGAGGTGGCGGGTTCATGGCCGAAGGCGAAAACACCGGAAGAAGGGCGAGTACCCAGATGCAGCCCGTGCGGCTGACGCACAACCCGTTGATCAATCGGCTTGCGATCATGATCGGCATTGCCGTCAGCGTGGCGCTGGGTGTGGTGATCGCGCTTTGGTCCTTTACCCCCAACTACGCCATGCTGTACGGCAACCTCTCCGGAAAGGACGCGAACGAGGTGATGGCCGCGCTGCAACAGGCCGGGATCGAATACCGGGTGGAGGAGTCCAACGGGGCGGTCATGGTGAAAACCGGCCAACTGGCCGAGGCGCGGCTGAAACTTGCCGGTCAGGGCTTGCCGCGTGGCGACAACATCGGCTTCGAACTGCTGCAGCAAGAGAGCGGCTTCGGCACCAGCCGGGCGGTGGAGGCGGCCCGTTTCCACCGGGCGCTGGAGGGAGAACTGGCCCGGACCATCTCCACCCTGTCCAGCGTACAGAGTGCCCGGGTGCATCTGGCCACCCCCAAGCAGTCGGTCTTCGTGCGGGAGCAGGGCGCCACCAGCGCATCGGTGGTGGTCAAGCTCTACTCGGGGCGGGTGCTGGAAAAGGGCCAGGTGGCGGCGATCGTTCACCTGGTCGCCTCCAGCGTACCGGAACTGGAGGCCAGTAATGTGACGGTGGTGGATCAGCAGGGAAACCTGCTCAGCGGTCAGATGGATGACCGGGGCATGATGTTGAGCGCCAGCCAGTTCGACTATACGAAACAACTGGAAGAGCACTACCAGCACCGGGTGGAAGAGATTCTGACCCCGATCCTCGGGGAGGGTCGAGTACGGGCGCAGGTCACGGCGGACATCGACTTTACCGTCACCGAACAGACGGCGGAGCATTACAACCCGGATCAGCCGGCCCTGCGCAGCGAACAGGTCAACGAACAGGAGAGCAAGAGCGGGTCGGCGGTCCAGGGTGTCCCCGGCGCCCTCAGCAATCAGCCGGCGGCCGCCGGGACCGCACCGCAGCAGGCCGCCGCCGGGCAACCGGCCGCCCAGCAGGGAGAGAGCCAGCCGCTCAGCGTCAGCAAACGCGCCACCCGCAACTACGAACTGGACAAGACCATCAGCCATACCCGTCTTTCCAGCGGTACGCTACGACGCCTGTCGGTGGCGGTGGTGGTGGATGACCAGGTGACTACCAATGATGCCGGTGAAAGCGTGCGCCAGGAGCGCACCCCGGAGGATATCAGCCGGATCACGCAGTTGGTGAAAGAGGCGATCGGATTCAGCGAACAGCGGGGCGACAGCGTCCAGGTGGTCAATTCGGCGTTCCATGTGCCGCCGACGCCCGAGCCGTTGCCGGAACCGGCGTTTTGGGAACAACCCTGGGTCTGGGATCTGGGCAAAATCGTAGGTGGCGTAGTGTTGGTTGTGCTTCTAATCTTCTTTGTATTGGCGCCCACCATGAAGCGCTTGTTGGCGCAAACACCGGCGATGGGCGGAGGTTACGCGGGTCCGCGGATGGTGTCGGCCGGAGCCGGCGCATCCGGAGGCGGTATCGAATACATGGAGGATGAACGCGAAGCGGTGAAACTGCCGGGACCGGCAAAATATGAAGATACTCTGGATGCCGCCCGGCAACTGGTCCAGGAGGATCCCAAACGGGTGGCGCAGGTAGTGAGAAGCTGGGTGTCGGAAGATGGCTGAGAGAAAAGCGGGCTCGGTCGTTGCCAGCCTTCGGGGTGTCGAGCGCGCCGCGATCCTGATGTTGGCGTTGGGAGAGAAGGACGCCGCCACCATCCTCGCGCACATGGGTCCCAAAGAGGTCCAGGAACTCGGTATGGCGATGGCCGGACTGAGCAACGTCACCACCGAGCAGATGGAAGTGGTGATGCGTTCCTTCGTCTCCACTCTCGGGACCCAGACCGCGTTGGGAATGAATTCGGATGAGTACATCCGCAATGTCATGACCCAGGCGCTGGGCACCGACAAGGCGAGCGGGGTGATCGACCGCATCCTGCTGGGGCGCAACAGCAAAGGTCTGGAACAGCTCAAGTGGATGGACCCCCGCTCGGTTGCGGAGATGATCCGTTTGGAGCATCCTCAGATCATCGCCATCGTGCTTTCGTTTCTCGATGCGGACCAGGCCGCGGACGTGCTCGCGGCGTTCCCGGAACGGGTTCGTTCGGACATCATCATGCGTATCGCGACCCTGGACGGCATCCAGCCGGCCGCTCTCCAGGAACTCGACGAAATCCTGGACCACCAGTTTTCCGGAGGCACCAACGTCAAGACCTCCAGTCTGGGAGGGGTCAAGACCGCGGCCAATATCCTGAATCTGGTGGAGGGTACGATCGAGGCGCAGATCATCGAGCAGATGACCACTGCGGACGGCGATCTGGCGCAAGAGATTCAGGACAACATGTTTGTGTTCGAGAATCTGATCGAGGTGGACGATCGCGGTATTCAGACCCTGCTGCGCGAGGTGGCCTCCGACCGGTTGCTGCTTGCGATTCGCGGTGCGGACGAGGGTCTGAAAGAGAAGATCTTCAAGAATATGTCGCAGCGCGCCGCCGAGATGCTGCGCGACGATCTGGAAGCTGCGCCACCCGCCCGGATCAGCGATGTGGAGTCCGCGCAGAAGGAGATTCTGTCAGTGGCAAGGCGTCTGGCCGATGCCGGAGAGATAAACCTGGGAGGCGCGGGTGGAGAAGAGTTCATCTAAATCCAAGAAGGTCATCTCCGCCAGTCCGGAGGATGAGATCCGGCAGTGGCACCCTCCCCAAATGGGTCACTCCGTCGGCGGGGTTGCGGCCCGTTCCCTGCTCACGGCGGAACAACTGGAGCAGATTCAGAAGCAGGCCTATGAAGAGGGATTTGAGCTGGGCAAGCGCGAGGGATTCGAGTACGGCCACCGGGAGGCGTTGAGTTCCGGCAAAACCGATCTGCAAGAGCGGCTCGATCGTCTGGATGCAATCCTGCGGACCCTCGAGGCCCCGCTGAAACTGTTGGATGACCAGATGGAGCAGGAGATCATGACTCTGGTCATCGCCATCGTCCGGCAGCTGGTCCGGCGGGAGGTGAAGACCGATCCCGGACAGATCATCGGGGTGGTGCGCGAGGCCCTGGGAGTGCTTCCCATCTCGTCCCGCAACGTTCGGGTCGTACTGCACCACGATGACGCCGAGCTGCTGCGTGAGACCTACGATGTCAGCGACAAGGAACTGGGTTGGAGCATCGTGGAAGACCCGGTCATGGAGCGCGGCGGCTGCAAGGTGGTCACCGATGTCTCCCAGGTGGATGCCACCCTGGAATCCCGCCTGGCCGCGCTGGTCACGCAACTGCTGGGGGGCGAGCGTGACGAAGACCTCTCCTCTTCGGAATCCGACACATGAAGCGGGCGCTTCCGGAACCCAATCGTAGCGCCATCTGGCGGGAGCGGCTGGCGCGTTGTCAGAATCGGGTACACGGAGCTTCCGGACTGGCGCTGGAGGGCAAGCTGACGCGCATGGTGGGCCTCACCCTGGAAGCGGTGGGGTGCCGCGCCGCCATCGGCGGCCGTTGCGACATCATTACCAACGCCGGCAACCGGATAGAGGCGGAAGTGGTCGGTTTCTCCGGCGAAAGCCTCTACCTGATGCCCACCGGCGATATCCGTGGCCTGGAACAGGACGCCCGGGTGGTGCCTACCGGGCGGGTCTGCGAGGCGCTGGTGGGGGATGCGCTGTTGGGGCGGGTGATCGACGGTGCGGGCCGCCCGTTGGACGGCAAAGGGCCGATCCATACGGAAGAACGCCGCGCCCTTACCGGCAAGACCTTCAACCCGCTGGCCCGGTCTCCGATCCTGGAGCCGCTGGATGTCGGGGTCCGCGCCATCAATTCCTTACTGAGCGTAGGGCGGGGTCAACGACTGGGGCTGTTCGCCGGTTCCGGTGTCGGCAAGAGCGTGCTGTTGGGCATGATGACCCGCTATACCAACGCCGACGTCACCGTGGTGGGCCTGATCGGCGAGCGTGGCCGCGAGGTGAAGGAGTTTGTGGAAAACATCCTCGGCAAGGAGGGTATGGCGCGGGCCGTGGTGGTGGCGGTACCGGCCGATCACCCTCCGTTGCGGCGTCTGCACGGCGCCATGCTGGCCACCAGTATCGCCGAGCACTTCCGCGACCAGGGCAAGCAGGTGTTGCTGTTGATGGATTCGCTCACCCGTTTCGCCCAGGCCCAGCGGGAGATTGCGCTGGCGATCCACGAACCGCCCGCCACCAAGGGTTATCCGCCGTCGGTCTTCGCCAAGATGCCGCAATTGGTGGAACGGGCAGGAAATGGGGAGCAGGGCGGGGGCTCGATCACCGCTTTCTATACCGTGTTAACCGAGGGGGATGACCCCCACGACCCGATCGCAGACGCCGCGCGGGCGATCCTGGACGGCCACATCGTGCTCTCCCGGCAGCTGGCGGAGATGGGGCACTACCCGGCCATCGACATCGAGGCCTCCATCAGCCGCGCCATGAATGAAATTACTACCCTGGACCACCAGGAGGCTGCGCGCGCCTTCAAACAGCTATACTCAACGTATCAGCAGAATCGCGATCTGATCAATGTCGGTGCCTATGAACGCGGATCGGACGAACGGATTGATGCTGCAATCGATGCGATTCCGGTACTGGAAGAGTTTCTGCGCCAGGATATGTTTACACCGGTCTCGCTGGAGCAGAGCATTCATGAGTTGGAGGAGCTGTTTCCGGCAGTCCCCTCGGTCCCGGCGATCACCCTGGCGCGATAACGCTGCATAGCAGTTTCAATAAGAAGTAAGGAAGTTTTATGGTTGGCTCCAGACGTTTTAAACCGATACAACGGGTCGCCGAGTCGCGTGAGCACACGGCGGCGCGCGAGTTGGGCGATTGCCGCCGCCGCATGCATGAACAGGAAGAGCGGCTCGATGATCTCTGCAAATACCACCGCGAATATCTGGATCAATTTCACGTCGCCGCCCGGCAAGGCATGTCTGCCACCCAACTGCAAGAGTACCGTGCGTTTCTGGCCAAACTGGAGCGCGCGATCAAAGAGCAGGAAAAGATCGTTCATCAACGCCGCAGCGAATGCAATGAAAGCCAGGAGAACTGGCAGCAGAAACATGTGCGTACGCAGGTGTTGGGAAAAGTGGTCGAGCGTTGTGTGAAGGAGGAGGATAAGGAGCTCAATCACCGCGAACAGAAAGAGACGGACGATCACAATCAGCGGACCCGCCGTAGTTAGTTTTCTCTTTTTCGCTTTTTTTCATCATCGCGGCTAGGCCGCGATTTTTTTGTTTTGGATATTCAGTTTTGTGACCGATCCGCAGGAGCTTTATTTCTTTAGAGATCTGTAATTAGTTTCGCAGCCTATTAACTTCGATTTCCTTTTCTAACTTCTTTGTACAGGCTGCAAGCCCCGTTCTTTTGCTTGCCCAAAAGAAAGGGGCGAAAGAAAAGGGCACCCGATTCCTTGCCCCTACGGGGTACCCTGCGCGCCTCGGAATTTCCGGGGCTCCAGCGAAGGGCGGTCCCTCGCCCGCGCTGGAGGCGCCGCGTCCATGCGGCGCCCCTGCGGGCCTT
>JBNKCL010000042.1:0-35258 GCA_050287725.1 Sedimenticolaceae bacterium
TGATCGGACCCAACTGCCCCGGCATCATCACCCCCGGCGAGGCCAAGATCGGCATCATGCCGGGCATGATCCACAAGCCGGGCAAGATCGGCATCGTCTCCCGCTCCGGCACCCTCACCTACGAGGCGGTGTTCCAGACCACCAACGCCGGCCTGGGCCAGAGCACCTGCGTGGGTATCGGCGGCGATCCGATCCACGGTATGAACTTCATCGACTGTCTGGAGCTGTTCCAGGCCGACCCCCAGACCGAGGGGATCATTATGGTGGGCGAGATCGGCGGTACCGCAGAAGAGGATGCCGCGGATTACATCAAGGCCCATGTCAACAAGCCGGTGGTGAGCTATATTGCCGGTGTGACCGCCCCTCCGGGCAAACGCATGGGCCATGCGGGCGCCATCGTGAGCGGCGGTAAGGGTACTGCGGACAGCAAGTTCGCAGCGCTGGAGGCGGCCGGAGTAGCCACCGTGCGTTCTCCCGCCGATCTCGGCAAGAAAATGCTGGAGTTGCTGGGGTAAGCCGGCTCTCTGCCGAAGGGGCCGGAGTCTGATTTGACTCCGGCCCCGGCCGTTGAGATTTCTCGCAAAGACGCAAAGCACGCCAAACAGTTATGCTGTTACTTTGCGCCTTTGGCGTCTCTGCGAGAGATTTAGTAATCTCCCTGACCGGATATTGCCGATAATTTGCATCTTTTGCAGGTTTTAAACGGGAGTCCCGATTGAACCTTCGAGTATCTCTGGCGCAGATCAACACGCTGGTCGGCGATATCGCGGGTAACGCCGAACGTATCATTGCGGCTGCCTGCCGCGCGCGCGATCAACAGCGGGCGGATGTGGTGGTTTTCCCCGAACTGACCCTGACCGGCTACCCGCCGGAGGATCTGCTGTTGCGGCCGGAGTTTGTCCGGCGGGTGGAGCAGGCCCTTGAGCGACTGGGCCGGGAGCTGCCGGGGATCGACGTGGTGCTCGGATACCCGCGCGTGCGGGACGGCAAGCTGTTCAACGCCGCCGGTCTGCTGCGTGAAGGGGCGATGGTCGCCGAATACTATAAAGCGCTGTTGCCCAACTACAGCGTGTTCGATGAGAAGCGCTACTTCGAGCCGGGCGGGGAACCCTGCGTGGTCGAAATCGCAGGAGTCCAGGTAGGTCTCACCATCTGCGAGGATATCTGGTTCCGGGAACCGGCGGCCCGGGCGGCGGAAGCGGGCGCCCAGGTACTGTTTAATCTCAACGCTTCACCTTTCCACTCCGGCAAGGCGCCGGAACGGCGGGAGCTACTCTGCAAGCGGGCGCAGGAGACCGGGCTCTCCATCGTCTATGTCAATCTGGTGGGAGGGCAGGACGAGTTGGTGTTCGACGGCGGCTCCTTCGTAGTGAACGGGGACGGCGAGATGACCCAACGTGCGCCGTTTTTCATCGAGGCCCAGCCGCTGGTCGAGTTCCAGGGCGGTCAGCCCCTGTCCGGAGAGATTGTCGCAGCGCCCGGCGAGGAGGAGGGGGTCTACCAGGCACTGGTATTGGGCGTTCGTGACTATGTTTCCAAGAACGGCTTCCAGGGGGCGGTACTCGGACTCTCCGGCGGGATCGATTCCGCCCTGACCCTGGCGATCGCGGTGGATGCGCTCGGCCCCCAACAGATCGAGGCGGTGCTGATGCCCTCCCGCTATACCGCGGATATGAGCAATGAAGACGCGATCCGGGAGGCGGAGGCACTGGGGGTGGAGTACCGCGTCATCCCGATCGAGCCGGCATTCAACGCCTTTCTCGGAATGCTGGAGCAGGAGTTCGCCGGCCGGGAGCGGGATGTCACCGAGGAGAATATCCAGGCCCGCTGTCGCGGCATCATCCTGATGGCGATCAGTAATAAAAAGGGCAGGATTCTGCTGACCACCGGCAACAAGAGCGAGATGTCGGTGGGGTACGCCACTCTCTATGGCGACATGGCGGGGGGATTCGCCCCGATCAAGGATGTACCGAAACTTTTGGTTTACCGCCTGGCGGAGTATGTGAACCGGGAACGGGAGATTATCCCGTACCGGGTGATCGAGCGACCGCCCTCGGCGGAACTGGCGCCGGATCAGAAGGACAGCGACTCGTTGCCGCCCTACGAGATCCTGGACCAGATCCTGGCCCGCTATGTGGAGCAGGATCAGGACGTGGCGGAGATCGTGGCGGTGGGTTTCGAACCGGAGGTTGTGGCCAAAGCGGTGCGGCTGGTGGATCGAAACGAGTACAAGCGTCGCCAGGCGCCTCCCGGGATCAAGATTACCCGGCGCGCCTTCGGCCGCGACCGGCGTTATCCTTTGACGAACGGCTTCAAGCCTTTTATGGATAATTGATGCGGCGTAGATGACTGAATACTGACTGGGGATGCGCTAAGATAAGCACTATCCATTCAATAAATATAAGTACGGGAGTACTGCTAACATGAAAAAGGTCGACGCGATTATCAAACCCTTCAAACTTGATGATGTCCGCGAGGCGCTGTCGGCGGTGGGAATCACCGGCATGACCGCCACCGAGGTGAAGGGGTTCGGGCGCCAGAAGGGGCACACCGAACTGTATCGTGGGGCGGAGTATGTGGTCGATTTTCTGCCCAAATTGAAGATCGAGGTGGTGATCAACGAAGAGCAACTGGACGCCTGCATCGAGGCAATCACCAACTCCGCCCGTACCGGCAAGATCGGCGACGGTAAGATCTTCGTAAGCACGGTGGAGCGGGTAGTGCGCATCCGTACCGGCGAAGAGAACGAAGCCGCGATCTGACGCGCGCGCGTTTGCGCTTTTTCTTACTCTGGCTGCGGCAAAGGGAGTTGCCGCCGGTTTTCTCTATTTCCCTGTGGTGGTCGGCTTGCGAGTGCGAGCGGTTGGCTGTGTTTTGGCTCGGGTAATCAGTTTCATGGCCGAAAGGCTTTTCTGAGACTGGTAACCAATTTCGCGGCCTAACGGCCGTAGTCCCTTTCCACTTCTTCAGCGCGAAGGCCGCGAGTAACTTTCTTTTGTTGTCCTTAGGCTTCGTTGGATTTTCGTGACTAGTTTCGTGGCCGGTAGATCCCGAGCCCTTTCTTTCCCTCCTGCGATTCGGCCACGAGGTACTTTCTCTTGCTTGTCCAAGAGAAAGTACCCAAAGAGAAGGACACCCCGCGGCCCCGGCCTGCGGCTGCTCTGCGCTTCTCGCCTTTGGCGGGGCTCTTCCGACGGGATGTCCCTATCCCGACGGAAGAGGGCCGGCATCCCTGCCGGCCCCCTAACGGGCTATTCCCGCCTCCGACTGCGATGCTCGACGGGGCCGAAGGGGTGAGGGGTGCAAAAGCGAAGTTCCCCGTTCTTTTTGTTTCCACCGAAACTGAAAAGAGCGCCCACTCCCCGTTGACGCAGCCGAGCACCGCAGGGATTTCCGGATCAGGCCCGCAGGGGCGCCGCATGGACGCGGCGCCTCCAGCGCGGGCGAGGGACCGCCCGTCGCTGGAGCCCCGGAAATGCCGAGGCGCGCAGGGAACCCCGCAGGGGCAAGGAACCGGGGTGCCCTTTTCTTTCGCCCCTTTCTTTTGGGCAAGCAAAAGAAAGGGGCTCGCAGCCTGAGCAGTGAAGGAAGAAAAGGGAATCGAGGTTAATAGGCTGCGAAACTCATTACCAGAACCCGAAAAGATTGGTCCTAATGAGACCGGCCACGAAATTAGTTACCGAAGTTATACGTCTCCTCCGGCAAGCAAAAGAAAGTTGCTCGCAGCCTGCGCAGAGAAGATAAAAAAGAAAGAAACTGACAGGCCGTGAAATCCCCTTTCACGGCCAAAAAGAAATCAAACGATCAGTTCCGATCCAACCCCAGATAATCCCACACCTGACGGGACAGAGGTTTGACCTCAGGCTCTTCATCCGGGATCTCAAAAGTACCTTTTTGCATGTTCAGGGCGAGCACCCGCTGGGCGTCCTTGGAGAGGTTTTCCAGTCCCAGTTTGTTATACGCCTCAATCATGATCTCCAACGCATCCTTGACCGCCAGGGTGCGCTGGTAGTTTTCCACTACCTCGATACAGCGGTTGGCGGCCGCCAGGTAAGCGCCGCGTTTCATATAATATTTAGCGACGTGGACGTGGTAACGCGCCATGTTGTTGCGCAGGTGGATCAGCCGCTTCCTGGCGTCTGCCGAGTACCCGCTGTTGGGAAACTTTTCGATCAGCTCGGAGAAATCCTTGAAGGATTCCACCGCGGCCGCCGGATCGCGCTGGGAAGAGTCCACCGGAATAAAGCGGTCGAAAAATCCGACGCTACGGTTGAAGTTTACGACCCCCTTCAGATAGTAAGCGTAATCGACATGCGGGTTGGTGGGGTTCAGCTTGATGAAACGATTGGCGGCCGCGATCGCCTCTTCCGGTTCTTCGTATTTGTAATGGGCGTAGGCCACATCCAGCTGGGCCTGCATGGCGTAGCGGCCGAAGGGGAAGCGGGCTTCCAGCAGGTCGTAATATTTGATCGCGTTTTGGTAATCCCCTTCCGCCAGCGCGGCCGACGCCTCAGAGTAGAAACGGTTGGCGCTCCAGTCTTTGGTTTCATCGATCTGTTCCGGCAGCAACGAGCAGGCCGAAAGCAGGAGTAATAATAAAAATGGAGTGAGAAGACGAACGATGGCCATAGCGTATCGAGGGGTAGTCTGTAAAAATCGGTAGCAAAGTATAACCCATTGGCGGGGGCGGAAAGAAATGGTTGTTTCCGGCCCCCTGGATATTGCCCTCGATCATTGGAAGCTATGGAATCCAGAGTGAAAACCCTGAAAGCCGTAATCGACACCCGTCACGCGGGAAAACGCCTGGATCAGGTGCTGGCGCTGCTGTTTCCGGACTATTCGCGCAGCCGGCTCCAGGAGTGGCTCAAGGAGGGAATGGTGACGCTGGACGGGGCGCCGGCAACCCGGCCGCGGGACAAGGTGCTGGGCGGAGAGGAGGTGGTGCTGCATGCCCGGCAGGAGGACCGGGTGGAGGATCTCCCCCAGTCCATCCCCTTGGATCTGCTGTACGAGGATGATGCGCTGCTGGTGATCAACAAGCCGGCGGGACTGGTGGTGCACCCGGCGGCGGGCAACCCGGACGGGACCATGTTGAACGCTTTGCTGCACTACGATGCGGGGTTGGCCCAAATACCGCGGGCCGGGATCGTACAGCGCCTGGACAAGGATACCAGCGGGGTGTTGGTGGTGGCGCGTACCCTCGCGGCCCATAACTCCCTGGTGGCGCAGTTGCAGGCCCGCTCCATGAAGCGGGAGTACCGGGCCATCGTCTGCGGGGTATTAACGGCGGGCGGACGGGTGGACGAACCGATCGGGCGCCATCCCCGGCAGCGGCTCAAGATGGCGGTGATTCCCGGCGGCAAGCCGGCAGTCACCCACTATCGGGTACTGGAGCGGTTTCGCGCCCACAGCTATCTGCAGGTGAACCTGGAGACCGGCCGTACCCATCAGATCCGGGTCCATATGGCCCATATTCACTATCCTCTGGTGGGAGACCCGCTCTATGGCGGGCGTCTGCGCATCCCCGCCGGCGCCTCCCAGGAGTTGGCGGAGGGATTGCGCGGGTTCAAACGGCAGGCGCTGCATGCCCGGATGCTGGGGCTGGAGCATCCGGTGACCGGCGAGTGGCTGGAGTGGGGGGTGGAACTCCCCGCGGACCTGCAGGAGCTGCTGGAACGAATGCGGAGGGATGCGGCGGATGCATGACTGGCTCGTACCGGACTGGCCCGTCCCCGGAAACATCCGGGCCGTGATCACCACCCGTTCCGGCGGGGTGAGCCAGGGCCCCTACCACAGCCTCAATCTGGCGGAACACGTCGGCGATGACCCCAAAGCGGTGGCGGCCAACCGGACGCTCCTGCGCCGGGAGCTGGAGCTGGAAAGAGAGCCGCTCTGGCTGGAGCAGGTGCACGGTTGCGAAGTGGCGGACGGAGACGCCGGCGTGTCCGGCTGCCGGGCGGATGCCGTCACCGCCACCCGGCCCGGCCGGGTGTGCGCCGTCTTGACCGCCGATTGCCTGCCGCTACTGCTCTGTAACCGGAACGGTTCGCGGGTGGCCGCGGTACATGCGGGTTGGCGCGGTCTGGCCGAGGGGGTGATCGAGGCGGTGCTGGCCCGGTTCGGCGAGGCGCCGGAGGGGCTGTTGGCCTGGCTCGGTCCGGCCATCGGCCCGCAGGCGTTCGAGGTGGGACCGGAGGTGCGGGAGGCGTTTCTCACCCGGGCGCCGGCGGACGCCGGGGCGTTCGAGCCGAACCGTCCCGGTCATTGGCTGGCGGATCTCTACGTCCTGGCGCGCAATCGGCTGCAACGGGCGGGGGTAGGGTTCGTCGGTGGCGGCGATTCCTGTACAGTATCGGAACCGGAACGCTTCTTCTCTTATCGGCGGGACGGGGTGACGGGCCGGATGGCCTCGTTGATCTGGATTGACCGGTAACCCGGCAACCGCAAGCAACCACTCTAGGGAACAGGCATCTATGAACGACTGGAAGATATTGACGCTGGTGGGTGAAGATCGCCCGGGGATCGTGGCGCGGGTTACCGACGTCCTTTACCGCGACGGCTGGAATCTGGGGGAGGCCTCCATGATCCGGCTCGGTTCCAACTTCACCATTATGATGATGATCTCCGGAGAGGGCGATCCGACCTCACTGTTGCAGCCGGTGGCCGATGAGCTGGGGCTGCGGCTGCATGTGGACCCCAGCAGCGGCGGGCTGCATCAACACATCGTGCCCAACATCCAGGTCCGGGTGGTGGGGGCCGACCGGGCGGGGATCGTGGCCCAGGTGACCGCCATACTGGCGGCGGCCGGTTTCAATATCCTGGAGCTGGAATCCGACGTGGCCGGCTCGACAAAGAGCCCGGTCTACATCATGAACATCCAGGGCATCACCGACGCCACCGTGGAGTCGCTGGAGCGGGCGTTGCAGGGGCTGGACGAGCAGGGGGTGGAGGTGCAGGTCTCCGCCATCGAGACGCTGATCGGATAACAGGCGCTGAGATGGCGGTACTGGAGATCCTGACGATACCGGATGAGCGCCTGAAGCAGGAGTCGCAACCGGTGGAACGGTTCGATGACGAGCTGCGGGCTTTCATCGCGGACCTGGAGGAGACCCGCCGGGCGGGTCCCGCTGCGGTGGGCATTGCCGCCCCCCAGGTGGGGCGGTTGCAGCGGGTGGTGATCGTGGATGTCTCCAACACCAAAAAGCCGGCGCCCAACCACGGCCATCTGGTACTGGTGAATCCGGAGATCACCGAGTGGGACGGGTTCGAGATGGGGCGGGAGGGATGCCTGTCGGTACCCGATTACACCGGCAATGTCATCCGTGCCACCCGTATCCGACTGCGGGCGCTGGACCCCCACGGCAAGCCGCTGGAGTATGAGATGGAGGGTTTTGAGGCACGCGCCGTGCAGCACGAGCTTGATCACCTGGACGGCACCCTGTTCCTCGACCGGGTGGTGAGCCGCCGCGCCGACCTGTTCCAACGCAAGGTGTATCAGAAATAGGGCCGGGGAACGGACCGACCGCCGTCGGCGGCAGGTGATTATGGAATCTCTTGTTTGGCTGTTGCTATTCGTCGCGCTCCTGCTTACGGGTGCCGGTCTGTGGATATTGCTGCGGGCCTGCCGCCGCGCCAACCGGGTCGATTGGGGACAGGGCTGGATGAATCTGTTGGACGGCCTCAATCGCCTCTTCTGTTACCGCTATCACCGGCTGAACGTATTGGGCCTCCGGTTGCCCCGTACCGGCCCGGCGTTACTGGTGGCCAACCACATCTCGGGTCTCGACCCGATGTTGCTGATCGCCTCCGCCCGCCGCCCCATTCGTTTTCTCATCGCGCGTGAGGAGTACCGGCGCTTCGGACTCACCTGGCTGTTTCGGGCGATGCAGTGTATCCCGGTGGATCGGGAACGCCGGCCGGAGCTGGCGTTGCGCGCAGCTTTGGGGGCGTTACGAGCCGGCGAGGTGGTGGCGTTGTTTCCGCACGGCGGGATTCATCTGGAGCGCGATACTCCACGCCGCATGAAGCCGGGGGTGGCCTGGCTGGCGCAGCAGACCGGCGCCCCGATCCTGCCGTTGCGGATCAGCGGAGTCCGCGGTGCGGGACATGTGGTGCGCGGGGTGTTGCTGCGCGGGCGGGCCACCGTCAAGGCATATCCGGCACTCTCTCCGGATCAGAGGGAGTCGGCGGCGCTGTTGCATAAACTGCAACAGATCCTGGAGGGCGGGAGAGGTGCGGAGGATTCATGATTCGCCCGCTTTTCCCTTGAATTTTCAAGGGCCTCCCCAATCTGAGGTCGTAGTGAAAAGTTTTGGAGGCATCTCTCAATGCGAATGGACCGACTGACCAGTAAATTCCAGATGGCGCTGGCCGATGCGCAGAGCCTGGCGGTAGGGCGGGACCACCAGTTTATCGAGCCGATCCACCTCATGACCGCCCTGCTGGACCAGGACGGCGGTGCGGTGCGGAATCTCCTGCTGCAGGCGGGCTGCAACGTGCGACAGCTTCGCTCCAGCCTGGGCGAGGCCCTGGACCGGCTGCCGGCGGTGGAGGGGATGGCGGGCGATCTGCATCTCTCCCACGAGCTGGGGCGGCTGTTGAACCAGACCGACAAGCTGGCCCAGAAGCGCAAGGACCAGTACATCTCCAGCGAGCTGTTCGTGCTGGCGGCCATGGACGATCAGGGCGAGCTGGGCGAACTGCTGCGCAAGGCGGGTGCCGGGAAGGGCGAGGTGGAACAGGCCATCGACCGGCTGCGCGGCGGCCAGACGGTGGACGACCCCAACGCCGAGGAGCAGCGTCAGGCGCTGGAGAAGTACACCATCGACCTCACCGAGCGGGCGGAGCAGGGGCGGCTGGACCCGGTAATCGGACGCGACGACGAGATCCGCCGCACCATCCAGGTGTTGCAACGGCGCACCAAGAACAACCCGGTGCTGATCGGCGAGCCCGGGGTGGGCAAGACCGCCATCGTCGAGGGGTTGGCGCAGCGCATCGTCAACGGCGAGGTGCCGGAAGGGCTCAAGACCAAGCGGCTGCTCTCCCTGGATATGGCCGCCCTGATCGCCGGCGCCAAGTTCCGCGGCGAGTTCGAGGAGCGGCTCAAGGCGGTGCTCAACGACATCGCCAAGCAGGAGGGCAACATCATCCTGTTCATCGACGAGATTCACACCATGGTGGGGGCCGGCAAGGCCGAGGGTGCGATGGATGCCGGCAACATGCTCAAGCCGGCGCTGGCGCGTGGCGAACTGCACTGCGTGGGCGCCACCACCCTGGACGAATTCCGCAAGTACATCGAGAAGGACGCGGCGCTGGAGCGGCGCTTCCAGAAGGTGCTGATCCAGGAACCGACGGTGGAGGACACCATCGCCATCCTGCGCGGACTGCAGGAGCGTTATGAGGTGCACCACGGGGTGGAGATCACCGATCCCGCCATCGTGGCGGCCGCCACCCTGTCGCACCGTTACATCACCGACCGCTTCCTGCCGGACAAGGCGATCGATCTGGTGGATGAGGCGGCCAGCCGCATCCGCATCGAGATCGACTCCATGCCGGAGACCATGGATCGGCTGCACCGGCGGTTGATCCAGCTCAAGATCGAGCGGGAGGCGCTCAAGAAGGAGAGCGACGACGCCTCGCGCAAGCGGCTGGGGGACCTGGAGTCCGAGATCGAAAAGAGCGAGCGTGAGTTCTCCGACCTGGAGGAGATCTGGAAATCGGAGAAGGCGGCGGTGCAGGGCACCACCCACATCAAGGAGGAGCTGGAACGCATGCGCACCGAACTGGAGGCGGCCCGCCGGGCCGGCGACCTGGCCCGCATGTCGGAGCTGCAGTACGGCCGCATCCCGGAATTGGAGAAGCAGCTCGACATGGCGGCCCAGGCCGAGATGCACGACATGCAGCTGCTGCGCAACAAGGTGACCGACGAAGAGATCGCCGAGGTGGTCTCCAAGTGGACCGGGATCCCGGTGGCCAAGATGCTGGAGGGCGAGCGCCAGAAGCTGCTGCAGATGGAGCAGGGGATCCATAAACGAGTGGTAGGCCAGGACGAGGCGGTGCGGGTGGTGGCGGACGCCATTCGCCGTTCGCGCGCCGGGCTGTCGGACCCCAACCGTCCCAACGGCTCCTTCCTGTTCCTGGGCCCCACCGGCGTGGGCAAGACCGAGTTGTGCAAGGCGCTGGCGGAGTTCCTGTTCGACACCGAGGAGGCGATGGTCCGCATCGATATGTCGGAATTCATGGAGAAGCACTCGGTGGCGCGCCTGATCGGCGCCCCGCCGGGCTATGTGGGTTACGAGGAGGGCGGTTATCTCACCGAGATCGTGCGGCGCAAACCCTATTCGGTGATCCTGCTGGACGAGGTGGAGAAGGCCCATCCGGACGTATTCAACGTGCTGTTGCAGGTGTTGGACGACGGCCGGCTCACCGACGGCCAGGGCCGTACCGTGGACTTCCGCAACAGCGTGGTGGTGATGACCTCCAATCTGGGTTCCGAGGTGATTCAGGGCATGGCCGGAGAGGAGAACTACGCTGCCATGAAGGCGGCGGTGATGGAGATCGTGGGCCAGCAGTTCCGGCCGGAGTTCATCAACCGGCTGGACGAGATCGTGGTGTTCCATCCGCTGCAGCGGAATCAGATCCGCGCCATCGCCGGAATCCAGATCGAGCATCTGCGCCGCCGGCTGGCGGACCGGGGGCTCGGGCTGGAGGTTTCCGAGGCGGCCCTCGACCGGCTGGGGGAGGCGGGTTTCGATCCGGTCTACGGCGCCCGGCCGTTGAAACGGGCCATCCAGCAGCAATTGGAGAACCCGCTGGCGCAGCAGATCCTGGCGGGCCGTTTCGAGACCGACGATGTCATCGAGGTGGATGTGGGTACGGAGGGGCTTACCTTCCGCAAGGGGAAGGCAGCGGCCAGTGCGGCCTGAAAAACCTGGTGAAAAATCCTCATCCGGTCCGATACGGCGTTAAAATCCGGCTCAAAATGCTCATTTACTAGTCGTGTAAACTGCGCTTTTTCGCCGAATTTTGCCTTGTCTCGAACTCGCCTGAGGCTTTTTCACAGATCCGTGTAAGTCAAAGATTGTCCGGTGTTTACTGTCCGGGATCGGCGGGGGGCGACTCCTCCGACTCCCGCTTCGCGGCCGCTTCGGCGGCCGCGCGCTTTTCGGCTTCCGCCTCCTGTCTCAGCCGTTCCGCTTTGTTCCTCTCCACCAGCTCGATGTACTCCTTGGGGGTCAGATCGACCGCCCCTTCCGGCTTCTGTTTCGGTGCATAGTAGGCGTAGACCACCACCCCCACGATCACCGGAAAGACGATGAAAAATGGTTTGATTTTCATGTTGCTCTCCGATTCAGTCGCGCAGGGTAATGATAGGCCAGCCGCGGGCGGCGGCGTGGGCGGCCAGCGGCTCGTCCGGGTCCACCGCCACCGGGTTCTCCACCCGTTCCAGTAACGGGATGTCATTGTGGGAGTCACTGTAAAAGCTGCTGCCGGTTAAATCCGCGCCGTGTTGCCGCAGCCACTGCTCCAGCCGTTTTACCTTGCCCTCGCGGTAGCTGGGATCGCCCGACACCTCGCCGGTGTAGTGCCCCTCCAGGACCTCCGGCTCGGTGGCGATCAGGTTCTCCACTCCCAGACGCCGGGCGATGGGGGCGGTGACGAAGGCGTTGGTGGCGGTGATGATCAGCAGGGTGTCGCCCGCCTCCCGGTGTCGTTCGATCAACTCCCGTCCCGCCGGCAGGATGATGGGGTCGATCTTCTCGGCCAGGAACTGTTTCCGCAGCGCTTCCAGCCGCGCCGGATCGTTGTCCCGCAACGGCCGCAGGGAGAAACGCAGAAATTCGAAGATGTCGAGCGTACCCTCGCGATACTCCCGGTAGAACCGTTCGTTCTCCCGTTCGTAATAAGCGCCGTCCACCACTCCCTGTTCGGCCAGGAAGACCCCCCACAGGTAGTCAGAGTCGCCGCCCAGCAGGGTGTTGTCGAGATCGAAGATGGCCAGTGCCAATGGAGAAATCCTCGGGATTGATGAATCGGAAGCGGGATTTTACCTCAGAAATGTAGGGAAAAGTGCTTGTACAATAAGAATATAGGCCCGCTTGCCGGTAGCGGTGTTGTTGTGGAAGAATCAAGTCGGAAAGGCAGATCGGAAAAGGGTTCGGTTTTGATTGATTCGCAAGGTTACAGGCCCAACGTCGGAATTATCCTGTGCAACCACCAGCGGCGGTTGTTCTGGGGGCGGCGTGCCGGCCAAAACGCCTGGCAGTTCCCCCAGGGTGGGATCAAACAGAACGAGACCCCGGAACAGGCGATGTTTCGGGAGCTGGAGGAGGAGGTGGGCCTGCGGGCGGACCAGGTGGAGGTGATGGGGGTTACCGATAACTGGTTGCGTTACCGGCTTCCCAAACGTTTTCTTCGGCGCGATTGCGAACCGCTCTGTATCGGCCAGAAACAGCGGTGGTTTCTGGTCCGGGTGCTGTGTGATGAAGATGCCTTCTGTCTGGACGGCACCGCCAAACCGGAATTCGACCACTGGCGCTGGGTCAAGTATTGGCAACCGTTGCGGGAAGTGGTCTACTTCAAGCGTCGGGTCTACTCCCAGGCGTTACGGGAACTGGCGCCGATCCTGTTTCCGGAGGGCGCTCCGTCCCGGCGCGGCGCCCACTATCCCCGTTTCAGCCATCGTTGAATACGCAACGTTTTGACCGCACTCCCTGAATCCGACGACCCATCTATGCTCGATCTTCTGCGCCATATCGTCCAGGAGGTGAACGGCGCTTCCGATCTGGGAGAGGCGTTGGAGATTATCGTGCACCGGGTCAAGGCGGCGGCGAATACCGATGCCTGCTCCGTCTATCTCACCGATTTCGAGCGTCGCACCCATGTATTACGGGCGACGGACGGATTGCGTCCGGAGGCGGTGGGACGGGTGGAGTTGCCGTTCCACCGCGGCCTGATCGGTCTGGTCTGCGAGCGGGCCGAACCGGTCAACCTGGACGACGCCCCGAATCATCCACGCTATCTGTTCGTTTCCGATACCGGAGAGACCCGGTTCCGGGGGTTTCTGGGCGTCCCGATCATCCAGAACCGCAGGGTACTGGGGGTGCTGGTAGTGCGGCAGCGCGAGCCGCGCCAGTTCGACGAGAACGAAGAGACCTTCCTGGTAACGCTGGCGGCGCAGCTGGCGGGCGCCATCACGCACGCCCAGGCCAGCGGTGAGCTGCGGGCCCTGCAGGAGCAGAAACAGACCCCGACCCGTTTTCTCCAGGGGCGGCCCGGTGCCGACGGGGTGGCGGAGGGTATCGCGGTGGTGGTCTACCCGCCGGCCGATCTGGAAGCGATCCCGGATCGCACCCCGGACGACCCGGAGCGGGAGGTCGAGGCCTTTCACGCTGCGGTGGTCGCGGTACAGGAGGATCTCTCCCGGCTGGAGGAGAGGATGGCAGGCAGCCTGCCGTCGGAAGATCACGCCCTGTTCCAGGCGTGGATCCTGATGCTGAAGAGTCAATCCCTGATCGACCCCACGGTGGAAAGAATCCGTGCCGGGAACTGGGCTGCGGGCGCCCTGCGGCAGACCATCGAGGAACACGCCCGGGTGTTCGAGAACATGGAGGATGTCTATCTGCGGGAACGTTCCTCCGACGTGCGTGATCTGGGACGCCGGATCCTGATGTACCTGCAGATGAGCATCCCCGCCAGATACGACTATCCCGAACGGACGGTGCTGGTGGGAGAGGGGATCAGTGCGGTTCAGTTGGCGGAGGTGCCTCCGGGTTTGTTGGCGGGGGTGGTTTCCGCCACCGGTTCCTCCTCTTCCCATGTGGCGATCCTGGCGCGCGCCCTGGGGGTGCCGGCGGTGATGGGACTGGTGGGTATGCCCACCAGCCGTCTGGACCGGCAGCAGGTGATCGTCGACGGCTATCGCGGCCGGGTCTATGTCTCTCCCGCGGAGACGGTGCTGGAGGAGTATCGGCGTCTGGCGCGCGAGGATCAGGATCTGACCGAGGAGCTGGAACTGTTGCGCGGTCAGCCCTCCGAGACCAGCGACGGTATCCAGGTGCCGCTCTATCTCAACACCGGTCTGGTCTCCGAGATGACCTCCATGGGGACCGAAGAGGCGGCCGGGGTAGGGCTGTTCCGCACCGAGCTGCCGTTCATGGTGCGGGACCGTTTTCCCAGCGAGGCGGTGCAGGTGGAGACCTACCGGCGGGTGCTCAGCACCTTTGCGCCGCGTCCGGTTACGTTGCGCACCCTGGACGTGGGGGGCGACAAGCCGCTGCCCTATTTTCCGATCGAGGAGTCCAATCCGTTCCTCGGTTGGCGCGGTATCCGGATCTCGCTGGATCACCCCGAGATCTTTCTGACCCAGGTGCGGGCGATGTTGCGGGCCGCCATCGATTTCGACAACCTGCACATCCTGTTGCCGATGATCAGCGGCGTGACGGAGGTGGACGAACTGAAGCTGTTGATCCAGCGGGCCTATGACGAACTGCTGGAGGACGGTTACAAGATCTCCCAGCCGCGCATCGGGGTGATGATCGAGGTGCCGGCGGCGGTCTACCAGACCGAAGAGCTGGCGCGCCGGGTGGATTTCCTTTCGGTGGGTACCAACGACCTGACCCAGTATCTGCTGGCGGTGGACCGCAACAACCCGCGGGTCGCCGAACTCTATGACGACCTGCATCCGGCGGTGCTGCGGGCGGTGAACCGGATCGTCGAAGGGGCCAAGGTCTACAATCGCCCGGTCTCCGTCTGCGGCGAACTGGCCGGCAGTCCCCTGGCGACGGCGTTGCTGCTGGGTATGGGGGTGCAGGGTCTCAGTATGAACGCCAGCAGTCTGCTGCGGGTGAAGTGGGTGGTGCGGAGCCTGAGTCGCACCCGCGCCCGCCAGTTGCTGCAGGCGGCGCTGGTGCAGGAGGACGCGCCCGGGGTGCGGCGACTGATGCAGGGGGCGCTGGAGGAGTTGGGGTTGGGCGGTTTGGTGCGGGCGGGGCGTTGAAAAATCCTCAGCCGGTACGATACGGCGTTAAAATCCGGCTCAAAATGCTCATTTACCTAGAACCTATCTCATAATCCCTCACGAGTCGCGTTGCTGCCAGAAATGTGTGGCTGCAAGGCGCACTGTGCAGCACAGTACTCATTGTACGGGCAAGCGGTGCAACACCGCAGACGCGCATTTCGGGCGCAACCCCTTGGGGACCGGGCTCTTTTCATCCATGGCTTTGTTGCGTCTCGCTCATGTAGCGTGGGCTACACATCGCTCGACGCGTCGCGCCCTGAACGAAAATCGCCACGGTCGCGACCGCGGGGGATTATGAGACAGGTTCTCTATGTAAACTGCGCTTTTTCGCCGAATTTTGCCTTGTCTCGCACTCGCCTGAGAATTTTTCAGCAACCTCCCAGGTAGTGATGGATCGGTTTTACTCCCAACGGAAGCTGTAGGCCGCGATCAGCAGGTAACAGACGGTCATGATCGCGAGGGCGACCAGGTTCCCCGCGATGTCCACCACTCCCGCACCGTCGATCATGACCGCCCGGGCCGCCGCCACCATGTGGGTGAGCGGAAGCAGCAGGGCGAATTTCTGGACCAGGACGGATGATCCCTCCAGCGAGAACCAGACGTTGGAGAGAAACAGCATCGGCATGGCCAGCAGATTCAGCAGGCCGTTGGCCGCCTCTTCGCTCGACAGCCGGGCGGCCACGATCAGGCTCAGGCTCACCATGCTCAGGGTGCCCACCAGCAGCACCAGCAGCAGGGTGGCGTAGGAGCCGAGCATGCGAAATCCGATGAACAGGTTGGTG
Organism: Sedimenticolaceae bacterium; assembly: GCA_050287725.1. GTDB lineage: Bacteria > Pseudomonadota > Gammaproteobacteria > Chromatiales > Chromatiaceae > CBFDBF01. The sequence continues at coordinate 15,802 of JBNKCL010000042.1, forward strand.
CCGGCGTAGATCAGGATGGTGATGAGCGCGATCAACCAGAGACGGGATATTACCTGGGCGGAGAGGAACTCAAAGGCGGTCAGGGGGGTGGCCTTTAAACGTTTCAACACCCCGTTCTTTCGGTACCGGACGATGGCATAACCGACACCGAACAGGGACCCGAACATGATGTTCATTCCGAACACCCCGGGGGCCACCCAATCCACATAACGGACCTCTTTGCCGGTGACGGTCTCTTTTTTCAGCCGGGCGTCGCTGCCTACCAGCAGCCGTTCCAGGATGTAACCCCGCTGGGACTCCGTGTTGACCCAATAGTGGTTTTGCGTCGGGTCCAACAGCATATCCAGCTGGTGTCGTTCCACTTTGGTCACCGCCGCCTGCAGGTCGTCCACCGGGATGAACTGGATGTGCTCGGTGCTCAGGAAATACTCCAGGCCGGGAGTTTCGGTTTCCGCCTTTCCATAGACGCCGATCTTGAACATCTCGTGGCTGTCCAGTTTGAAGAAAAAGGCGAAGCCGATGACGATCATCACCGGCAAAACGATATTCCAGGCGATTGCGGTGCGGTCCCGCAGGAATTCGCTGTTGCGTGCGGTAAGGGCGGCGGCGAAACGTCGGAAGCGCATATCGTATCCTCTCAGCTGCGCAACTTGTGACCGGTCAGTTCCAGGAACAGATCTTCCAGAGTCGGTGAACGGATCTGCAGATGGTTGAGGGGGATGCGATTCTGCATCAGTTGCCGGATGACGCTTTCCACATCATCGCTGAAGATCTCGATCTTCCCGTTGCGCCGATGCAGGGAAAGTTTCTCTTCCAGCTCCGGGATGGAGGGGACGTCCTCGGCCGGCAGCGAGAGCACCGATTGGTCGAAATGGCGCTTCAGCAGTTCCTGGGGCGAGCCTTGGGCGATGATGCGGCCTTGATCCATGATGGCGATCTCATCGCAAAGTTCGTAAGCCTCTTCCATGTAGTGGGTGGTCAGCACCACCGTTTTGCACTCCGCCTTGATGGTGTGCACCAGTTGCCAGAAATTGCGCCGGGATTGGGGATCCAGCCCGGTGGTGGGTTCGTCCAGGAACAGCACCTCCGGATCGTTGATCAGGGCGATGGCCAGCAGCAATCGCTGGCGCTGCCCGCCGGAGAGACGTTTGGCGTCACGGTCGAGGAACTCCCCCAGAGCGCACTGCTCGATCAACTCCGACTGCGGCCGGACCCGCACATAGAGGCGCTGGAACAGGTTCAGGATCTCCTGCACCGTGATCTGCTCCTGCAGCGCGGTCTCCTGGAACATGATGCCCGCCTCCTCCTTGAACCCCGGCCCCAGCGGGCGGCCCCGGTAGAGGATCTCGCCCGCCGTGGATTCGAGGATCCCTTCCAGCATCTCGACGGTGGTGGTTTTGCCGGCGCCGTTCGGTCCCAGCAGCCCGAAGCAGTGCCCCCGCTCGATGGCGAAGCTGACGCCGTCTACCGCCCGAACCGAGCGGTAGTGTTTCTTCAGGTTGCGCGCTTCCAGGAGGGGGGCGGACATGCTGGGTGTATGACTGCTGCAAAAACGACCATTTTACCCCAAGCCCGACGGCAGAGCACCGGCGGGTTGCGTCGTTACCAACCGCCGCCTCCGCCGCCCCCGCCGCCGCCGCCGGAGGAACCGCCGCCCCCGCTGCCGGAACTGGAGCCGGGGGCGGTGGAGGAGGCGGAGATGGCGGAACTCACGGCGCCGCCCATAGCGCCGGCGAATCCGGCGAGATTGCCGGGGTGCCAGCTGCGGCCCTGATACCAGACGGGATGATAGCCGCCGTCCGCCTGGGCCTGTTGCAGGACATCATTGAACCGTTCGCCCCACTCCTGCTCCACGTCCAGCGCCAGGGCGTAGGGGAGATAGCGTTCGAACAGCTCCGGGGTCTTCTCCAGCGGGGTTTTGAACCGCAGTTCATCCCCCTCCGCCACCGACAGGTATTGCCGGAACCCCTCGATCTGATCCAACAGTCGGCGCCCCGCCAGGGTGGGCGCCTTCATCCACTGGTAGAACAGGATGTTGATCAGCAGCGCCGCGATCAGGGTCAGGGCGTAGGCCATGGACCCCTGGAACGCGATGGCCCAGAGTACCCCGATCTCGGCGGCGGTGAAGGGGAGGGCGAACACGGTGGCGCCCACCGCCGGAGCGATGGACGCCGCACCGCGTACCGCCCGCCATGCCTTGATGGCGGCGCCCAGCAGCATCACCACCCCGATGGTCCAGAGGGAGAGCCAGATGCTCAGGAAACCGGCCAGGGCCTGCTGCTCCTGGGAAGGCAGTTGCAGGACGGTTACCGCCAGCAGCAGGACTGTGAGCAGGATGCCCGGGACCAGATAACCGCTGTTGGTTTGAAAATAGGCCTTTTCGTAATCAGTCTGCAGGGAGTGTTTGTGCGCTTTGAGGGCCTTGCCGATGGTGGGGTGGTTGCTCTGTTTGAGCACGATGCTGGCGCGCTTGCTGCCACCGAACAGGGCGCTGGCGATGGCGCCTTCCCCGGCCGCCACCTTCATATCGTCGTTGCCGGTCTTGGAGAGTGTAAAGGTTCCCTTTTCATCCTCTTCGATGCGGAGATATCCTTTAACCGCCAGATTTACGATGGCCGCAGCGAACGCCTTGTCATCGTAGCCCATGCGCCGGACGAATCGCATGGAGGCCGGGGAGTGGGGCTTCGGCGGCTGGTAGAGCGGGACGATGATTCCCGCCTCCGGATCACGGCCGACCCGCAGCCAGACCCACACATAATAGAGCAGCAGCAGGAACAGGCCGACGCCTCCGGCCAGCAGCTCCCGGTTGTCGGCCAGCAGCCAGGCCACCTGTTGTTCCTGCGAGGGTTCCGTCACATACCCTTTCGGCCAGGTCACTACGAGGGTGAGTCCCTCGCGACTACGCAGCGCCCGCGTGGTCTCCACCGTTACGCTTCCGTCACTCGCCACATCCGACCGATAGTCGGTCCCCTGCGCCCCTTCGAGACCGGTGTACGCCTCCGCTCCGATGGTGTCGGGCGGGATCGAGGCAGGCAGGGTCACGGTGGCGCCGGCCCACTCGATGGGGAATTCCCAGCCGTTGCCGGTGACGTTCCAGTAGAGTTCGTCGTGGTTCTCGAAGAATCCGAGCTGGCGGGTGGTGCGGTAGCGCAGGGTGTAGGTGTATTCCCCGACCGGCAGATAGTAGTCCGAACGCCCCATATAGATCCGGATGCCGTTCGATAGCCCCTCGGTATGATAGGACTCGGTGCGACCGTCCCGTTGCACGCCCAGGAGATCGAAGCCGACCTGGTAGCGGTTGCCGAAACGGTCCCGATATTTAGTGGGGAAATCGCGATAGATGCCGCGTTTGATCTGGTCTCCTTCGGCGCGCACCCGGATGGTCTCTGTTACCACCAGATCGCCGCTCGGTCGTACCTCGACGGCGCTGTGAAACTCGCGGATGGTTTCTTGGGCGAAAATCGGTCCCGCCGCCAGGAGCGACAGCAGGAACAACAGCGACAGAGTACGGGATCTGGACATCAGAGAATCTCCGGAGGCGAGGTCTCGCTAACGCTTTCGAGTTGGAAGAATTCGGCCGGGTGGAACCGAAACAGCCGTGCGATCAGGAGATCCGGGAAGGAGTCGATCTGCACATTCAGGTTGCGGACGGCGCCGTTGTAATAACGGCGGGCGAACTGGATCTGTTCTTCCACCTGGGTGAGTTGCCGTTGCAGATCCAGAAACTGGCGATTCGCTTTCAGATCGGGGTAGGCCTCGGCCACCGCCAGCAGCTCCCGCAGCCGGCCGTTGATTTTCTCTTCCAGGTAGCCCTTCTCGTTCGGGGTCTCAATCTCTTCCGAGTGGCTGCGCAGTTGCGTGATCTCCTCCAGCACCGACTGTTCGTAATTGGCGTAGGCGTTGACCGCGGCCACCAGCTTCGGGATCAGGTCATATCTGCGTTTGAGCTGTACCCCGATATCGCTCCAGGCCGCCAGCACCCGGTTTTTTTCCTGCACCAGGCGGTTGTAGGTAACCACCGCCCAGATCACTGCCAGTATCAGTACCAGCCAGAGTATCCACTCCATCGATCTCTCCCGTTTGGTGTTGGACTCATGCTACCCGGATGCCGAACGCGGGGGAAGGCGGGATGAGGCAGGTTGAGATATCAGTCGGCGGCGCCGAGTTGTCGCAGTTGTTTCGGGTCGAGGGCCCACAGCAGTTCCGCACTGCCCGCCGTAAACTGTTTCGGACTCTGCAACAGGCAGGCGCCCCCCTTCTTGAACCGCAGGAAACCGAACGCCACCCCGGCGGTGAGCCAGGCGATCAGCTGCGAGAGATCCGGCTCGTGTCCCACCAGCGCCACGGCGGCGTCCGCCGGCAGTTCGGCCAGACGTGCCGCCACCTGCGGCGCACCGCCGCCGGGTGCCAGTTCGGGCCACTCCAGAATGCGGGCTTCGGGATAGCGGCCGGCCAGGATCTCGGCGGTCTGACGGGCGCGCACCAGCGGACTGCTGATGAGATAGTCCAGCTCCGGCAGCAGGCGTTGCAGACCCGCCACCCCCTGCTCCATGCGCCGGCGCCCCTTGTCGCTCAGGGGGCGCCGGCGGTCATCATCGCAGTGGGCGGCGAACTCCTCCCGCTCCTCGGCGATGGCGTGACGTACGAGCAGGAGGTTCATCGCGCCATCAACTCGGAAAGGCGACCGTTACCGGTTTTCCCGTTTCTCGATGAGGTTGTTGACTACGGAAGGATCAGCCAGGGTGGAGGTATCACCCAGGTTCTCCAACTCGTTGGCGGCGATCTTGCGCAGGATGCGGCGCATGATCTTGCCGGAACGGGTCTTGGGCAGTCCGGGCGCCCACTGGATGATGTTGACCTTGGCGATGGGTCCGATCTCCTTGCGCACCAGATCCACCAGTTCATGCTTCAGCTCATCACTTCCCTGCTCGCCCGCCATCAGGGTGACGTAGGCGTAGATACCCTGGCCGGTGACGGGGTGGGGATAACCCACCACCGCGGCTTCCGCCACCTTGTCGTGCAGCACCAGGGCGGATTCGATCTCGGCGGTTCCCAGGCGATGGCCGGAGACGTTGAGCACGTCATCCACCCGACCGGTGATCCACCAGTAGTCGTCCTCGTCACGACGGGCGCCGTCGCCGGTGAAGTAGTAGCCGGGGTACATCTTGAAGTAGGTGTCGATGAAACGTTGATGATCGCCGTAGACGGTCCGCATCATTCCCGGCCATGGATGTTTGATGGCCAGATTGCCGGAGGCGGCTCCCTCCAGCAGCTGTCCCTGATCGTCCAGCAGGATCGGCTGGACCCCGAAGAAGGGGCGGCTGGCGGAACCGGGTTTCAGTTTGTGGGCGCCCGGCAGCGGTGTGATCAGATGTCCCCCCGTCTCGGTCTGCCACCAGGTGTCGACGATCGGGCAGCGGCCGTCGCCCACCACATGGTAATACCACTCCCACGCCTCCGGATTGATCGGTTCGCCCACCGTGCCCAGCAGGCGCAGGGATTTGCGGGAGGTCTGTTTTACCGCATCGTCGCCGCATCCCATCAGGGCGCGGATGGCGGTGGGGGCGGTGTAAAAAATGGAGACCTGGTGTTTGTCGCACACCTCCCAGAAGCGGGAGGTGGAGGGGTAGGTGGGAATCCCCTCGAACATCACGCTGATGGCGCCGTTGGCCAGCGGGCCGTAGACGATGTAGGTGTGGCCGGTGACCCAACCCACGTCGGCGGTACACCAGAAGATTTCGCCGTCTTTGTAGTCGAAGGTGAGTTTGTGGGTGATGGCGGCGTGCACCATGTAGCCGCCGGTGGTGTGCAACACTCCCTTGGGTTTGCCGGTGGAGCCGGAGGTGTAGAGGATGAACATCGGGTCTTCGGCATCCATCTCCTCCGCCGGGCACTCCGGTGCGGCCGCGGCAATCGCCTCGTGATACCAGACGTCCCGGTTGTCGTGCCACTCCACGGGATCTCCGCCCCGCTTGACCACGATGCAGGTGTGGACATGAGGGCAGGCGGCCAATGCTTCGTCGGCGTTGGCTTTCAGCGGAACCTTCTTGCCGCCGCGGATCGACTGATCGGCGGTGATTACGGTCTGGCAGTCGGAGTCCAGCACCCGGTCCCGCAGCGCGTCGGGGGAAAAGCCGCCGAACACCACCGAATGGACGGCGCCGATCCGGGCGCAGGCCAGCATCGCCACCGCCGCTTCCGGAATCATCGGCATGTAGATGGAGACCCGGTCCCCTTTCTTGACGCCGCGCGACTTGAGCACGTTGGCGAACCTGCAGACCTCTTGATACAGCTCGCGATAGGTGATTTTGCGGTCCTCGTTGGGATCGTCCGCCTCCCACAGGATGGCGACCTGGTCCCCCCGGGTGTCGAGATGGCGGTCAAGACAGTTGTAGGCGGCGTTCAGTTTGCCGCCTTCGAACCACTTGATGTGGACGTTATCCCGGAAATTCCAGTCCAGAACCTTGTCCCACGGCTTGAACCATGTGAGGTATTGTTCCGCCTGTTCGGCCCAAAACCCTTCCGGATCCTGCACCGAGCGTTGGTACATCGTTTCATATTGTTCGCTGGTGATGTTTGCCTGGCGGGCAAAATCGGCCGGGATGTCGTATACCTTTTCGGACATGAGGGTTCTCCTTATATCGCTACTTGTGTTGCTGAATAGACGGGCCGCCGTACAAGCGGCCGGTGGCTGATGGGGCGGCCAATTATCAGGGCCATACGGTTTTTCCTTATAAAACAGATCATGATCGAGTTCCAGGTCGCCGTGTTTCCAACCTATGGTTTGCCGCTCGCGGAATCGTTCTGCGCCATTTGGGCGGACGAGAACCACAGCAGGGCGGACTCATCTTCGTGTTCCGCGGCGGTGGGCATCAGGATATAGCCGTGCTCGGTTTGCCAACTCAGCACCGAACCGTTGTTTCTGTTTCGGGCAGTGCCCAGCTGGTGGGTCAGTTCACTGCGCAGATAGGTATGGTACCGGGGGCGGTACACCAGTTTCAGGGCGTTGATGCCGGGGCCCCGGAAGAACAGGGTTACATAACTGGCGGGCACGTCATTGAAGATGCCGATCCGGGTGAAGCAGATGCGGTCGCCGAACTCGGTGGAACGCGCTTGGCACTGCCAATCCAGATCGGGATAGAGTGTCATGAACTGCGCTTCCGAGAACTGCGAATCGAGGGCCTGCAGATTGAGGAGGAGCGTCGGTTCTCCGAACAGTTCCAGCATCACCAGATCGGTCCTGCGCCGACCGTCATCGGTGAGCAGCAGCCACCAGAGCGGCCCGATCACCACTGCCAGCAATAGTAAGTTTTTGTAGAGCCTGGGAAGCTTGAATCTTCTGGTTTGGGATTGGTCGGTACTGCTCATGCGTTAATAAATCCTCCGATCTTTTGATTGCCGGTGGGCGCCGCGTCGGCGGCCATGGCGAGAAACAGTTCCGCAGTGGCCAGCGCGTCGTACAGGGCGTTGTGGGCCTTGTATTGTGGCAGGCCGTAGAGCGGCCGCAGATTGAACAGACGCAGGTTTCCGGGCTGGATGGTGTGATTGCGCAACTCCAGCAACCGATGGGCCATACGCAGAGTGTCGATGATCGGCATGATGAAGGGTGCGCCGTAGAGACGGCGGCAGGCCGCGTCGAGAAAGTTCTGCTCGATGCGGCTGTAGTGCACCAGCAGCACCTTGCCGGCCAAGCGCGTCAGCAGTTGCGGCAGCAGTTCCGCTAACGGTCGGCCGGCGGCCGCCCGATCGTCGGTGATTTTGTGGATTACCGCCGCCGCTTCCGGGATCGGCCCTTCGATGCGCACGATCTCGTGCCAGGCGCTGTCCAGGTGGATGCAGCCGTGCTGGAGCCGAACCAGACCGAAGCTGAGGATATGGTCCCGTTCCGGGTTCAGGCCGGTGGTCTCCAGATCCAACGCCACGATCTCCACTTCTCGCCAGTCCTGACGCCGGTCCGGGTGGGGTGCGGAAAGAAAGTCGTGCATGACGCCCGGTCCGGTGCCGGCCAGAGACAGTTTGCGTTGCCGCTCTTTGCTGAAAAAATATCGCCACATGATCAGCGGAAACGCGCCAGTTGATAACGGTGATCCATGGTCTCCTGCATACCCTGGATCACCTTGAAGGCGTCCCGCAGGTGCTTGCGGTCCAGTTCCGACAGATCGTCGGGCGGCAGGTAGTTGTCGATGGGTTCTCCCTGACGTATCTGGTTGGCCTGGTGCCGGATGCGCAGGCTGGCAATGAACTCCAGCGCATCCTCCAGGTTCTCTCCCATCTCTTCGCTCAGGGCTCCCGACCGGACTGCGGCCTGTAACCGATCATTGGTATTGATCGCGCTCACCCCCTGAGACAGCGCCAGCGCCCGGGCGATGTCGGTAATCGGGACGATACCGCGGTGTTTGAGATCGAGGGTGTCGTCATGTTTGCCGTCGTGGATCAGTACAAAGGTGCGGAAGAACCCGAGCGGCGGCCGGTGGGTGAGGGCGTTGGCGGCCATATAGGCGGTGAAGATGCCGTTATTGCGGGTCTTGTTCAGGATCTCCACCTGCAGACGTTGGTAGAGTCGGTGTTCGCCATGGACCGGTCGCAGGTCGAAGAAGATGCTGGCCAACATCAGCGCCTTGGGTTCCGGTTTATTGATCCAGTTATGGAAATATCCGCGCCAGGTACGCAGCGGTTGACGCCACTGGGGATTGGTGGCCATGGCGTCGCCCGGGCAGTACACGAAACCGCAGGCGTGGAGGCCGTCGCACACCGAGCGCGCCAACTCCTCGAAATAGGGTTCATGTTCCGGTGTCATGTCGTCCGCCAGGATCAGGGCGTTGTCCTGATCCGAGTGCGAGGTTTGCTCCCGGCGAGCCTGGGAACCTCCGCAAACCCAAACGAACGGCACCGGTGCCGGCCCCAGTTTGGCCTGGGCCAGTTCGATCAAACGGGTAGTGAGCGCATCGGTGATCAGTGATACCGCCTCGCCGATGTGACGGGCGGAGGCGCCGGAGTTGTCCAGCTGAAGTTGCAGCGTCGGCAGGCGATCGCAGATCTTGACCAACTCCGACAGGTCATGCGACTTCCGGATATCGGTGACCATGAAGGTTGGGTTCTTGCTGTTGTAGCGGGTGAAATCGGTGGCGGTCAGCATCCCGAACAGGTGCTCGCCTTTCAGCACCGGCAGGTGATGGAGGTGGAGCCGGGTCATGGTCATCATCGCTTCCAGCGCCAGGTCGTCGTGCTGGATGGTTTCCAGGTGAGTGGTCATGATGGAGCTGGCCGGTTGTGTTACCGATATGCCGGTAGCCACACAGCGCTTGCGCAGGTCACTGTCGGTAATCATGCCGGCCAGTTTCCCATTCTCCATCAGCATCACCGAAGAGACGTTTTGTTCGGTCATTACCTGCGCCACCTCCTGAATCGTGGCGTGGACGTCGAGCGTGACCGGCGTTTTGCTGATCAGCTCCGCGACCTCTACCGTCATGTAGGCGACGCCTTGGTCGGTGGTTACTTTTACGTTACTGACGGCATGTTTCAGCCGCTCCCGGATGGAGTCGCTGAAGTGACGATCGAACTCGGCGACCTCCTGACGCAGGGTCTTGAGGACCGGGCAGGGGAGCAGATAGAGCAGGGTATCCTCCACCGCCGCATTATTGGTGGTGGGGTCGAGATCCACCAGCTGACAAGCGGTGGTATAGAAATCACCCTCTGCCAGTTTGCCGTGCAATTTTTTTTGATCGTCGCGCAGTTCGATGGCGCCGCTGCGTACGATATAGAGATAATCGCCATCCGCATCAGCGGGTGGAAAGACGCTGCCCCGGCGCAGATAACGGATCTTGAACGCCTCCAGCAACTGATTCAGTCGCTCTTCGGGCAGGGTATCGAAAGGGGGCCGTAGCGCCAGAAAATCCCGGATCTCGATCAGTTCGATTTCCATAAGGCTCTCGTGCTAAAACCGGAAGTATAGTTGGATTAGGCCGCAACCGGGCTGTTCAATGGGTAAGGAAAAAAGGCCCCGCCAAGTTGGCGGGGCCCTATTTGCTTGCCGTTCAGACCATCAATGGTCTACAGCGGCAGTCGCACCTTTGGGGACACGAATGTCTTCCACCAGATGCTGGATGTGTTCCGGCGGAGCCGCCGTCACTTTGGATACGACGTAGGCCACTACAAAGTTAACCACCGCACCCAAGGCGCCGATCGATTCCGGCTGAATACCCCACAGCCAGTTCTCTTCGACATTGGCCGCCATCTCGGTACCCGGGACGAAGAACCACCCCTTGAACCAGAAGATGTAGATCAGGGTGAACAGCAGGCCGGACAGCATGCCCCAGATGGCACCGGTACGGTTCGCCCGCTTGTTGAAGATCCCCATCATCAGGGCCGGGAAGATGGACGAGGCCGCCAATCCGAACGCCAGGGCCACCACTTGGGCGGCGAAGCCGGGCGGATGCATACCCAGTATACCTGCCACCACGATGGCGCCTGCCATGGCGATACGACTGGCCATCAGTTCCCCTTTCTCGGAGATGTCCTTCATGAACACGCCCTTCAACAGGTCATGGGAGATAGCCGAGGAGATGGCCAGCAACAGACCCGCCGCGGTGGAGAGAGCTGCCGCCAGACCGCCGGCCGCCACCAGCGCGATCACCCAGTTGGGCAGACCCGCGATCTCAGGATTGGCCAGCACCATGATGTCACGATCCACCTTGGTCATCTCGTTGCCTTGCCAGCCGTATTCCGCGGCCTTGTCGCCCAGGCCACTCTCGTCATAGTACTGGATGCGGCCGTCGCCGTTCTTATCTTCCCAATCCAGCAGGCCGGTGGTCTTCCAGTTGGTCATCCAGGCAGGCACCTGGTCGATCGCGATGTTGGCGGTCGCTTCACCAACCGGACCGGTCTGGATGGTGTGCATCAGGTTCAACCGCGCCATGGCACCCACCGCCGGGGCAGTGGTGTAGAGGATGGCGATGAACACCAGCGCCCAACCGGCGGAGGAGCGCGCATCCTTCACCTTGGGAACGGTGAAGAAACGGATGATCACGTGCGGCAGACCGGCGGTACCGATCATCAGCGACAGGGTCAGCATCACCATGTTCAGGGTCGACCCTTTCTGTGTGGTATAGGGGGCGAAGCCGAGGTCGGTCACCACCTGATCCAGTTTATCCAGCATATAGACGCCGCTGCCGTCCGCCATGGTGGCGGAGAGCCCCATCTGCGGCAGCAGGGTGTCGGTCAGCGCCAGAGAGATGAAGATGGCGGGGATGGTGTAGGCCAGAATCAGCACGCAGTATTGTGCGACCTGGGTGTAGGTGATGCCCTTCATACCGCCCAGCACCGCATACACGAACACGATGGCCATACCCACCATAACGCCGATCTTGAAATCCACTTCCAGGAAGCGGGAGAAGGCCACGCCCACGCCCTTCATCTGGCCGATTACATAGGTAATGGAGGCCACGATCAGGCAGATCACCGCCACGATACGGGCGGTCTGGGAGTAGAAACGCTCGCCGATGAACTCCGGCACCGTGAATTTGCCGAACTTGCGCAGATAGGGCGCCAGCAGCATCGCCAGCAGCACATAGCCGCCGGTCCAGCCCATCAGATAGACCGAAGCGTCATAACCCTTGAAGGCAATCAGCCCGGCCATGGAGATGAACGATGCCGCAGACATCCAGTCGGCGCCGGTGGCCATACCGTTGAGTACCGGATGGACACCCTTGCCGGCCACGTAAAATTCGCCGGTGGTGGCGGCACGCGACCAGATGGCGATGCCGATATAGAGCGCGAAGGTGGCGCCCACCACCAGATAGGTCAATGTTTGTAGATCCATTGGTGAGTCCCCTTAATCTTCGTGTACGTCGAATTTCTGATCCAGTTTGTCCATGCGTTTGACATAGACAAAGATCAGCGCCACAAAAACATAGATCGAGCCCTGTTGGGCAAACCAGAAGCCCAAACCGGTGCCGCCGATCTTGATGGCGTTGAGAGGCTCGACCAGTATGATGCCGAAAAGGTACGAAACCACAAACCAGATCACCAGTAGTATGGAGACCAGGCGTAGATTCGCCTTCCAGTACTGTTCCGCTTGATTATTCATGTTCGATTCGCTCCCGATGCAGTTGAGTTGCGTTATCTCCGAAGCCCGGTTCGCCGGCGGCTCTCCTCCCCTGCCGCAACACAGCCCCACGCCCATGTGTCGTATCCCGGCCGCTACCGGTGCGTGCCCCGGATTGTGAAATGCGCACGGTTTAAAAGTCAACCAAAAACAATAAGTTATACAGATTCTAGAGCTGTAAAAAACGATGAAATTGATTCGTGCGGTAACACAAAAACAGACTATTTGTTACGAAAAGAAACAGTACTGTTCCTATCGGTAATCCGGGAAAAACTTAGGAAAATAATTCTTATTTGGTGTTGCGCAGGATTCAGGGCATCGGAAAGCGAATGCCGGGGACCCCGGGTCAGGTCCGATTTTTCGATTTCGGGGGACGGGGAATACCGAAACGCTGGCGTCGTTCCCATAGCGCCTTGCGGCTGATCCCGAGTTTCTTCGCCAGCTCGGTCTCGTTCATATGTTCCTGCTGCTCCAACACAAAGCGGCGGAAGTACTCTTCCAGCGAAAGCCCCTCGTTGGCGCCGGCGTGCGGGTCGCCGGCGGTGGGGTGGTCGATGGCCAGGTACTCCGGGGTGATGGCGTCACCCTCGCACAGGATCACCGCCCGTTCGATGGCGTTGGAGAGTTCGCGTACATTGCCCGGCCAGCGGTAGCGGCGGATCGCCTCCAACGCGCTGCGGCTCAGGGTCAGGTCCGGGCGGCTCAGTTGCCGGACCGCTTTTTTCAGCAGGAAGTGGGCCAGCGCCTGAATGTCGTCTCCCCGCTCCCGCAACGGCGGCAGCCGCATCTCCACCACTCGCAGCCGGAAATAGAGGTCGCTGCGAAAGCGTTGCTCCTGCACCAGTTGTCGCAGGTCGCGATGGGTGGCGGCGATCAGCCGGATATCGGCCTGTCGCGCCTGTTCGGAACCGACCCGCCGAATCTCACCGTCTTGCAACACCCGCAGCAGCCGGGCCTGGGCCGCTAAGGGCAGTTCGCCGATCTCGTCCAGGAACAGGGTGCCGCCGTCGGCGCTCTCCACCAGTCCCGGCCGCGTGGTATCGGCGCCGGTAAAGGCCCCTTTTTCGTGACCGAACAGTTCCGATTCCACCACCGCCTCCGGGATGGCGGCGCAGTTTACGGTGATGATCGGGGCGTTGCTGCGCCGGCTGTGCGCGTGCAGGGCACGGGCCACCAACTCTTTGCCGGTGCCCGACTCCCCCAGGATCAGGACGGTGGAGTCGGTAGGCGCCACCTTGGAGAGCTGTCGGCACACCTCCCGCATGGCGGGACAGTTGCCCACCATGCCGTCCACCGGGTAGATCCGCTCCAGATCCGATTGGAGTGCGCGGTTCTGCCGTTCCAGTCGCTCCTGTTGCAGGATGCGTTTTACCAGCAGCAGCAGTTCATCGTGATCGAACGGTTTGGCGATGTAATCCACCGCCCCCTGTTTGATAGCGTCTACGGCGGACCGCACCGTGGCGTAGCTGGTCATGATCAGCACCGGGGTTTCACCGGCCCGCCCGATCACCGCCGTCCCGGGTTCCCCGGGAAGCCGGAGGTCGGCGATGATGAGTTGCAGTGTAGAGAGGTCGTGGTTCGCTTCCGCCTCTTCCACCGAGCCGGCTTCCGCCACATTGTAGCCGTTGCGCTCCAACAGCTTGCGAACAGCGCCGCGGATCACCGCTTCGTCTTCGATAATGAGAATCTGGGTCATGGCTATGCCGTTCCTTGGGGTCGGGGCAGGGATACCGTTACCCGCGTACCGAGGCCCGCTTCCGATTCGATAACGATTTCACCGCCATGCTCCTGAACGATCTTATGCACCAGGGAGAGTCCCAGCCCGGTTCCTTCACCCGGTTGCTTGGTGGTGAAGAAGGGCTCAAATACGATTTCCCGCATCTCGGACGGAATCCCCGATCCATGATCCGATACCTCAATTACAATCCGGTCATTCTGGGAGTAAGCGGCCAACTCTACCCGGTCACCCGGTGCCGAGGCGTCGAAAGCATTGGTGAGAAGATTGACCAGCATTTGGGAGAGTCCCTGTCGGTCACCGTTGATGATGAGGTTATCCGGGCAACGACCGCTGCATTGGACCTGTTTGCGTTCGTGACTGAGACGCACCAGCACAATGGCATCGTCGATGATCTCCGATAGCGGGAAAAGCTGAAAATCCGCGCCTACGCTGCCGCTGCGGCTGAAGTTCATCAGCGAGTGAAGAATGGAGGAGATCCGATGGGTTTGTTGCAGGATGATCGCCGCACTCTCCCGCGCCGCCTCTGAATCGACCTCCTCCCGCAGATTTTGCGCCAGGGAGGCGATCCCGGTGACCGGATTGCCGATCTCGTGCGCAAATCCGGCAGCCAGCCGGCCGATGTAGGCGAGCCGGTCGCTGTGGGCCAGCTCCGCCTCCAGGGTCTCCAGGTCGGTCATGTCCTCCAACAGGATCACCACGGAGGTGCGTCCGGGGTCCAGCTTTCCGGCGCCGGTATCCAGTACCTTTGCCTTGTGCAGATTGAACCAGCGGGGCCGCCCCTCCAGTTCCAGTTCCAGGTGGTGAACCTGTTCGTCCTGTGACAGCGTGAAACCGCCCAGCAGTTGCCCCCACGGCTCTTTCAGGGTGCTGAGATAGCGCCCCACTGCGTCGTCTTCGGAGATGCCGCTGATCGCCTCCAGTGCCAGGTTCCAGAGTACCACGGTCTGTTCCGGGTCCACCGCGCACACCCCCAGCGGCAGGTCCAGCAGGATCTGGCGGTGAAAACGCCGCAGATTGTCCAGGTCGCCGGCCAGTCCCCGCAACTGCAGGCGGGACTCCTCCAGCCGTTTTTCCACATGGCGCATGGAATCGGCCAGCGCCGTTTTTGCCAGGCTATCCATCTCCAGTTGCTGGGTGATGATCATGTGGGCCATCTGCGGGCCTACCAGACCGGAGAGGTTGCGTTCGATTCGTTCCCGCAATTGCCGCAGCTCCGCCGGTCGGGTCTCGTCGGCGTTGAGTCCCAGATCGGTCAGCGCCTGTTGCACCTCTTTTCGCGCAGTCGCCCGCCCGATCACATTGGCCAGACCCGTCATGAACTGTTCCGGAGAACGGGCCGCCACGATCCCGGAGAGCGGCATTACCGCATCGCTGCGACATGCATACGCTGTCTCCTGTTCCCCCTCCGTCTGAGGCGTAAACAGCGATCCCAGGACAAACAGCACCACGTTTACGCTCAAAGACCAGAAGGTGGCAAATTCCCAGTGATCAAGCGAGGAGTATTGCTGCAGTGTTTGAATACCGAGACTGCTGCTGATGAGGCCGGAACTTTCCAACAGCGGGGCCAACAGGGTGAGGGTCCAGACGGCGATGCCGCCCAGCAGGCCGGCAATGAAGCCGGTGCGGTTGGCACGGCGCCAGAAGAGTGCGCCGATGATGCCCGGAAGAAATTGCGCCACCGCCACGAACGAGATAAGACCCAACTGCACCAGTCCCTGATTCTCTTGCAGCAGGCGATAGAACACGAACCCGCTCATGATGATGACGCCGATCAGGAAACGGCGTCCCCAGAGCAGCCAGTGATAGAGATTGACCCTGGGATCGGGGTAACTGGCGGGCAGCAGCAGATGGTTCAGGCTCATGGAGGAGAGCGCCAGGGTGGTGACGATCACCATGGCGCTGGCGGCCGAGACACCGCCGATGAAGGCCAGCACCGGCAACCAGGCCGGTCCGTGTCCCAGGGTGATGCCGAGTACGAAGTAATCGGGATCCATCTCCAGTTGCAGGGATTGTCCGGCCCAGAGGATGGGAGGGATGGCCAGATTGAGCAGCAACAGAAACAGCGGGAACCCCCAGCTGGCCGCAGTCAGGGCGCGCGGAGAGAGATTCTCGGCAAACGCCATGTGGAACTGACGCGGCAGCAGAAATGCGGCGGTAAAGGCCAGAAACAGCAGAGTCAGCCAGGGTCCTTCGCGCGCCGGGGCGTAGAGCGATGTCAGCGCCTCCGGGTGGTTCGTCAACCACTGTCCCAGATCGCCGGGGCCGGAGAAGATCCCGAACAGGGCGAACATGCCCACCATCAGCAGCGCCACCAGCTTGATAAAGGACTCGAAGGCGATCGCCGCCACCAGTCCGTGGTGTTTCTCGCGTGGCGAGATGTGACGCGCCCCGAACAGGATGGCGAACAGCGTCAGGATGGCGCAGAACCAGAGGGCCAGCGGTTCCGGGGTGCTCTCTCCGGTGAGGACCTGAAGCGATTCGGTGACGGCGCGGATCTGCAGGGCGATATAGGGCAGCGAACCCACCAGCATGAACAGGGTGACGATGACCCCCGCGCTTTGGCTGCGGTAGCGAAAGGCGAACAGATCGGCCAGCGATGTGAGCTGAAAGTCCCGGGTCAGTCGCAGGATCGGCCGCAGCAGCAGCGGGCTGAGCAGGAAAGCGATGGTGACGCCCAGATAGATGGTGAGAAACAGGAACCCCTGCTGTTGGGCGAATCCGACACTCCCGTAATAACTCCAGGAGGTGGCGTACACCCCGAGCGAGAGGACATATACCAGGGGCGTGCGGACCAGCCGTTCCGGGATCCAGCCCCGTTCCGTGGCATAGGCGACCAGAAAGAGCAGCAACAGGTAGATTGCACTGCCGCCGAACAGCGCTCCGACTTCATAGGTCATGGCGGCCGTACCGGTAGTGCAGCCAGGCGCCGATTCCGATCAGCAGCAGCCACAGCAGGTAGGGAAGCAGCCAATGGGTCTCGTCCCTGGCCCAGGCGATCGTCAAAGGAGAGGCGAACAACAACAGGGCCAGCAGCACCAGCAACAGGGCGCGTTCTTTCAGTTTGTCCGGGTCTGGCAGAGTCGGCATGGGGAAAGGGTATCAGTTGTTACTATAGGTAACAATGCCGGCGAGTGTGTGGGGTTCCAGGATACGAATCGCCGGTTTCCCGTTTCGGCCAAGGTTGTCTACCTTGATCCTTATGATTGTGCGATATTGACCGAGCCGCGAAGAACCGGCGGAACAACTTTAGGAGAGAGCGATGAATCCGGAAAAGGTGGTCTTTGGCTTTTTTATCGTTTTGGCGTTGACCCTCAATTTCGGTTTTTTTGTTGGGGAACTGGATAACCCGGAACATCACCACGTATTCGAGCTGTTCGCGGTGGTGGTGGTCAACGTGATCGCCACCATTCTCAAGTTTGGGGATCGGACACAAATCGGCGCGGTGCTGCTGGCCACCAGCCTGGTGGCGGTGTTGCAACTGTTCGCCGCATCGTTGGTGTGGGTGGTGGCGGAGCATGTGAGTCATGTGGGTTTGACGCCGACGGTGACCGCCAGCATCGTTTCCCTCTCCGGCGGCGCCATGCTGGCGAATGTCGTGTCGGTGGTGTTGCTGGTGGTCGAAACCGCGATCCTGCGGCGCTGAACGCGCCGCGCTGACGGAGGCGGTCCGGAGTGGACACCGTTATCTTTATCGCCCTGCGGCGCATGCGGACGCCGCTGATCGCGCTGGTGGTCGCCTATGCGGTGGCGGTGCTGGGGTTGACGCTGATTCCCGGCGTGGATGCCGACGGCAATCCCTGGCGTATGGATATCTTCCACGCCTTCTACTTCATCAGTTTCATGGCCAGCACCATCGGTCTCGGGGAGATCCCCTATCCGTTCACCGAGGCCCAGCGGTTATGGGTTACCTTCTCCATCTACTCCACGGTGGTGGTCTGGATCTACTCCATCGGTACCCTGATCGCACTGGTACAGGATCCGGTCTTTCGGCACGCGCTGGCGGAGAAGCGTTTCGCCCGGCAGGTGCGCCGATTGCGGGAACCGTTCTACCTGATCTGCGGTTACGGCGAGACCGGCCGGGTCCTGGTGCGGGCGTTGACCGACCGCGGTCAGCGGGCGGTGGTGGTGGACGATGATGCGGAGCGGGTCAATATGTTGCAGATGGAGAATCTGCGACAGTACGTACCCGCCTTGTGCGGCGATGCCGGATTGCCGGACACCCTGCTGCAGGCGGGTTTGCGGAATCCGTTCTGCGAGGGGGTGGCGGCGCTCTCCCGGAGTAACGAGCTGAACCTGAAGATCGCGGTGGCCGCCAAGCTGTTACACAATCGAATCCCCGTTATCTGTCGCGCCGACTCCCAGGAGGTGGAGGCCAATATGGCCTCCTTCGGCACTGATTACATTATCGATCCGTTCAATCTTTTCGCGCTCCATTTTGCCACCGCTTTTCAGGCGCCCTGTCTCTCACTGATGCAGGAGTGGCTCTCTTCGCTGGAGGAGGAGCCGTTACAGGAGCCGATCTATCCGCCGCGTAACGGTCACTGGATCGTGTGCGGCTATGGCCGTTTCGGTAAGGCGCTTTACCGGCGGCTGCGGCAGGAGGGGTTGCAGGTGGTGGTGGTGGAAGCGACGCCCGAGTTGACCGGTACCCCGCCGGATGGTTGCGTCACGGGATGGGGAACCGAGGCGGTGACCCTGCAGGAAGCGGGAATCGAGCGCGCCGTGGGGTTGGTGGCGGGGACCAACAACGATGTGAACAACCTCTCCATTATTATGACGGCGCGGGAGTTGAACCCGAGGTTGTTTGTGGTGGCGCGTCAAAATCTGCAGGACAACCAATCGATCATAGATGCGGTACGGGCGGAGATGGTGATGCACCCCAGTTCCATCATCGCCGAGAAGATCCGGGTGCTGCTGGCCACCCCGATGTTGGCCGAATTCATGGGGCTGGCGCTGTTCCAGGAAGATGCCTGGGCCTGCGAGTTGGTGAGCCGGATTGCGGCGCTGGTGGATGAGCAGACGCCGACGGTGTGGGAGATCGAACTGCATCCGGGAATGGCATCCGCGGTCTGCCACGCACTGGCGGAAGGGGAACGGGTTGCGCTGGAACACCTCTATATGGATCCCGGGGAACGTGAACGGATGTTGCACTGTATCCCGTTGCTGCATGTCCGGGGCGAGGATCGCACTCTGTTGCCGGAACCGGGTCTGGGAATGAAGGTCGGGGATCGACTGCTTTTCTGCGGGCGGCGTTCCGCCTCCTTCCGGATGAGCTGGAACCTCCAGAACGCCAACGTGCTCAGTTATCTCCTGACCGGGCATGCGCGGCCGGAGGGGTGGGTGTGGCGGTGGTTCGCGCAGTGGCGGCAGAAACGGGCGCGGGGCGGTTATTGAGCGGTTGGGGCTGTCTTTGTGTCGGTAATTCGTTTCGTGGCCTATTCGCCCGGATTTTCTTAATAAGGTTTGGTTGTTGGCATTCGTCATCCCGGCGTAGGCCGGGGTCCAGCTTAGCATCCGGCAGGCATTTTTCGTTTCTTGGTAATTATTTTCGCAGCCCGTCTCCATCGATTTTCTTTTCTACTTCCTTTGCTCAGGCTGCGAGCCCCTTTCTTTTGC
>JBNKCL010000043.1:0-8327 GCA_050287725.1 Sedimenticolaceae bacterium
GCGGGCGAGGGACCGCCCGTCGCTGGAGCCCCGGAAAGCCCGAGGCGCGCAGGGAACCCCGCAGGGGCAAGGAACCGGGGTGCCCTTTTCTTTCGCCTATTTCTTTTGGGCAAGCAAAAGAAATAGGCTCGCAGCCTGAGTAAAGAAAGCAGAAAAGGGAGTAAGGGTTCGTGGGCTGCGAAACTGATTAGCAAACTTAAAACAAAGAATCAGATCAGCCACGAAACCGATCACCAGAAATCGGGGAAATAGATAGAGAAAAGCCGGCCCCAAAAAGCAAAAAGCCCGCGGAAGCGGGCTTTTTGTTTGGCTGGGGACCGAGGAGTCGAACCTCGACATACGGAGTCAGAGTCCGCTGTCCTACCATTAGACGAGTCCCCAATTTTGGAACCAGCGGGTAAGCGTCTCCTGCAGCCAGGAACCGGAACTGACTCCGGCGCTTAGCGCTTGGAGTACTGCGGACGCTTGCGGGCCTTGTGCAGACCGACCTTTTTGCGTTCCACCTCGCGGGCGTCGCGGGTCAGGAAGCCGGCCTTGCGCATAGCGCTCTGCAGCGACTCGTCATACTGCGACAGGGCGCGGGCGATGCCGTGACGGATGGCGCCGGCCTGGCCGGTGGTGCCGCCGCCGGTGACGCTGATCCGCAGATCCACCTTGTCCGCAACCTCGGCCAGGTTCAGCGGCTGGCGAACCACCATACGGGCGGTTTCGCGGCCGAAGAACTTGTCCAGCGGACGATTGTTCACCATGATCTCCCCTTTGCCGGGAGCGAGGTACACGCGCGCAGTGGAGCTTTTGCGACGACCGGTTGCGTAGGTTTGGGTTGCTGCCATCTTATTTGATTCCGATTTCAGATTACTGGTTCAACGGCGGTGGTTCAGAATTCCAGCGGCTTGGGCTGCTGTGCCTGGTTCTTGTGCTCCGGGCCGGCGTAGACCCGCAGTTTCTTGAACATGGCACGACCCAGCGCATTCTTGGGGAGCATCCCCTTCACCGCGGTCTCGATCACCCGCTCCGGGGCCTTGGCCAACAGCTTTTCCAGGCTGATTGACTTGAGGTTCCCGATGTAGCCGGTGTGATGATGGTACATCTTGTCGCTCATCTTGTTGCCGGTGACGCGCACCTTCTCGGCGTTCACCACCACAATATAGTCGCCGGTATCCACATGCGGGGTATATTCCGGCTTATGCTTGCCGCGCAGGCGGCTGGCGATTTCGCTGGCCAACCGGCCGAGAGTCTTGTCGGCGGCATCCACCAGATACCAGTCGCGGCGCACCTCCGCCGGCTTTGCACTTACAGTCGTCATTGGATCTGCTCCAAGAGAAAACCTATGTCGTCGGTCCCGGACCGGTGTCCGTCGCGTTTCATTCCGCGCCCGCGATCACCGAATCGTGCGGGGCCTTCAACCGCTTGAAAAAAGAGCGCGAATGTTACCCAACTCCGGCCGAAGTTACAAGCCCGCTGCCGGGAAATCGCGGCCTCCGGGACTCGGGGAACGCCCGCGGGTATTATGGATCAACGCCCCCCAATCCACCATAATCCCGATTCTGGCCGATACCAACCCAAATTCACCGCCGACCCATAGCCGTGCACCTTGAAGAGATCCTTGCCGAAGCCGACCGCTGCGTGAAATGCGGCTACTGCCTCCCCGCCTGCCCCACCTACCGGCAGAGCCGGGACGAGGGGGAGTCGCCGCGTGGCCGGATCGCGCTGATCCAGGGGGCTTTCGAGGGGCTGGTGAGCGGGAAGCGGCTGCGGCTGCATCTCGATCACTGTCTGGTGTGCCGGTCCTGCGAGCCGGCCTGTCCCTCCGGGGTGCGGTACGTCCGGCTCATCACCGCGGCCCGGATCCGGCAGCGGGAGAACGAACCGGCTTATCGCCGTCTTGCCACCCGGGTGACGCTCGCGCTGCTCTCCCGGCTCCCTTACCGGCGCTCTGCGGCTTTCCTGGCATACCTTTATGAACAGTCCGCTCCGATTCGCCGGTTGGTGCGGGGAGCGGGAGCGGGGTTGCGGCGCCGGGATGCCTTGTTGCCCCCTTTGCAGCGCCCGATCCGCTGGCAGGCGCGGTACCGTCCGGCCGGGGAATCCGTCGGGCGAGTGGCGCTGTTTACCGGCTGCGTGGGACGAATTACCGACCAGCCGGCACTGCTGGCGGCGATCGACCTGCTGACCCGGTTGGGAGTGGAGGTGGCGGTCCCCGCGGAACAGGGTTGTTGCGGCGCCATGCATCTGCAGGCGGGGGACGAGCGAAGGGCGGAACGGGCGGCGGCGGGCAACCGGCGCGCCTTCGACGGGCTGGGCGTGGAGGCGATCCTTACCGTCGCCAGCGGCTGCGGCGCCCACCTTTCCGAATACGGAGCGCGGGGTGCGCCGCTGCCGGTCCCGGTGCTGGATATCAGCGCCTTCCTGGAACGGTTGCCGCAGATCGACCGGCTGTCGTTTCGCCCCCTGGCGCAACGGGTTGCGGTGCACACTCCCTGCTCGCTGCAGAACGTGCTGGGCGATGCCGATGCGCCGCTCCGGCTGCTACGGCGCATCCCGGAGTTGGAGGTGTCGCCGCTGCCGGACAACGATCGCTGTTGCGGGGGGGCGGGACGTTATCTGTTGAGTGAACCGCAGCTCGCGGACCAATTGCGGGACCATAAGCTGGAGGCGATGCGCACCTGCGGGGCGGAGATCGTCGTCACCTCCAACACCGGCTGCGCTCTGCAACTGAGGGCGGCGGTCCGGGCGGCGGGGTCGGCGGTGGAGGTGCTGCATCCGGTGCAGCTGCTGGCGCGGCAGTGGCCGCCGGAGAAGGAATCCGAATAGCGGGATTCGGGAACGATCAGAACTCCAGATTGCGGGAGAGGTTCTCGCCGTAGAAGATCTCCGCCACCTCACGCCGCAGCAGTTTATGCAGCCGCAGACGCTCCTTCTCCGAAAGGTCGCACTCATCCACACAGAACAGGTAGTGATCCAGGGTGAAGTCCTTGATCATCATCTTGGTGTGGAAGATGTTCTCCTGGTAGACGTTGACGTCCACCATCTGATAACGCCGCTTGGTATCCCGCGACAGATAGTTCTGGATAGAGCTGATGTTGTGGTCGATGAAATGCTTGCGGCCGCGCACGTCACGGGTAAAACCGCGCACCCGGTAATCCATGGTCACGATGTCGGACTCGAAGGAGTGAATCAGATAGTTCAACGCCTTGAGCGGCGAGATACGGCCGCAGGTGGAGACGTCGATATCGGCGCGGAAGGTGCTGATGCCGCTGTCGGGGTGGCTCTCCGGATAGGTGTGGACGGTGATGTGACTCTTGTCCAGGTGGGCCACCACCGCATCCGGCAGCGGACCCGGCGCCTCGGTATTGGAGAGATATTCGGCGGCCACCGGCTCTTCCGAGATCAGCATGGTCACGCTCGCACCCTGCGGGTCGTAATCCTGATGCGCGATATTGAGGATGTTGGCGCCGATGATGTTGGCGACATCGGTCAGGATCTGGGTCAGCCGCTCCGCGTTATAGGCCTCATCGATGTACTCGATATAGGCGTGCATCTGCTCCGGACTGTTGGCGTAACAGACGTCGTAGATATTGAAGCTGAGTGTCTTGGTGAGGTTATTGAAACCATGAAGCTTCAGACGTTTGAGAGACTTGGTCATCGATCCAGATTGTTTTCACCGCCGGGTTGAAAGAGGGGGGTATTCTACTGCCGCCGGCCCCCAACTCCAAAAGCTATTTGCACGGCAGTTCCAAGGTGGCCGCCAGTTCATTCCACACCGCCGCCCCATGATTGCGCTTGATCAAAAGCGGAACCGGCGCCATGCCCTGTTCCAGCAGGCGGGCGTGAAATGCGGCCAGGGAATCGTCAGGCTGGTGCCGTTTCCGCTGTTCGCGCAACGCGGCAAACAGCTGCCAGCCTACCACCGCCGCCAGCGCATCGCTGGGGAAGCGGGTCAGGTGCAGCAGATCCATGCGCGCCCGCGCCTCGGTCACCCCCGGCACCGATACCAGCCGGCGCAGCGCTTCGTCCACATTCAGGCCGTGCAGGTGCACCTCCAGATCCAGTAGCGCCAGACGGGTCCGGTAGGTCTGCTCCAGCAGCCGCATCAGGGAGAGATCGGCGCCGATGGAGACGCCTTGTTCAAACAGCAGTTGCTCGGCATAGAGCAGCCAACCGCCCGCCATGCCGGGGGCGGGGTTGAGCCGCCGCATCAGGCCGCCCGACGCCACCGCTTCGGCTGCCGCGATGGCCAGCAGGTGGAAGCCGGACCAGCCGTAGCGGATGCAGCGGATGGTCAATGCGGCCGGGGAACTATCCTCCGGGTCCAGGCAAAGGGTTCCCCGCAGTTCGGGGTCGCCCGGAACCGGTTGCCGATAACCGATGATCGCATTGTCGTAATCGAGTACCGGCGGTGGTTCCGTGCATCGTAGCGGCGCCGGCTGAGACGGGATTGTAAACAGATTGTTTTGTGTGAGCTTGCTGCGCAGCGATTCGCACTGATGTCGGGCGAATTCCAATCGCTCTTGCGGGGATTCCCAGCGATGCGCCGAGATCTCGTCCAGCCAGGCGCCCGCTGCGCGTCCCGGCGCCTGTGTTTCGCACAGCTCCTGCAACTGTGTTTGCGCCTGATCATGCACTCGGCGCACCAGCGCCGACAGCCGTTCCGGATCTGCGGGCAGGAAGTGACGATGACGCAACAGTTGCAGAAACTGGGATTCACCGCAGGCGGGAGTGCCTGCCGCCGCCGGCGCGATCACCTGTTCCAGAAAGTGGAGATAGCCGTCCAGCGCCTCGGCGGCCTCGTCGCACAAAGCACGGATGCGTAGCGCATTCTCGTACCCGCGCAACTGCAACCGGCTGGTCTTCAATCCTCGCAAGTAGCCGCAGTCGCTACGTCCCTGTTCCAGCGCCGTATTGAGCCACAGGGGCGGGACCTGCGCCGGGGTGGTGCCTAACTGCGCGCGGGCGTGGCGCAGGTACTCGGGAATGCGGGAGAGATATCGGCTCAGCGCTTCGCTCCGCTCGATCTGCGGAGCCTCCACCAGTTGCCGCACTCCGGTCACCGGGAGATAGCGTAGCGGGTCCCGCTGCCGCCAATCCTGAACCACCAACTGTTGATACTCGCATTGGCAGGCGCCGAACAGCAGCTGCAGATCGAGCTGCCGGTCGTCATCCAGAGCGTGGAAATCGAACTCTTCCAGCGCCAGGATCATGTTCTCCAACCAGGAGCCCAGAGCCCCGATCTCATCGTCGTCGATCGCCGGCAATCCCCCTTCGTAACCGGAGACCCCGCACTGCAGGGCCGCCGCCGGATAGAATCGAAACCACCCGGCATAGAACTCCTGGACCAGTGCGTCGAAGCTGCGCGCGATCTCGGACATCAGATCTCGACCAGCTCAAAATCGTGCGTTACCTCCGCGGTGGCGCTCAGCATGATCGAGGCGGAGCAGTATTTTTCGGCGCTCAGGTTGACTGCGCGCTCCACCGCTTTCTCGGTCAGCCCCGGCCCGCCCACCTTAAAATGGACGTGGATACGGGTGAACACCTTGGGCTCGGTCTCGGCCCGTTCGGCGGATAGCTCAACCTCGCAGAAGGTCACCTCCTGGCGGCTCTTGCGCAGGATGTGGACCACATCGAACTGGGTGCATCCCCCCATCCCGAGCAACAGCATCTCCATCGGGCGCAGACCCAGATTCTGGCCTCCGAACTCGGGAGGGCCGTCCATCACCACTGCGTGCCCGCTTTGGGATTCGCCCACCATCAGGGTGTTTTCAACCCACTTAACCCGTGCCTTCATCACATCTTCTCCAATTTAAGCGCCGCGCGCAGACTAGCATAGTTCGACAATTTCCTGGAGCACGCCTACAATGGCCTTATTTCTGTGGGTAAAACAAGAGCGCGCTCCATGTCTGTAATCAAACCGCCGCCGCAGGAACCATCGTACCTACAGCCCCTTTTGTCGTTTTGCCACCGGCGACGTTTTCCGGCGAAAACCGACATCATCCGGCCAGGGGATCCTGCGGACAGTCTCTACTATCTGATCGACGGCTCCGTTACCGTCATTATGGAAGATGAAGAGGGGCGGGAGATCATTCTCACTTACCTGAACAAAGGGGAGTTCCTGGGGGAGATGGGGCTGTTTACGCCGCAGCCTTCCCGCAGCGTGCTGGTCCGTACCCGTACCGCCTGCACCCTGGCCGAGATCAGTTACAGTCGGCTGGAACAACTGTTCGACACCGATCTGCGCGAGTACAGCCGCGACATTCTTTACGCCCTGGGTGCGCAATTGACCCAGCGGTTGCTGAACACCAGCCGCAAGGTGGGGCATCTGGCGTTTCTGGACGTGACCGGCCGGATCGCCGGGACGCTGCTGGAGCTGTGCAAGCAGCCGGACGCCATGACCCATCCGGACGGGATGCAGATCCGCATCACCCGCCAGGAGATCGGGCGCATCGTCGGCTGCTCGCGCGAGATGGCGGGCCGGGTGTTGAAGAACCTGGAGGAACAGGGGCTGATCTACGTCAAAGGCAAGACCATCGTGGTCTTCGGGACGCGCTGACAGACAGCTATTCCGGGTTCGCGATCAGTTCCACCTGGAGCACCACCCCGTCCACCCCGACCACCTTCACCCGGGCGCCGGAATCACAGTCGGCCCCGGTAATCTTCCAGGTGGAGTCGTCCACCCGGATCTTGCCGTGACCGTTGATGATCGGGTTGTCCAGCGTAAATACCCGGTCGACGTACTGTTCCCCCCGCCGGTTCAGGCGCGGCTGGTCGGTGGGAATGGGGTGGTTGTTCAGATAGCGCCGCCAGAGCACGATGCTGGCCACACTGAACAGTGCGAACAGCAGCATCTGAAACTCCCAGGTGATCCCCGAGAAGATCAGCAGCAACAGCCCCACCACCCCGGCGGCGATCCCCATCCAGAGGAAGAAGGCGCCGGGAGAGAACACCTCCAGGATTACCAGGACCACTCCCAGCATCCACCAGTGCCAGAAGGTCAGCTGCGACAGTAGCTCCGTCACGCCTCACCCCCTTGTTTGCCGAAGGTGCTCTTGGCGATCTCGGCGATCCCGCTAAGGGAGCCGATCAGGCTGGAGGCCTCCAGCGGCATCAGTATCACCTTCTGATTCGGGGCCGAGGCGACGTTCTGTAACGCCTCGGTATATTTCTGCGCCACAAAGTAGTTGATGGCATTGAGGTCGCCCTTGGCGATCGCCTGAGAGACCATCATGGTGGCCTTGGCCTCCGCCTCCGCCAGACGTTCCCGCGCCTCCGCTTCGCGGAAGGCCGCTTCCCGCTCGCCCTCCGCCTCCAGGATGGTGGATTGCTTCTCGCCCTCGGCCTTGAGGATGGCCGCCTGCCGGAAGCCCTCCGCCTCCAGGATATTGGCCCGCTTCTCCCGCTCCGCCTTCATCTGGCGCGCCATGGCGTCCACCAGATCGCGCGGCGGCGTGATGTCCTTGATCTCGATGCGGGTCACCTTCACCCCCCAGGGGGTGGTGGCGTCGTCCACCACGTTCAACAGCTGGGCGTTGATCCGGTCGCGCTCGGAGAGCACCTCGTCCAGATCCATGGAGCCCATCACCGTACGGATGTTGGTCATCACCAGGTTGAGGATGGCGTACTGCAGGTTGTGCACCTCGTAGGCCGCCTTGGCGGCGTCCAGCACCTGGAAGAACACCACTCCGTCCACCTGCACCATGGCGTTGTCGCGGGTGATCACCTCCTGGGAGGGGACATCCAGGACCTGCTCCATCATGTTGAGTTTGGCCCCCACCGTATCGACCACCGGAATGATGAGGTTCAAACCGGGCCGCAGGGTTTTGGTGTAACGACCGAAGCGCTCTACGGTGTACTCCATCCCTTGGGGTACCCGTTTGGCGCCGAGCCATACGACGATACCCGCCAGTATCAGAATAAGGATTGCAAGGCTGCCTCCCAGTTCCATTGTTCTTCTCCTTTGGAGTTTGTTCGGGATATGGTCCACGGAATATAGCGCTTTTTGATGTTGTGCGTCACGGTGGGGGTGTGCTCGCGCGATTGTTTGTTATTTAAGTTCAGTGACGGGTTTCGTGACTGATCTAATCGGATATTTTTGAGTTGTGGTAATTAGTTTCGCAGCCCACCTCTGCCGATTTCCTTTTCTAACTTCTTTACTCAGGCTGCGAGCCCCTTTCTTTTGCTTGCCCAAAAGAAAGGGGCGAAAGAAAAGGGCACCCCGATTCCTTGCCCCTACGGGGTACCCTGCGCGCCTCGGAATTTCCGGGGCTCCAGCGAAGGGCGGTCCCTCGCCCGCGCTGGAGGCGCCGCGTCCATGCGGCGCCCCTGCGGGCCTT
>JBNKCL010000044.1:0-14976 GCA_050287725.1 Sedimenticolaceae bacterium
GAATTGATGATATTCGCGTGACAGAACCAGGTCACCGAGAGATGCTTGAAACATGTCATGATACGCTAAGATTCGGGGAGGGCATACTGCCCAGTGATATTCGTGTACTACGCGTGGAAAGTGAGCTTGATTCCTACCGCGAACTTCGCACTGGAGTTGATGATTATACGGACGATTTGGTTTTTGCGCATGTCAACGGAGTCGATGAAATACGATTTCAGAACTGGTTTAAAGCGGAGATCAATCAGCTGAATCGAGTTGAGTTCGCAGACGGTACGGTCTGGGGTCTTGATGATATCAACGCTTTGTTAAATGGCGGCACGCTCAATCAGGCTCCTGTTTTAGGTACGCCCATCCCGGATCAAACCGCGATAGAAGATGCCCCGTTTTCCTTTCAGGTGCCGGAAGGAACATTCACCGATCCTGACTCAAATAACGCATTTGTGTTGAGCGCTGATCTGGCGAACGGTTCTTCTTTACCAGATTGGCTTGTCTTTGACGATACTGCAGATACATTCAGCGGTACTCCAGGCAACTCTGATGTGGGTGAGCTCGAAATAAGAGTAACCGCTACTGATAACGATGGTAACAGTGTCTTTGATATCTTTTTGTTGAATGTTCCCAACGTAAATGATGCCCCAAGCGTAGCCGGTGACGTTTCAAATCAGTTAGCTACGGAAGATCAGGCTTTTAATTTTACTTTGCCTGATAATCTGTTCGCTGACATAGACGCAGGCGATAGCATAAGCCTGAGTGCTACATTAGCGGACGGTTCGAGTCTTCCCGATTGGCTTTGCTTTGACGCGGAGAGTGGCACCTTCAGTGGTACGCCGGATAACGATGATGTCGGCGATATAAGTGTCAAAGTGGTCGCTACCGACTTGGTTGGTGAAAGTGCGGAAGCGGTCTTCGATTTGAATGTCATAAATGTCAACGATGCGCCGGTTGTGAATGTTCAGATCGCCGATCAACAGGTGCTGGAAGATCAACCGTTCAGCTTTGTTTTGCCGGACAATATCTTTCTTGATGACGATCTGATTCATGGCGACGCGCTGAGCCTCAGTGCCACATCGGCGGACGGGTCGCTCTTACCAGACTGGCTGTACTTCGATCCGGCCAGTCGCACGTTCTCTGGTATGCCGGAGAACGGGGATGTCGGTGATTTAATGATCTCGGTTACCGCGGTCGATCAGGATGGACTTTCCGTTTCCCAGGAGTTCTTGCTGACAGTAGAAAACGTTAATGATGCACCGACATTGGAGATTGCAATCCCGGATCAATCCGTAACGCCGGATGAGGCCTTCAGTTTCACGCTTCCGGACGGTGTGGTTGCCGACGTGGATGCCGGTGATTCCCTAACGCTGAGTGCCACACTGAAAGACGGCTCGCCACTCCCGGCATGGCTGACTTTTAATCCTGAGGGTGGTTTGTTCAGCGGTACCCCGCACTTCTATGATTACGGCGTGTATGAGATCGAGGTGGTGGCTACGGATACAGGCGGATTGTCCGTCGGTACGCAATTCACAATAGAGATCAGTGCGGACGGTGCGGTGGTGGGAACGCCGGAAGGCGGAATACTGTGGAGTAACCACGGGGCGGATACCGTCCTTGGTCTTGCGGGGAACGACTGGATCGTGGGGGGGTGGGGCAATGATCGTCTTTCCGGTGGCGCCGGTAATGATGTCCTGATGGGGAATTGGGGCAACGACGAACTCAACGGCGGTAGCGGGAATGATCAGTTGATCGGAGGGCCGGGGGGCGATACCTATTGGTTCGGTCGTGACGACGATATTGACGAGATTTGGGAGAGTCCATCTCTGGGTGGGTTTTTTGGCAGATGGGGAGAGAGTTCGGATCAGGTCAAATTCGGAGATGGAATCGATGCGGACCAGCTTTGGTTCAGCCGCAATGGCAGGGATTTGGACATCAATATCATCGGTACAGAGGATCATCTCGAAATCCAAGGGTGGTATCGGGGGCGTGGCCACCAGATCGAATCGTTTGAACTGTCCGATGGGTCGCGTCTGTTTTCGAGCCAAGTGGATCAGTTGGTAAGCGCCATGGCGGCGTTCAATCCTCCTTCGGTGGGAGAGTTTGAATTGTCAGGTGAAGTACAGACGACTTTGGAACCGGTGATCGCGGCAAGCTGGGGAACGGCCTGAGCAATAATGACTATTTAATTGCGAGTGCTCGATCCGACAGCGATTGATCGGACCATTTTTCGCCCAGTGGACTGGGCTCCCACAGGAGTCCTAAAAAGATTCGGTGGTTTTGGCTTTCCTGCCGAGGGGTATCAGCCACTGCTACGCGAGTAGCCGTTGATTCGGCGTCGATTATCCAACCTTAGGATTGCCGTTCTTAATCTGGCTTCCGGCCACGATCTGGGCTATCTTCGAATCGAGAGGATGTGGTTTTGAGGGGTTTGCCGGTTTTGTCAGGCTGCAACGGGCCTGACCATGCGCTCTTCAAGCAGGGCTGCGGTTTTTATAACTACACAACAAACTCCCGCCATGGGAGGAGATCACATCTATGCAATGGTCCGATGATTTAAACACCGGGATTCCGGAGGTCGATGCGCAGAACCAGCGGCTGGCGGATTTTATCAATACGCTGCAGGAGATTCGGCAGAGTGGTGATCGCGAGCGGTTGGGCGAGGTGCTGGAGGAGATGCTCGACTTTTGCGTCAATCAGTTCTTTTTTGAAGAGCAGTTGATGGAGAAGGCCGATTACGAGTTTCGTAGCGCCCATGAGCGGGTGCACGAGATCTTCATCAAGAAGCTGGCCGATTTTCGCGGCCGCTATGCCGCCGGCGAGGATGTCAGCGGCGAGCTGCTGACGATGTTGGTCGGCTGGATCCAGAACCATGTGGTGCGGGAAGATAAGGCGTATGCCGATGCGGTCAGCCGCGTGATCGAGAGAGAGGGCGGCCGAAGTTGGGTTGCGGGGTTGATGAAACGGCTGCGGGGCTGAGCTGTTTAAACTCCCCACCCTAGCCCTCCCCGCAGGCGGGGAGGGGACCAAAATATATCTCGCCAGCGTTGAGGGGATCTAAAACCTTCCACGGATGGGAGGGGATCTATAATCTCTCGCTTGCGGGGAGGAAACCTAAACCTCTCGCCAGCGGGGAGGGGACCGGATGAGGCGTCGTGGGGTGGCAGGGTTGTTTGTGGCTGCCCGATTCGCGGGGTAGTCGGACCGATTCACCTTTATCGCCTAGAGGACCGGGCTCCTACAGGCGATCGTTTTCAGACCTTGTAGTACTCCCGGTACCATTCCACGAACCGGCGCACCCCTTCTTCTACGGTGGTGGCGGGTTTGTAGCCCACGTCCCGCACCAGGTCGACCACGTCGGCGTAGGTGTCCGGCACGTCGCCCGGTTGCAGCGGCAGCAGGTTCTGTTCCGCTTTTTTGCCCAGGCACTCTTCCAGCACCGCGATGTAGTGTTTCAACTCCACCGTGTTGTTGTTGCCGATGTTGTAGAGACGGTAGGGCGCGAGACTGGTGGCGGAGTCGGGATGCGCGCCCGACCACTCGGGATTGGGTTCGGCCACCTGGTCCAGGGTGCGGATCACTCCTTCCACGATGTCGTCGATGTAGGTGAAGTCGCGCCGGTGGTTGCCGTAGTTGAATACGTTGATGGGTTCGCCCGCCAGGATCGCCTTGGTGAACAGGAACAGCGCCATGTCGGGACGGCCCCACGGGCCGTACACGGTGAAGAAACGCAGGCCGGTGGTGGGCAGGCCGTAGAGGTGGCTGTAGGTGTGGGCCATCAGTTCGTTGGCCTTTTTGCTGGCGGCGTAGAGGCTCAGCGGGTGGTCCACGTTGTCGTGCACCGAGAAGGGCATGCTGGTGTTGGCGCCGTATACCGAACTGCTGGAGGCGTAGACCAGGTGTTCCACCCCGTGGTGACGGCACCCCTCCAGGATGTTGCCGAATCCGACGATGTTGGTGTCGATATAAGATGCGGGGTTTTCGATGGAGTAGCGCACCCCCGCCTGGGCGGCCAGGTTAACCACCCGTTGCGGTTTGTGGGTTGCGAAGGCGGCGGCCACCGCCTCCCGGTCTTCCAGACCGATGCGCAGATCGGTGAAGCCCGGATGTTCGAGGGTGCGCGCCAGACGCGCCTTTTTCAGATTGACGTCGTAGTAGTCGTTGAGAGAGTCGACGCCGATCACCTCGTCGCCCCGCTCCAGCAGACGCAGGGAGAGGGCAGAACCGATAAATCCGGCGCTGCCGGTGACCATTACTTTCATAGTTGCTCCAATCCGCTCGTTCGAATTTACAGCCGTCCGTCCACCTGATCGGCCGGTAGTAGATGTTTGATATCGTACAGGATCGCACTCTGCTTGCCGTAGCGGCGCAGGCGTTCCGCGCCCAGGGCCCGGAACTGTTCGTGGGCCACCGCCAGGATGACGGCGTCGTAGCCGCCCTCGGAAGGTTCCGGGATCAGTTGGATTCCCAGTTCCCGGCTCGCGTCCTCCGCGTTCACCCAGGGATCGTGGACATCCACATGCGCACCGTAGCTTTCGAGTTCGGAGATGGTATCCATCACGCGGGTGTTGCGGATATCGGGGCAGTTCTCCTTGAAGGTCAGCCCCAGGATCAGGATGCGGCTGTTCAGGACCGGGATGCCGTGCTGGATCATCATCTTGACCACGGCGCCGGCCACGTAGCGTCCCATGCCGTCATTGATGCGGCGGCCCGCGAGAATGATCTCCGGTTGATAGCCGATCGCCTGCGCCTTATGGGTCAGATAGTAGGGGTCCACCCCGATGCAGTGCCCGCCTACCAGGCCGGGCCGGAAGGGGAGGAAGTTCCATTTGCTGCCGGCCGCCTCCAACACCTCCAGGGTGTCGATCCCCAGGCGGTTGAAGATCAGCGCAAGCTCGTTCACCAGCGCGATGTTGACGTCGCGCTGGGTGTTCTCGATCACCTTGGCCGCCTCGGCCACCGCGATGCTGCTGGCCCTGTGGGTGCCGGCGGTCACGATCCGGTTGTAGAGGGCATCCACAAACTCCGCCGCCTCTGGCGTGGAGCCGGAGGTGATCTTTTTGATATTGGTCAGACGGTGCTGTTTGTCGCCCGGGTTGATGCGCTCCGGGCTGTAACCGGCGAAGAAGTCTTGGTTGAAGCGGAGGTCGGACTCCGCCTCCAGGATCGGCACGCACACCTCTTCGGTAGCGCCCGGATAGACCGTGGACTCGTAGATCACGAGGTCGCCCGGTTTCAGCAGCTTGCCCACCGTGCGGCTGGCGGAACGGAGCGGGCCGAGATCGGGCTGTTTGTGTTCGTCGATGGGAGTGGGGACGGTGACGATATAGACGTTACACTCCTGCAACTCTTCCGGGCGGTCGGTGACCTGGAGGTGGACGGCCTGGGACAACTCCTCGGCGTCGATCTCCCGGGTGATGTCGTGTCCCTGTTTTAGCTGCCGGATGCGTTCGGCGCTGATGTCGAGACCGAGGGTGGGGATCTGTTTCCCGAATTCCACCGCCAGCGGCAGGCCCACATAGCCCAGGCCGATGATGCCGAGACGGAGGTTGTCGAGATCGAACATGCGTAAGTTCCGTGCGTGATTCCGCGTTAGGGAAGAAGTACCGGTTCCGGCGGCACCCAATCCTCCGCCCGATGCTCCACCACCACCGTGGTGTAGATGCCGCCACGGACGTTGAACTCCGCCGACAGGCGCATATAACGGGGCTGAATGGCGGCCGCCAGGTCACTGAGAATGCGGTTGCTGACCGCTTCGTGAAAGGCCCCTTCATCCCGGAACGACCAGACATAGAGCTTCAGCGACTTGAGTTCCACGCACAGCCGGTCGGGGACGTATTCGATGGTCAATTCCGCAAAATCGGGCTGGCCGGTCTTGGGACAGAGGCAGGTGAACTCCGGAACCTCGATCCGGATGGTATAGTCCCGGTCCGGTTGGGGGTTGGGGAAGGTCTCCAAGGTTTTCTGCGGCTGGCTCGGCATAGTCGGTAAAGGAACGGAAATCAAAAAACGGTTGCTGATTATACGGGAGCGGCGGCGTCCCATAAAATAGAACTTTCGGGCCCCAAGGTAATAACTGCTTCACTCCGGAGAACGCCGTCGGAGGTTATTGTATCCCGGCTCGGCGGACGGTTCTTCGTTCCCGGCAACCGGGGGCGTTTCGCCCCTGTATAAAGCTGATACAACATGAAAAAAAGACATTAAATAACAATAAGTAATAGATAGCTTTTAAAGTAAAAGCTAACCATAGTTTTCGCTTGTCACCAGGACGACCAAAAGGTATTGTAGCGGCCCATGCGCCTAGAGAAGATCAAACTCGCCGGATTCAAATCATTCGTCGACCCCACCACCGTGCACATGCCCTCCCAGTTGGTGGGTATCGTCGGCCCCAACGGCTGCGGTAAGTCCAACATCATCGATGCCGTCCGCTGGGTGATGGGCGAGAGCTCCGCCAAGATGTTGCGGGGCGAATCCATGGCGGACGTGATCTTCAACGGCTCCTCTTCCCGGAAACCGGTGGGTATGGCCGGTATCGAACTGCTGTTCGACAACAGCGACGGCAGCGCCGGCGGGCAATACGCCCAATATGCCCAGATTTCGGTCAAACGGCAGGTCTCCCGGGACGGTCAATCCAGCTATCTCATCAACGGCGTGCGCTGCCGGCGCAGGGATATCACCGATCTGTTTCTCGGCACCGGCCTGGGGCCGCGCAGTTACTCCATTATTGAACAGGGGATGATCTCGCGTCTGATCGAGGCGCGTCCCGAAGATCTGCGCGCCTTTCTGGAAGAGGCGGCCGGGATCTCTAAATATAAGGAGAGGCGGCGCGAGACCGAGAGCCGGATCAAGGGCGCCCGGGACAATTTGTCGCGCCTCAAGGATCTGATCGAGGAGGTGGATAAGCAACTGATCCACCTCAACCGGCAGGCGAAAACTGCTGAAAAATATAAGGAATACAAGCAGAAAGAACGCGTTCTTAAAGCAGAACATTTACTTTTGCGCCGCCGCGCCCTGGAGCAGGATCTGCAACGGAAGGAGCGGCAGCTCGCGGAGCAGCAGAACGCCACCGAGGCGGCCATCGCGAACCAGCGGCGGCTGGAGGCGGAGATCGAACACGACCGGGAGCGCCATAACGAGGCCAACGAACATTTTAATCAGGTTCAGGGCCGGTACTACGCGGTGGGTTCCGAGATCGCCCGTCTGGAGCAGGCGATCCAGCATGCCAAGGAGACCCGGCAGCAACAGGAGCTCGATCTGGAACAGACCGAGCAGGCGTGGCGGGAATCGGGCGAACACCAGCGGCAGGACAACCAACGGTTGCAGGAGCTGGACCGGGCGCTGACCCAGGATGAGCCGCAACTGGCGGAGGTGCGCCAGTGGGAAGAGGCCGCGACCGCCCGCCTGGCGCAGGAAGACCAGGCGATGCACGCCTGGCAGGCGGAGTGGGATGAGTTCAATCGCAGTGCGGCGGAAACGGCGCAGGCGGCGCAGGTGGAGCGCACCCGGATCAACCATCTGGAGCAGCAGGAGGGGGAACGGCAAACCCGCCTGGAGCGGCTGACGGAGGAGTTGCAGCGGATGCAGGAGTCGCCGTTGCAGCATGAGATCGAGACGCTGCAAGGCCGGGAACAGGAGTCGCTGCAACGGCTGGAAGGGGTGCAGGAGCAGCTCACGCGCGGTCGTGACGCCATCACCGCGCTACGCGAGGGCAACAACCGTCACCGGGATGAGTTGGATGAGGTGCGGGCCCAGTTGCAGACGGTGGCCGGCCGTCACGCCTCGTTGGAGGCGTTGCAGGAGGCGGCGTTGGGCAAGGACGACGGCAGCGTCGCCGAATGGCTGGACGCGCGCGGCCTGGCCCGGGCCAACCGGCTGGCGGAAGGGATCGAGGCGGAACCGGAGTGGCAACGGGCGGTGGAGACGGTGCTGGGTTTTCACCTGCAGGCGGTCTGCAGCGACGGTTTGACCGCGGGCGCCGACCTGGCCGCCCTGGAGAACGGATCGTTGACCCTGTTCGATACCGGCGCCACGGTAACGGCCGCACACACCGCTTCCGATTCGTTGTTGACCAAGGTGAAGGCGCCCTGGTCGCTGGCTTCGATGCTGGCGCATGTCCGGGTGGCGGAAGACGTGGAACAGGCGCTGGCGCTGCGCACCGGTCTGCAACCGCATGAATCGGTCATCACCCGCGACGGTGTCTGGGTCGGCCCCAACTGGCTGCGTCTCAGCCATGAAACCGATCAGGGTTTCGGCGTCCTGGAACGGGAACAGCAGATTCGTGAACTGGCGGCGCAGCGGACCGGGTTCGAACAGAACGAGACGCGCCTGGCGGCGGCGCTGGAAGAGGGACTGGAGCGGCTGCAGCAGCAGGAGCACGCGCTGGAGCAGTTGCGCCAGCAACTCAATGAGTTGAACAAGGGGCTCTCCGATATCCGCTCTCAGCTCAGCGCGAAACGGGCGCAGGCGGAACATCTGAAGGCCCGGAGAGAAGGCATCCGCGGCGAGACGGATGAATTGCAGCAACAGAACCAGGGGGGACGCCAGGAACTGGAAGGCGCCCGCACCCGGCTGCATGAATCGTTGCAGCAGATGGAGACCCTGAGCGATCGGCGCGCCGCGCTGGTGAAACGGCGGGACGATCTGCGGCAACGTCTGGAGGAGGCGCGCGAGGAGGTCCGGAAACAGCGGACGGCGGGCCACGAGGTTGCGTTGCGGGTGGAGTCGATGCGCTCCGCGCACCAGTCACTGACCCAGAATCTGGAGCGCATGGAGGGGCAGCTCTCGCATCTGTCGCAACGGCGCGAGGAACTCAAGGCGGCGCTGGCGGCGGCGGAGCAGCCGTTGCAGGCACAGGCGGCGGAGCTGGAGCGGCAGTTGCAGCGCCGAGTCGAGGTGGAAGAGGAGATGCGGCTGGCCCGGCGCGCCCTGGAAGAGATCGAGGCGATGCTGCGGCAGCATGAACAGGACCGGGCGGCGGCGGAACAGAAGGTTCAGGAGGAGCGGACGGCCCTGGAGCAGGGCAAGATGCAGCGCCAGGAGGTGTTGATCCGCTATCAGACCCTCGACGAGCAGCTCGGCGAGTCGGGTTTTACCGCGGAAGAGTTGTTGCCGGGACTGCCGGAGGATGCCACCAAAGAGGCGTGGGAGCAGGAGCTGGAGCGGATGGACCTGCGCATCCGGCGGCTGGGCGCCATCAACCTGGCGGCGATCGACGAGTATCAGGAGCAGTCGGAGCGCAAACAGTATCTGGATGCCCAGTACGCCGACGTCACCGAGTCGCTGGAGACCCTGGAGAGCGCCATTCGCAAGATCGACCGGGAGACCCGCACCCGTTTCAAGGAGACCTTCGACCGGGTCAACAGCGGACTGCAGGAGAAGTTTCCCCGGTTGTTCGGAGGCGGGCACGCCTATCTGCAACTCACCGGGGAAGATCTGCTGGATACCGGCGTGACCGTCATGGCGCAGCCGCCGGGAAAACGCAACACCAGCATTCATCTGCTCTCGGGCGGCGAAAAGGCACTGACCGCGGTGGCCCTGGTGTTCGCCATCTTCGAACTCAATCCGGCCCCGTTCTGTATGCTGGACGAGGTGGATGCGCCGCTGGATGACGCCAATGTGGGGCGTTATTGCGAATTGGTGCGGTCTATGTCCGACCGGGTACAGTTCATCTTCATCACCCACAACAAGATCACCATGGAGATGGCCGACCATCTGACCGGCGTGACCATGCACGAGGCGGGGGTTTCACGCCTGGTTTCGGTGGATGTGGAGGCGGCGGCCCGGATGGCGGCCAGTTGAAGGTGAAGTCGTCCGCAATGTCGGACGCAGTGGTATAAACATTCGCAACAAGTTTCGAGTAAGATTAAGCAACCATTCGTTCGGAGAAGATGCGAAGCTGACCTCATGGAAGCCGATATTCTTCGCTTGATTCTGTTTCTCGCCGGGGCGGGCCTGATCCTCGGGATTTACCTGTTCGACCGTTTCAAACACCGGGCGGAACGCCACTGGCAGCACCGGAGCGAGCAGTGGGACGAACCGGAGCCGGTGAATGACGCCTGGTTGGAGGAGCGGGACGTTCCGCAATGGGAAGAGAGCACAGCCGTTGCGGTCGATCCGCCGGAGCGGTTCCAGGCGACAACGGAAGAGGACCGGTCGGTGGATGACGACCTGGCGCGTCTTTCCGGATTGATGAGCGAAGAAGCGGCCGTTCACCGTCGTCCGCGCCGGCCGGCGGAACAGATCTCGTTGCGCCTGTTCGGCGGCGATTCGCATGCCGACCGGCATAAGGGTTCTCCCACCAGCGCCCCACTGCCCACCAAGATCCTGCAACTCAATATAGTGCCGCGCCAGGGGATGTTCCGGGGCGACGATATCCTGTGCGTAGTGGCCGAGGTGGATCTCGATTTCGGAGAGATGGATATCTACCATCGCTACGATCCGACCGTGGCCGATGAGAAACCGATCTTCAGCATGGCCAACATTGTGGAACCCGGTACCTTCCCGGTGGATGACATGGAAGGGTTCACCACTCCCGGTCTGACCCTGTTCGCAATGCTGCCCGGTCCCAAGGACGGTCTGACCACCTTTTCGGAACTGCTCTTTACCGCGGAACGGCTGGCCACGTTGCTGGACGGGGAGTTGCAGGACAGGACCCACAGCGTGCTCAGCAAGCAGACCATCGAACATATGCGGGAGGAGATCCAGGAGTATCACCGCCAGTTGCAGTTGGCGCGACGCAAACAATGAGTACACCCAAGTCCGTGCGGGAGCGCGCACAGCAACTGCGCGCCGAGATCGATCATCACAATTACCGCTACTATGTGCTGGACGATCCCGAGGTCCCGGACATTGAATACGACCGGCTGTTGCGGGAACTGCAACAACTGGAAGCCGAACATCCCGAACTGATTACCACCGACTCGCCGACCCAACGGGTCGGCGCCGTCCCCCTGGATGCGTTTCAGGAGGTCCGGCATCGGGTGCCGATGCTGTCGTTGGATAACTCCATGAACGAAACGGAGTTGGCCGATTTCGACCGGCGGGTGCGGGAGCGTCTGAAGAGCGAGCAACCCATCGCCTATGCCGCCGAACCGAAGCTGGACGGGCTGGCCGTGAGCCTGCGTTACGAGCGGGGGGTACTGGTGCAGGCGGCGACCCGCGGCGACGGCAGCCGGGGGGAGGATGTGACCCTGAACGTACGCACCATCCCGTCGATACCGTTACGCCTGCTCGGCAGCGGCTGGCCGGAGGTCCTGGAGGTGCGCGGCGAGGTCTATATGAGCAAGGCCGGTTTCGAGACGCTCAACGCGCGGGCGCGGGAAGCCGGTGAGAAGGAGTTCGCCAACCCCCGCAACGCCGCCGCCGGTTCCCTGCGGCAGCTCGACTCCGGTGTCACAGCCAGGCGGCCGCTGGCGTTCTTCTGTTACGGCTTCGGCGAGATCTCCGGCGGTGCGTTGGCCGACACCCATAGCGCAGGGATGCGAATCCTGTCCGAATGGGGATTGCGGATCTCGCCCGAACTGCAAGTGGTGCAGGGGACGGACGGTTGCCTCGGTTATTATCGAAACCTGCTGGACCGGCGGGACAAACTCGATTACGACATCGACGGTGTGGTGTTCAAGGTGGACCGGCTGGATCTTCAGGAGCGTCTCGGTTTCGTCTCGCGCGCACCGCGCTGGGCGGTCGCGCAGAAATTTCCGGCCCAGGAAGAGATGACCCGGTTGCTGGCCATCGACGTACAGGTGGGCCGCACCGGGGCGCTGACGCCGGTGGCGCGGTTGGAACCGGTCAGTGTGGCCGGCGTCACCGTCACCAACGCAACCCTGCACAACGAAGACGAGATCCGGCGCAAGGATATCCGCATCGGCGATACCGTGATCATCCGGCGCGCCGGAGACGTAATCCCGCAGGTGATGCAGGTGGTGCTGCCGCGGCGGCCGAAAGACGCCAAGCTGTTTCACATGCCGAAGCATTGTCCGGTATGCGGCGCCGAGGTGATCCACGATGCGGATCAGGTGGTGGTGCGGTGCAGCGGCGGTCTCTACTGTCCTGCCCAGCGCAAGGAGGCGATTAAACATTTCGCCTCCCGGCGGGCGATGGATATCGAGGGGCTGGGGGATAAGCTGGTGGAGCAACTGGTGGATCTGGAGCTGATCGCCAATCCCGCCGATCTGTTCACGCTGAAGGTCGATACCCTGGCCGGCCTGGAACGCATGGGCGAGAAGTCCGCGCAAAACCTGATCGATGCGCTGGAGCGTTCCAAGGAAACCACCTTACCCCGTTTTCTGTATGCCCTGGGCATCCGTGAGGTGGGTGAATCCACCGCCCGCTCCCTGGCGCTTCATTTCGGTGACCTGGAACCTCTACGCAAGGCGTCGCTGGAGGAGTTGCAGCAGGTCACGGACGTGGGGCCGGTGGTGGCAGAGCATGTGGTCGCCTTTTTCCGGCAGGCGCACAATCTGGAGGTCATCGCAAAACTGACCAAGGCCGGGGTCCGTTGGGAACCGATCGAGGTGGCGGCGACGGAGCTGCCGTTGGCCGGGAAGACCTTCGTGTTGACGGGAACCCTGAGCCGGCCGCGGCAGGAGATCAAACAACAACTGGAGGAACTGGGGGCCAAGGTGGCCGGCAGCGTCTCCCAGAAGACCGATTATGTAGTGGCGGGGGAGGAGGCCGGCTCCAAACTGGAGAAGGCGCGGGCATTGAAGGTCACGGTTTTGGACGAGGCGGGCCTGACGGCGTTACTGGCCGAGGTCCGGAATTAAAGCAAAGAAGGTTTCGGTGGTGTGGCAATCGCCTTTCCGGGATCCAGGTTAGCAGAGAGAACAGATATGGAAACGAAAGAGCGAGAGATCTTGTTGGTCATGCGCAAGGTGTTGACCACCGTCATCCGGGAGATCACCCCGCAGCGCGGCGGACCCTACCCGCTGTCGGACGAGACCGTGCGCGACGTGCAGGAGTGCCTGAAACTGATCGCGCTGCGGGAACGGGAACTGGCGGATGCCGCCGGGACACCCGCGGAACGTCCCTACTACAAAGACGCGGCACAGGGACCGAAGGTGGTTCCGATTGACAGCATCAAGAAGCGCAACGATGACGACCTCGAATAGCGTCGCGCGGTTCGCCGTTAGCCGGTAACGCACCGGACTATCACTTCACCCAGATGAAAACGGGGCCCGAGGGCCCCGTTTGGGTACTGCTTATACCGAAGCGGTCGGCCTAGAACTTGTGGACCAGGCCCAGGGAGTAGCCGTCCCAGTCGGTACCGGCGCCATCCGAATCGTACGAGGTGTAGATCAGATAGGCCTGGGTGCGCTTGGAGAAGTTGTGGTCCACACCGATGGCCCACTGATCACGATTGCCGTTGGCGGTGGCGTCTTTCCGGTCTTCGGAACCGTACATCGCCTTCACGACGTTGTTGCCGAAGGTGTAGGAACCGCTCAACTGCCAGCGCGCCTGATCGCCCTCGGTGGACGGCAGGCCGTCACCCAGCGGATCGTCGCCTTCCTCTTCTTCGTAAATCAAACCGACGTGAAAGCCGTTGGCGGTGTAGCCGAGACCCACACGCCACTTGTCTTCGGCATAACCCAGGGTATCGGCGGTCTCGTCGTCGATCTGTTCGAAGGCCAGCGAGGCGAAGAACGGACCGTTGCTGTACATCGCGGCCAGCGACCAGGCCTCGATCAGGTCGGAGATATCCACACCGCCACCCACATGATCCGGACCGCCGGCGGTCACCCAGGCGCCCGCCAGGGTCAGGCCGTTCATGCTCGGCGAGATGTAGGCCACAGCGCTGTCGGCCCGCAGGTCTTTGAAACCCAGGCCGGTGGAGGCGAAGGCAGGCTCGGCGTCCGCACCGTTACCGTTGTAGTCGGCGATGGTGTCGCTGAACAGTTCCAGGCTGCTGGAGGAGATCTTGTAAGGGGTGTCGTGACGACCCGCCAGGAAGGTACCCCAACCGCCGGCCAGGCCGACGAAGCTGTTGCGCATCTTGCCCCAATCCTGATTGTCCAGAACCCCGGCGCCGGTTTTCCCGCCGTCCGCCAGTTCGATCTGGATCTCCATCTGCCAGATGGCGCTCAGGCCGCCGCCCAGGTCTTCGGAGCCTTTGAAACCGAGCCGACTGGCGTGGCTGGAGAGATCCCACACCTTGTCGCTATGTCCGCCACCGTCTGTCTCCATATCGTAGTAAGACATGGACACATGGGCCTTGCCGTAGATGGTGACGTCGCCCGCCATGGCGGCCGGGGCCGCCATGACAGCCGCCACTGCTGCTGTAAGAAGCTTCTTATTCATAACTTCGGATACTCCCGCTTATGTGGTAATTGAAAAAAAGAGATAAGCGGGGAGAAGATATCGAACCAATGTTTTCGTAATGCATCACTGCGATGAATTTTATGTTGCGCCGGAATGACACAACTGGGGGAATCTCCGAAAAATGCGGGCTGCAGCACCGGGAAAACCGAAACAGCGTATTTAAAATGACATTTTTGTGTAGGACGCGGGCCGATTGTGACAATCGGCGGAAACAGAACAATGAAGACGATCTGATCGGAGGGCCGATAGATCGCGGTGCAACGCAGATCAGGGGTTTGCGGTCTGCAATGATTTCCAACTTCTGGATATAGATCGCTAAATCAGTCGGTTAGACAAAGTAAGTTGTAAAACCATGAATATCGTGCTTAAAATGCCGGCTGGCGGGTTATTTGTTCAGCGACCGAACGACATAAACGGGGAATTCAGGAAATGAACAGAAAGATTCTTACAGCGGCGATTGCCGCCTCGTTGGCGGCTCCGGCCGCGATGGCGGGTGACGTCACCATCTACGGCGAGGCCCATGTGGCCATGTCTTACTATGATCTCGAAAACGACTGGGGCGGTCATAGCGACAAGGTGTGGGATCTGGCCAGCCACCAGAGCTTTATCGGCTTCAAGGGTTCCGAAGACCTGGGCGGCGGCCTGAGCGCCATCTGGAAGATGGAGATC
>JBNKCL010000045.1:0-8013 GCA_050287725.1 Sedimenticolaceae bacterium
TCCCCACGGCCTGCTGATCGAACACTTCTCCCAAGAGGTACAAAAGTGTTACACCCGTAACTACGGCAATACCTTTTCGGAGATCGGGGAGGTGCTGAGCTGGTTCTCCCGCACCGCCTTGCATTTGATTTCCAAATCGGACTCCCTCTATCACGACGTGGAACACACCATCCTGGTCGGCTCCGTGGCCCAGCAGCTACTGGAAGGTAAACACATCATGGAGGGGGGCATCTCGCAACAGGACTGGCTGTGCGTCATGGTGGCCGCCCTGTGTCACGACATCGGATTCTCCAACCGCTGCCTGCGGCTGGATACCCGGGAACACATCGCCACCGGAACCGGGGAGGAGACCGTCCCGGTCGCGGAGTTCCCCACCAATGCCTCGCTGATGCCGTTCCACGTCGACCGCAGCAAGGCGTTCGTGCGCGAACGCTTCGGCAACCGGGTGCTGTTTCTGCTGCGGGAGGGGGACGTCGAGCGCATCTGCGACTACATCGAAATGACCCGTTTCCCGCCTCCCGATGAACCGCTGCATCACGAAACCAGGGGACTCGGCGCGCTGGTACGGGCCGCCGACCTGATCGGCCAGCTCTCCGATCCCCGTTATCTGCAGAAGATCCCCGCGCTGTTCTACGAGTTCATCGAGTACGGGGCGCATAAGGAGTTCGGATATACCGACCCGCGGGATCTGGCCAAGA
The DNA here is from genome assembly GCA_050287725.1 of Sedimenticolaceae bacterium. GTDB lineage: Bacteria > Pseudomonadota > Gammaproteobacteria > Chromatiales > Chromatiaceae > CBFDBF01. The sequence goes on from JBNKCL010000045.1 coordinate 699, forward strand.
AGTATCCGAAGTTCTTCAAAGAGAGCGTCTATCCGCTGATCCGGGACTCGCTGGAGTATCTCGATCTCAGCCCCGAGGGGCGGCAGTGGGTGGCGAACCTCTACGCCAACCTCGCCCGGATCGAAAGCACCACCTGGTAGCCTGATTTCCTCTCGCCAAGACGCAAAGAACGCCAAGAAAGTGGACAGACCCCGGTTGCGTTTGATGTGGGAGCCCGGTCCCCCGGGCGATCACACATAGCCGGTTGGTTCTTTTCGCCCAGAGGACTGGGCTCCTACAGGCACGTCTTCATGACGAATCTGTCTCTCGCCAAGACACAAAGAACACCAAGAAAAACTGTTTTTGCTCTCTTTGCGTACTTGGCGCCTTGGCGAGAAATATAGGAAATTGAGCACCTGCAGAGCGCGTGTAGGCTATTGCGACTCGCCCGGCTCCAGCGCTTCCGCCAGCGGCCGGAACTGCAGGCCGTAGAACATCTGCAGATAGCGCCGGGTCTCGGCGCGTTCCAGGTTGGTGACATAACGCCAGAAACCGTAGATACGCGACAGGGTCATGAGCCGTTCGGCATAGCGCGCCCAGGTGTAGCGCCCGGCCACCCGCGCCAGGGCGCCGGCGGAGATACGGTCCCACTCTTGCGGTTCTTTCCCGCAACGCTCCAGAAAGTCGGCCATGCGTTCGGCGGCCGCATCCCCGTGATTGGGATCGATGTGAAAGCCGGACTCATCGTCTTCGATGATCTCGCTCGGACCGCCGAACTTGGTGGCGAAGGTGGGCAGGCCGGTGCTCATCGCCTCCACCACCGTCAGGCCGAAGGCCTCGAACAGCGCCGGCTGCACGAAAGCGCCGCGCCGGTCGGCCACGAAGCGATAGAGTTCGCCGGAAAAACTCTTCTCCAGATGCATCCCCAGCCAGCGCACTTGGCCGTCCAGGCCGTAATCGTTCATCAACTGATGCATGCGGTCGATCTGCTCGCGCTCCTCCAGATCGTTGGAGTGCTCGGGATTCACATGCCCCGACACCACCAGCAGGTTCGCCGCCTCGCGCAATCGCTCATCCCGCGCATACCACTCCACCAGACCGGTGATGTTCTTGATGTGATCCAGCCGCGCCAGGGTGAACAGCAGCGGCTTCTCCGGCTCCGTCAGTTGTCCGCGCATGCAGACCGGGTCCATCTCGCCGTAGACCAACTGTTCGATCTCCTCCCGCAGATGTCCGAGCCGCTGTTCCGTCGCGGTGTAGGGAAAGTAGATCTCGGGATCGGCCCCCGGCGAGACGATGTTGAACTTCGGATCGAACACGTCGATGCCGCTCACCACCCGGAACAGATCGGGCATGGTGAACGCGGTATGGGCCTCGTACTGCCCCACCGAATCGGAGGTGCCGGCGATCTCCTGGAAGGTGGAGGTGATGATGAAGTCCGCCGCGTTCATGGCGATGAGATCGGCGGTGAACTGGCAGGAGAAGTGGTGATTCTCCTCGTTATCCTTCCAGTAGAGATCGGAGTAGAGGTACTTGGTCTTCTCCAGGGCGTGCGCGATGTTGCATTGCGTCACGCCGAGACTCTGGGCCAGCAGCGTGGCCACCAGGTTACCGTCGGAGTAGTTGCCGATGATGAGATCCGGCCGCCCGGACAACTGGGCTCGGATCTCGCGTTCCACATCCTGGGAGAACCGCTCCAGGTAGGGCCAGATCTCGAAGCGCGAGATCCACTGGGGCACCACCTGCCCCTGCAGGTCCCGGAACGGCACCCGGACGATGCGCACCGCCTCGGTCCCCGCCACCGCTTCGATGTGCTGATCGCAGGTAGTGCCGTCCGCTTCCGGGATCAGGCGGGTCACGATCAGGATCTGGGGCTCGATCTCCAACCCCTGATCGGCGATGCGCTGGCGCATCTCCTGTTCCATCGCCCGCACCTGGTCCAGGATATAGACCACCTGGCCGCCGGTGTCGGCCCGGCCCAACACCCCGGACTGCCCGAACCAGCCGTGCGGCGACAGGATCACCACCGAGAAGATCATCGGGATGCGCGCCAGGAACTCCTCCAGGGCGTTGGGGGTGGGCGCCTCCAGGATATCCAGCAGCAACTGCATGGTGTCGCGGATGCGCGCCACGTCGCGGCCCCAGCCCGGCTCGAACCCGAAGCCCCGCAGCCGGCCGGCCACCTCGCTCCAGGAGGTCTGCCGCGGCTGATCCCGCAGCAGGTCGTCGGCGTTCCGCAACGCCTGGCGCAACCCGGTGACGTCGCGCACCGTCTCGTTCAGCATGAGCTGTTGATTGCGATACTGATGCAGCCGCAAAAACCGCAACAGATGACGATCGCCCCGGCCCAGCTCTTCGAACAGCTGGCTGGACAGACGCCGGTTCAGGAACTCCACCCCGCGTCCGATGGAGCGGGTCTCGCTCAGTTTGAAGAACTCGCGCGAGAAGGGCTCGAAATCCACCTCCAGCATCCAGACCGAGTCGGGATCGCCGTCCACCAGCCGCTCCTTGAAACGCAGGAACTCCGCCACCTCCACCTGTTCCACGGTCATGGTGTCCAGATGCAGACGCAGATAGAGCCAGCGCGCCACCTGCGCGCGCAGGGCGAGATAGAACCACCCCTCCGCCAGCACCGCCTCCTGGGCCCAGCGGAACACATCCCCCAGCGACGACTTGCACAACCAGTCCGGGTTGTCGGCGGCGGCGCAGAAGGACTCGAAGCGATCGGAGAGATCGCTGCGCAAAAACAGTTGCCGTCCGTCGGACTGCAACTCATGCATCAGGTGATGCATGACGCTGCGATTCTCGGACACGAACGCAACAAAGGACTCATGGATCGTGTGATTCGAACTCACCGGATACCCCACTGCTCGAGAAACGGACGATAAAAATCGTGCTCGTCCACCGTAGCGCCCTGCCGTTCCACCATGCCGCCGGCAAACGCCTGGGCGCGCCGCATGGTTTGGTCCAGCGGCCAGCGCCGCAGTAATCCCAGGATCAGGGCAGCGGAAAACGCATCGCCCGCTCCCACCGGATCCACCACCTGGAGATCCGCATCCGGCCGCACCTCCACTCTCTCTTCGGCGCTCAGCGCCAGCGCCCCCGCGGCGCCACGGGTCACCACCAGCAGATCCAGACCCAACAACACCCGGAACTCTTCGGCGCACGAGGTCAGGTCGGAACCGCAATCGGTCAGGCGCTGCAGTTCGTCCTCGTTGAGCTTGGCCCAGCGGGCGCCCCGCAGCAGCGTCAGCACCCGTTTGCGATCCCACCAGGGATCGCGCAGGTTGACATCCACAAACACCGGCCGCGGTTCCCGTTTCAAGCGCCGCAGCGCCGCTGCCGATGTCTCCGATCGCACCGCGAGACTGCCATGGTACAACAGCGGCGCGGTGGAGGTTTCCGGCAGGGCCTGCGCCTCGATGAAGTCATAGGCCTGATCCGGGAGGATCTCGAAGGAGGGTTCCCCCTCCCGATAGCTTACGGCCACGGTTCCGGTGGAATGTTCCCGATCCTGCTGCAATCCGTCGGCCCGCATGTCCCACGCGCGCATGCGCTCCCGGATCTCGTCCCCGGCCGGGTCCTGCCCGACACATGAAATGAATAGCGGCACCTCGCCGAAGGCCTGTAGATGCCAGGCGACATTGAAGGGCGCGCCGCCCAGCACCCGCCCGCCGTCGGGAAAACAGTCGAACAGTACTTCGCCGAACACCAGCGGGCCGGGCGCGGTTTCACTCGGCATCGGCCCCCTCCTCCAGCCACTGCGCCGCCTCCGGCAGATAGTGCAGCACCCCCTCCACCACCCCGGCGCTGTAGTTGCCGTTCATCCCTTTGCTCCGGCCGTGGGCCAGATAGAGGCGGTCGGCCCAACCGGCGGCGGCCGCAGCGGCCACCGCCACCTCGCGCACCTCCGACAGGGCGTTCGCCACCAGCACCGACGGGATGCCGCTGGTCAGCACCGGCAGATCGTTCCCGCTGTCTCCGGCAAACACGATCTCCTGTATCCGGAAACCGAGTTGCCGCGCCAGGAATTCGATGGCGTGCAGCTTGGTGGCGCTGGCCGGCAACACATCCAGCAGACCGACCCCCTCGGTCTCGTCCACGCTCCAGATCAGCGCCGCCCGCACCCGGTTCCGTTCCAGCCGGTAGCGCATCTCCGGCAACAGTTCGTCGTGGGCCGGACCCAGCGGCAGGTAGTAGCTCAGTTTGTGTTCGTTCTGTTTCTCGGGTTCCTGCAGTTGCAGATAGGGAAGGTCCACGAACAGCTCCACCAGGTCCTCGTGATTCAGGTCGTCCCAGTCGTCCGCGATCTCCCGTTGCCAGTCGCGTTGCAGCCGCCAGACCCCCGCATCGAGGTGATACATGCGGGTTCCCACATCGGTGATGGCGTAATCGGGGGTTGGCAGTTGATAGTGGGCGATGGCGTTCTCCATCAGCTCGCGGCTGCGGCCGGAGACATACACCAGCGTCACCTCGGGGCGCGCCGCCAGGCGCCCGAACCGTTCCCGGGCGGCGGGCGATTCCGGTTGCGGCCCGTTGGGCAGCACGGTCCGGTCGAGATCGGTGCACAACAGCAGGCGCTTCATTCCGCCTCCACGTTCTCTTCCCGCGGCGGCAGGCGGCAGGCGCCGAAGAAATCGAAATGATCGATCGCCTCGATGATGCCGGCGGCGTAGGCCTGTTTGGCGAAGTAGATGTTCTCCACCTCCACCAGTTTGGAGAGCTCCTCGTTGTGACGGTTGGCCACCACCACCGCCAGGGTGTTGCCCCGCATCATGTCCTCATCCGCGCCGGAACCGCCGGCCGCCAGGATATGTTCCAGTGCGATGTCCCACTGGTTTGCGAAATAGCGCAGCGCCAATCCCTTGGACGCCCGGATCGGCAACACGTCGAGGAACTGTCCGAAGGAGAGGATCACGTTGACCGCCTGCTCCTCCTTGTGCAGCAGGCTGTTGATCTCATCCAGCGAGGGCGCCACCTGCGGATCGATATAGTAGCTGATCTTGAAACGGCTCTGCTGGGAACGCGGCTGCCGTTCCAGGCCGGGCAGTTCGTCCAGCACCCGCCGCACCACGTGCGGGGTCCAGCGATGGTCGATATGCCGTTCCCAGGCGGTATCGGCGGTCAACTCCGGCGCGTAATGGATCTCGGTGCCGCAACTGGTGATCAGGACGTCCGGTTCCGGGATGCGATGACGGCGCATCACCCGCAGCGCCGAGTCCAGCCTGCGGCCGGTGGCGACGCCGAAGGTGGCGCAGTTGCGATAGTCGCGCATCACCGAGACGAACTGCGCCAGCGACTCGGGATCGGCGAGCAGGTTCTGGTCCAGATCGGTAAAGATGGCGCGGTCGTGATAGAGCATCGGCCGCCGGGCCGGTACCGGGCGGAGCGGACGCCGCCGCCCCTCCAGGAGGGAGTTGATGGTTTCGCAATAACTCTCCGCATGCGCCTCCCAGGAGTAGTGGCGACGCACCCCGCGCAGGCCGTTGGCGGCGCGCGTCAACCAGCCGTCCGAATCCTTCAATACCTTCAGCAACGCCTCCGCGATCGCCTCGGAATCCAACGGGTCCACCAGCTCCCCGTTGGCGCAGTTGGCGATGATGTCCCGCGGTCCGCCGTCCTCGGTGGCCACCAGCGGCAGACCGGAGGCCGCCGCCTCGATGAGGGTCAGGCCGAACGGTTCGGTCAACGCCGGGTTCACGAACACCCCGCCGGAGGCCGCCGCCAGCCGATAGATGGTCGGCACGTCATCGGTGGCGTGCTGCTTGGGATAGGCCACCAACCCGTACAGGTCATAGCGGTCCACCAGCACCAGCAGATCGGTCAGCACGTCGCGCGCGCCCTCTTCCAGTTCGCCGATGTCCTCGCGCTGACCGGCCAGGACGACGAGATTTGCGAGCTGTTGCAGCTCCGGCGACTCGCCGTAGGCGATCAACAGGGTGCCGATGTTCTTGCGCCGGTCCGGGCGCGACAGGGCGAGGATCAAGGGCCGGTCCGGTTCGCGCAGAAAGCGCCGGATCTCGTGTGCGATCTCCGAATCCGCCTCGCCCCCCTGCGGCGGGTGAAACAGTTCCAGATCCACTCCGGGGGGAATCACCTGCATCACATCCGGCCGATAGTGGTCGTAGAGCCCGTACTGCTCTTCGATCTCCTGGGAGGTGCTGGTGATCACCAGATCGGCGCTCGCCAGGGTGCCCTCCTCGGCCTCGATGCGGCGCGCCATGTTGTAGCGCGCCTCCACCTGCTCCGCGGTCAGACCGCTGGCCAGCAGTCGGCGGCGCTTGACCCGGCCCAACGAATGGCCGGTATGCACCAGCGGAACCGCCAACAGCCCCGCCAACCGGCTGCCCACATAACCGGCATCGGCGTAATGACTGTGAATGATATCGGGTTGGCGGGGTTGCTCATGGATATAGGTCAGGGCGTTGTCCACAAAGGCGTCGAGGTAGTCCCACAACTGCTCTTTCGGGATGTACTCCTCCGGCCCCGCTTCCAGGCGCACGATCCGGGCCCCGCCGCCCAGGGACTCCTCCACCAGCGCGTAGTCGTCGTCCACGTTCGGGTCCACCACCCGCCGGGTCATCAGATCCACCCGGGCGATACCGGGCTGCGCGGCCAGGGCGCGCGCCACCTCCACCACATACTTGGTCTGGCCGCCGGTATCGGCGTCCCGGCCCAGCTCCAGATTCTCTCCCCGGATCAGGCCGTGGACACTGATCAGAACCAGGTAGAGCCCCTGGGAACCTGTCGCTGCGGTATCACTGCTGGTTGCGTTTTTTTTTGCCATTTTCGGACCGGAATCCGGTTTCAAGTGCGGCATCCAAGCCTTGCTCATACTCCCTGACCCTGCGCTGAGAACTCACTGCGATGAAACGGCCGCGCGCAAACCGCACGCCCGAAGATTGACGATGCCGGCGCCTTCCCCGCGGCGTACCGGCTCCAATGGCGGGTCCTGCACCCTGGTTCAACTCCAACCTTTCCGGAAAAAACCGGGGTGCTCGCTCAAAAACGGTCCGTCCAGACCACGACCCACTTATTCAGCTTCGTCTATTTTTCTAATAATTTCAAGAAATCAGGGGAGATTCAGGTGCTAAAACCTCAAGTTAATCTCCTCCCCTCGTCATCCCGGCGTAGGCGGGGATCCAGTCATAGAGCAAGCTGGGCTTTCATTTACGTGGGAATCTGAGAAAATCCTTAAATCACACGGAAGGCATAATAAATGGTCCTAGAGAACACACTTCCAGAAGCCGAAACCCGCCAGGCAATAGATCAGAAGCTCATTGCTACCTGTTTGGTTATCCAGAAGAACTAACTGGAGATCAATGCATTGACTGCC
>JBNKCL010000046.1:0-6744 GCA_050287725.1 Sedimenticolaceae bacterium
CATAAGCGCGCGACTCGCCACCAAACTTCTTCGCCTGGTGCGTCGTGATCGCCGCCGTCAACGTCGTCTTACCATGGTCTACGTGACCAATCGTTCCCACATTTACATGCGGCTTCTTGCGTTCGAATTTTTCCTTGGACACCGTAACTACCCCTAGTTAAGAAGGTTTACTGTTTCTTAATGACGGCCTCGGCGATACTCGCCGGCACCTCGCTATACTTCGAGAACTCCATGCTGTACGTAGCGCGACCCTGGGTGGCGGAACGCAGATCGGTGGCATAACCGAACATCTCGGACAGCGGGACCTCGGCCTGAATCTGTTTGCCGGAGGGGGAGTCGTCCATCCCCTGCACCATGCCGCGGCGACTGTTCAGATCGCCCATCACGTCACCCATATAGTCCTCGGGGGTAACCACCTCGACCTTCATGATCGGTTCCAGCAGCACCGGCTTGGCTTTCTTGACGCCTTCCTTGAAGCACATGGAACCGGCGATCTTGAACGCCATCTCCGAGGAGTCCACGTCGTGGTAGGAACCGTCGTACAGGGTGACCTTGATATCGACCACGGGGAAGCCGGCAAGAATACCATTTTTCATGGCTTCCTGAACACCTTTATCGACGGCCGGGATGTATTCCTTGGGCACCACACCGCCGACGATGGCATTCTCGAATTCGTAACCGGCACCCGCTTCCTGCGGCTCGATCCGCAGATAAACGTGGCCGAACTGACCGCGGCCACCGGACTGACGCACGAACTTGCCTTCCTGCTCGATGGAGGTGCGGATGGTTTCGCGGTAGGCCACCTGCGGCGCACCCACGTTGGCCTCCACCTTGAACTCCCGGCGCATGCGGTCGACGATGATCTCCAGGTGCAGCTCGCCCATACCGGAGATAATGGTCTGCCCCGACTCCTCGTCGGTGTGGACCCGGAAAGAGGGATCTTCCTGCGCCAGCTTGGAGAGCGCGATGCCCATCTTCTCCTGGTCGCTCTTGGTCTTGGGTTCCACCGCAACCGAGATCACCGGCTCCGGGAACTCCATGCGCTCCAGGGTGATAATGTTATTCAGGTCGCACAGGGTGTCGCCGGTGGTGACATCCTTGAGTCCGACCGCCGCCGCGATATCCCCCGCACACACCTCCTTGATCTCCTCGCGGGAGTTGGAGTGCATCTGCAGGATACGGCCGACCCGTTCCTTCTTGCTCTTCACCGGGTTGTAGACCGAGTCGCCGGACTTGAGCACGCCGGAGTAGACCCGGAAAAAGGTCAGGGTGCCGACAAACGGATCGGTGGCGATCTTGAAGGCGAGCGCCGCAAACGGCGCCTTGTCGTCCGACTTGCGCTCCGCCTCGGTTTCGGCGGCATCGTCCAGGATGCCCCGGATGGCGGGCACGTCGGTGGGAGCAGGCAGGTATTCGATCATCGCGTCCAACATCGCCTGCACGCCCTTGTTCTTAAAGGCCGAGCCGCACAGCATGGGAACGATTTCGTTGTTGAGGGTGCGGGTCCGCAGCCCCTTTTTGATCTCTTCTTCGCTGAGCTCGCCCCCTTCCAGGTACTTCTCCATGAGCTCTTCGCTGGCCTCGGCGGCCGCCTCCACCAGGTGCTCGCGCCACTCGTCGCACAGCCCCTGCAGTTCGGCCGGGATCTCCTGCTCCTGGTAGTTGACCCCCATGTTCTCCTCGTCCCAGATGATCGCTTTCATCTTGACGAGATCCACCACGCCCTTGAAGTTCTCTTCGGCGCCGATCGCCATCTGAATCGGAACGGCATTGCTGCCCAGACGTTTCTTTACCTGTTCCACCACGCGCAGGAAGTTGGCGCCCACGCGGTCCATCTTGTTGACGAACGCGATGCGGGGAACCTGATATTTATTGGCCTGGCGCCAGACGGTTTCGGATTGCGGTTCGACACCGCCTACCGCGCAGAACACGGCACAGGCGCCGTCCAGCACACGCAGGGAACGCTCCACCTCGATGGTGAAGTCCACGTGACCGGGAGTGTCGATGATGTTGATACGATGTTCGGGAAATTGCTGCCCCATGCCGCGCCAGAAGCAGGTGGTCGCCGCCGAGGTAATGGTGATTCCGCGCTCCTGCTCCTGCTCCATCCAGTCCATGGTGGCGGCACCGTCATGCACCTCGCCGATCTTGTGCGATACGCCGGTATAAAACAGAACGCGCTCGGTGGTAGTCGTCTTACCCGCATCAATGTGAGCCATGATGCCGACATTACGATAGCGCTCAATTGGTGTGCTACGTGCCACGTCTAAATCCCGTCCAAAGTGTTAAAGAGCAAAAAAACAGCGTACTGCCGCTGTTACCAGCGGTAGTGCGCGAAGGCCTTGTTGGCCTCAGCCATACGATGCGTATCTTCCCGTTTCTTGACTGCCGTTCCGCGTTCATCGGCGGCGTCCATCAGTTCACCCGCCAACCGCTGCGCCATCGACTTCTCACTGCGCTTGCGCGCCGCGTCGATCAACCAGCGCATGGCCAGAGTGTTGCGGCGCACCTGACGCACCTCTACCGGCACCTGGTAGGTGGCACCACCGACCCGCCGGGATTTCACCTCTACCATCGGGCGAACGTTGTCGAGTGCCTTCTCCAGCACCTCCATCGGATCGCCCTTGCCGCGCTCGGCTACAACATCCAGCGCGCCGTACATGATCCGTTCGGCCACCGACTTTTTGCCGCTGACCATCACCATATTGATGAACTTGGCGAGCAGCTCGCTCCCGTGCTTGGGATCGGGCAGAATCTCGCGCTTTGCTGCAACTCTTCTTCTTGGCATGACTATTACTCAGTCCGGTTAATACAGGGCTCAGCTCTTGGGCCGCTTGGCGCCGTACTTGGAACGGGCCTGACGACGCTTTTCGACGCCGGCGGTATCCAGGCTGCCGCGCACCACGTGGTAACGCACACCCGGAAGATCCTTCACACGGCCGCCGCGGATCAGCACCACCGAGTGCTCCTGCAGGTTGTGACCCTCACCACCGATGTAGGAGGTCACCTCGTAGCCGTTGGTCAGACGCACACGGGCGACTTTCCGCAACGCCGAGTTCGGCTTTTTGGGGGTGGTGGTGTACACCCGGGTACAAACCCCGCGTTTCTGCGGACACGCCTCCAACGCCGGAACGTTGCTTTTTTCGATCTTGCGCACTCGAGGTTTGCGCACTAACTGATTGATTGTCGCCATCTATTTCCGTCTCCGGGAGAGCCCGTCAGAGGGCCTCCTTCGCACCAGAAAGGCGAGCAACCGGCCCTGCCCTCCGCTATCGCCGGGTGAGGGCACCGATTGCAAGCCGCTAATCTTGCTACCGGGCTGGTTAGGGGCCCGGATAAAACAAGAGGCACGGAACCGACTCGGTCTCCGGCCTTTAAAGGAGCGCGCATTCTACGCAGCCCGCCGAAAACTGTCAACTCCGCCGCCTCTGGGAGCGCCCCAAAAGCGGGAGGATCGCCACCCCTCAAAAACAGGCGGGCCCGGGGACGCTCCCCGGGCCCAACTTCACTTCCGGCCTGGCCGAACCTACTCGCTGTCGGCCGTGTTGAACTCCTGCCGCAACGCCTCTTCGACCTCGTCCACGGCCATCTCCACCTTGGCCTCGTTTTCGGCATCCAGTTCCAGGGTGCGCCGCCGACGCCGGTCCTTATGGTAGGAGAGTCCGGTACCGGCGGGGATCAGACGACCGACGATCACGTTCTCCTTCAGACCGTTGAGGCTGTCCCCCAAGCCCCGGACCGCCGCCTCGGTAAGCACCCGCGTGGTCTCCTGGAAGGAGGCGGCGGAAATAAAGGATTCCGTCGCCAACGAGGCCTTGGTGATACCCAGCAGGAGCGGCTCCCAGGTGGCCGGGGTCTTGCCCTCGGCGGCTGCCTGTTCGTTCGCCTCCAGCACCCGGGCACGCTCCACCTGTTCACCACGCAACAGGCGGGTATCGCCCGAATCGGCCACCTCCACCTTGCGCAGCATCTGGCGGATAATCACCTCGATGTGCTTGTCGTTGATCTTCACGCCCTGCAACCGATAGACGTCCTGGATCTCCTTCACCAGGTAGTCGGCCAGTTCGGTGACCCCTTTCAGGCGCAGGATGTCGTGGGGATTCAACTCGCCGTCGGAGATCATCTCCCCCTTCTCCACCTGCTCGCCTTCGAACACGTTGACGTGGCGCCACTTCGGAATCAGCTCCTCGTGCACCTCGCCGTCCGCGTCGGTGATGATCAGGCGCTGCTTGCCCTTGGTGTCCTTGCCGAAACTGACGGTACCGCTGGCCTCGGCCAGGATCGCCGGGTCCTTCGGCTTGCGGGCCTCGAACAGATCCGCCACCCGCGGCAGACCGCCGGTGATGTCACGGGTCTTGGAGGACTCCTGCGGAATACGCGCCAGCACGTCACCGACGTTGACCGCCGCCCCGTCCGCCACACCGACCACGGCGTCCGCCGGCAGGAAGTAGTGGGCCGGGATGTCGGTGCCGGCGATATTGAGGTCCTTACCCTTCTCGTTCACCAGCTTGAGCATCGGGCGCAGATCCTTGCCGGAACTGGGCCGCTGCTTCGGATCCATCACCACCAGAGAGGCCAGACCGGTCACCTCGTCCACCTGGCTCTGTACGGTCACGCCGTCCACGATGTCGACGAACTGCAGCTTGCCGGCCACCTCGGTAATGATCGGGTGGGTGTGGGGATCCCAGTTGGCAACCATCTGGCCGCCTTCCACCGATTCGCCGTCGGCCACCCGGATGGTGGCGCCGTAGGGCACTTTGTAGCGCTCCCGCTCACGGCCCACCTCATCCACCACGGTCAACTCGCCGGATCGGGAAACGGCTACCAGGTTGCCGCTGTGATGCTGCACCGTCTTGATGTTATGCAGCCGCACGGAACCTTTGGCCTTGACCTCGATGCTGTTGACGGCCGCGGCCCGGGAGGCGGCGCCGCCGATATGGAAGGTCCGCATGGTGAGCTGGGTGCCCGGTTCGCCGATGGACTGAGCTGCGATGACGCCCACCGCCTCTCCATCGTTGACCCGGTGCCCGCGCGCCAGATCCCGGCCGTAGCACTGGGCACAGACGCCGACCCGGGAGGCGCAGGTAATGGTGGAACGCACCCGTACCTGATCAACGCCTTCCAGTTCCAACAGCGCCACCCAATGTTCGTCCAACAGGGTCCCCGGTTCGCACAGCACCTCGTCGCTGCCCGGCCGGTAAACCGGAGCGGCGGCCACGCGACCCAGAATCCGCTCACGCAGCGGTTCCACCACGTCGCCACCCTCGATGATGGGGTGCATCAGCAGACCTTCTTCGGTACCGCAGTCCACTTCCAGCACCACCAGGTCCTGGGCCACGTCCACCAGCCGGCGGGTCAGATAACCGGAGTTGGCGGTCTTGAGCGCGGTATCGGCCAGACCTTTCCGGGCGCCGTGGGTGGAGATGAAGTACTGCAGAACGTCCAGACCCTCGCGGAAGTTCGCGGTAATGGGAGTCTCGATGATGGAGCCGTCCGGCTTCGCCATCAGGCCGCGCATACCGGCCAACTGCCGGATCTGGGCGGCGGAACCACGGGCGCCGGAATCGGCCATCATATAGATGGAGTTGAAGGAGTCCTGCTTCACCTCCTTGCCTTCCCGGTCGGTCACCGTCTCCTTACCCAGCTTGGCCATCATCGCCTTGGCCACCTGGTCGTTGGTGTGGGACCAGATGTCCACCACCTTGTTGTAGCGCTCGCCGTTGGTTACCAGACCCGAGGAGTACTGGTTCTCGATCTCCTTCACCTCTTTCTCGGCGGCCGCCAGGATCGCCTCTTTCTCCTCCGGGATGGTCATATCGTTCATCCCGATGGAGATACCGGCGCGCGTGGCGTAACGGAAGCCCATGTACATCAGCTGGTCGGCGAAGATCACCGTCTCTTTGAGACCCACCTGGCGATAACAGGCGTTGACCAGCCCGGAGATGGAACGTTTGTCCATCACCTTGTTGATCTTCTCGAAGGAGAGCCCCTTGGGCAGGATCTCGGACATCAGCGCCCGCCCGACGGTGGTGTCGTAGCGTTTGATCCGGGACACTTCATTCCCGTCCTCGTCCGTAAAGGTCTCGGCAATCCGCACCTTCACCTTCGCCTGCAACTCCGCCTGGTCGGACTCGTACGCCCGGTGCGCCTCTTTGACGCTGGAGAAGGCCATCCCTTCGCCCTTGGCGTTCACGCGCTCGCGGCTCATGAAGTAGAGACCCAGCACCACGTCCTGGGACGGAACGATGATGGGCTCGCCGTTGGCGGGTGACAGGATGTTGTTGGTGGACATCATCAGGCTGCGCGCTTCCAACTGCGCCTCGATGGAGAGCGGCACATGCACCGCCATCTGGTCACCGTCGAAGTCGGCGTTGAAGGCGGCGCAAACCAGTGGATGCAGCTGGATCGCCTTGCCTTCGATCAGGACCACCTCGAAACTCTGCATGCCGAGCCGATGCAGGGTCGGGGCGCGGTTGAGGATGACAGGATACTCGCGGACGATATCGTCGAGCACATCCCAGACTTCCTTTGTCCCCTTTTCCACCATTTTCCTGGCGCTCTTGATCGTCGTCACATAGCCCAGCCGCTCGAGCCGGTTGTAGATGAAGGGCTTGAACAGCTCAAGCGCCATCTTCTTGGGCAGACCACACTGATGGAGGCGAAGATGGGGGCCAACGACAATAACCGAGCGGCCTGAATAGTCGACCCGCTTGCCAAGAAGGTTCTGGCGGAATCGTCCCTGCT
>JBNKCL010000047.1:0-41434 GCA_050287725.1 Sedimenticolaceae bacterium
GCACGGCATCACCGACGAGTTCCTCGCCGACAAGCCGCGCTTTCGCGATGTTGCCGACGAGTTCTTCGCCTTCATCGAAGGCGCTCAGCTGATCATCCACAACGCGGCGTTCGACGTCGGCTTCATCAACAACGAATTCGCCCTGCTCGGCCAGCGTGAGCGCGCCGACATCAGCGAGCACTGCAGCATCCTCGACACCCTGCTGATGGCGCGCGAGCGCCACCCGGGCCAGCGCAACAGCCTGGATGCGCTTTGCAAACGCTACTCCATCGACAACAGTCATCGTGAACTGCATGGCGCGTTGCTGGATGCGGAGATCCTGGCGGACGTCTATCTGGCCATGACCGGCGGACAGAGGGCGTTGCTGCTGGATGGGTATGCGGCGAGCGGCGAGGGGGCGACATCTTCGCCCATCCGGCGATTGCCGGCGGAGCGGCCGCCGCTGACGGTGGTAGCGGCCGGCCGGGAAGAGCTGGAGGCGCATGCGGCCTGCCTGGATGCCATTGAACAGATCGGTGGCGGCGCGCTTTGGCGCCGGCCCGAAGGTGACGCCTAGCGCCTCTCTTTTTCGTTCCCGTGTTTTCAAGCGGAACAAGATGTTACATGCATTTTACGATTGCACGGCCGGGGGATTCGTTGTGGAATTGAGATGGTTCTGGTACCTTGTAACGCCGTCTTGGCCACTTTCTTTTTAGTTAGGATTTCATGACCAAATTCGTTTTTATAACGGGCGGTGTGGTCTCTTCCCTGGGGAAGGGGATCGCATCGGCATCGTTGGGTGCGCTATTGGAAGCCCGGGGCCTCAAGGTCACCATGATCAAGCTGGATCCCTATATCAACGTGGATCCCGGGACCATGAGCCCGTTCCAGCACGGCGAGGTGTATGTCACTCAGGACGGGGCGGAGACCGATCTCGATCTGGGGCACTATGAGCGCTTTGTGCGCACCACCATGCACCAGAGCAACAACTACACCACCGGTCAGATCTACGAGAGCGTGATCCGCAAGGAGCGCCGGGGGGACTATCTCGGCGGTACGGTGCAGGTGATCCCGCATATCACCAACGAGATCAAGGAGAGCGTACGACGCGGGGCGGACGACGCGGATGTGGCGCTGGTGGAGATCGGCGGTACCGTGGGTGATATCGAGTCGCTGCCGTTCCTGGAGGCGATTCGCCAGATGGGGGTGGAGATGGGGCACGAGAACGCCCTGTTCATGCACCTGACCCTGGTGCCCTATATCGCCGCTTCCGGCGAGATCAAAACCAAACCGACCCAGCACTCCGTCAAAGAGTTGCGCTCCATCGGGATTCAGCCCGATGTGCTGATGTGCCGCGCCGACCGGCCGCTGCCCAACGGCGAACGGAAGAAGATCGCCCTGTTCACCAACGTGCACGAAGAGGCCGTAATCTCCGCGGTGGACGCCGACAACATCTACCGGATCCCCTTGCTGCTGCATGAGCAGTATCTCGACGAGATCGTGGTGCGCCAGTTGGGGCTCAAGGTGCCGTCCGCCGATCTGTCGGAGTGGCGCCGGGTGGTGGACGGCCTGGAGCGGCCGGACGGCGAGGTCCGGATCGCCATGGTCGGCAAGTACATGCATCTGACCGAGGCCTACAAGAGCCTCACCGAGGCGCTGGTGCACGCCGGGATCCACACCCGTACCCGGGTCAACATCGTCTATGTGGATTCGGAGCTGATCGAAGAAGAGGGTACCGGACGACTGGAAGGAATGGACGCCATCCTGGTTCCCGGCGGTTTCGGCGAGCGGGGGGTGGAAGGCAAGATCGCGACCGCCCGCTACGCCCGCGAAAACGGTATCCCTTACCTGGGGATCTGTCTCGGCATGCAGGTGGCGGTGATCGACTATGCCCGCAACGTGGCGGGCCTGGAGGGGGCGCAGAGCACCGAGTTCGATCGCGACACCCCGCATCCGGTAATCGCTTTGATCACCGAGTGGACCGACTCGCAGGGCAAGGTCGAGACCCGCAGCGAAAACTCCGATCTGGGGGGAACCATGCGCCTGGGCGGGCAGGAGTGCCGCCTGGAGGAGGGGACTCTGGCCCGGCAGCTCTACGGCAAAGAGGTGATCACCGAACGTCACCGCCATCGCTATGAGTTCAACAACGGTTACCTGGAGGTGTTGCAGAAGGCGGGCCTGCGCTTCTCCGGCCGTTCCATGGACGGCAAGCTGATGGAATTGGTGGAGATCCCGACCCATCCGTGGTTCCTGGCGTGTCAGTTTCATCCCGAGTTCACCTCCACACCGCGGGACGGCCATCCGCTCTTTTCGGGCTTCATCCAGGCCGCGCGGGATCACCAGAAAGCGGCTGCGGACAGCGCATGAATCTGTGCGGCTTCAAGGTCGGGCTTGATCAACCGCTGTTTCTGATCGCCGGCCCTTGTGTGATCGAGAGTGATCAACTGGCGATCGATACCGCCGGACGCCTGCAAGAGATCACCGCCGAGCTGGGAATTCCTTTCATTTTCAAATCCTCGTTCGACAAGGCCAACCGTTCCTCCGGCGAGAGTTTTCGTGGACCCGGGGTGGAGGAGGGGCTCTATATCCTGGAGAAGGTCCGCAAGCAACTGGGGGTGCCGGTACTGACCGACGTGCATGAAGACACCCCCCTCCATGAGGTGGCGCAGGTGGTGGATATCCTCCAGACCCCCGCCTTCCTCTGTCGCCAGACCAATTTCATTCAGGCGGTGGCTTCCCAGGGGCGGCCGGTAAACCTGAAGAAAGGGCAGTTCCTGGCGCCCTGGGATATGCGGCAGGTGGTGGACAAGGCCCGCGCCATGGGCAACGAACA
This sequence comes from Sedimenticolaceae bacterium, assembly GCA_050287725.1. Taxonomy (GTDB): domain Bacteria; phylum Pseudomonadota; class Gammaproteobacteria; order Chromatiales; family Chromatiaceae; genus CBFDBF01. The sequence goes on from JBNKCL010000047.1 coordinate 2,813, forward strand.
GTTGCTGGTCTGCGAACGCGGTGTCTCCTTCGGGTACAATAACCTGGTTTCCGACATGCGGTCGTTGGCGATTCTGCGCGAGACCGGTTGTCCGGTGGTCTATGACGCCACGCATTCGGCGCAGCTGCCGGGCGGGCTCGGGAGCAGTTCCGGCGGGCAACGGGAGTTTGTGCCGGTATTGGCGCGGGCGGCGGTGGCGGCCGGTATCTCGGGTCTGTTTATGGAGACCCACCCGGACCCCGACCGGGCGCTGAGCGACGGTCCCAATACCTGGCCGCTGGACCGGATGCGGGAGTTGCTGGAGACATTGGCGGCCCTGGACCGGACGGTGAAGGCCGCGGGGTTCGCCGAAACGGAGCTGTGAGTCCGGAGCGGCAGGAGTCGCCGACTCGATTTTTTTCGTTGTGACCAGAGATTGGCTCTGGGTGTGAATGGGGAAAGAGAATGTCCGAGATTGTTGATATTCGTGGCCGTGAGATCCTGGATTCCCGCGGCAATCCGACGGTAGAGGCCGATGTGATCACCGCGGACGGCGCCATCGGGCGGGCGGCGGTGCCTTCCGGCGCCTCCACCGGGTCGCGCGAGGCGCTGGAGCTGCGCGACGGTGATAAATCGCGCTACGGCGGCAAGGGGGTCCTGAAGGCGGTGGCGAATATCCGCGGCGAGCTGCGGGAGGCGCTGCTGGGAATGGAGGTCTCCGAGCAGGAGACGCTGGACCGGAAGATGATCGCGCTGGACGGGAGCGACAACAAAGGCCGGCTGGGGGCCAACGCCATGCTGGCGGTTTCTATGGCGGCCGCTCATGCCACGGCCCAGGAGCGGGCGATGCCGCTGTACCGCTCGCTCTCCCCCGGCCCTTACCGGCTGCCGGTGCCGATGATGAATATCATCAACGGCGGCGCCCACGCCGACAACAGCGTCGATCTGCAGGAGTTCATGATCCTGCCGGTGGGGGCGAGTTCTTTCCGGGAGGCGATCCGCTACGGGGCCGAGGTGTTTCACGCCCTCAAGGGCGTGCTGCACGGCCGCGGCCTGAGCACCGCGGTGGGGGACGAAGGCGGTTTTGCCCCGAATCTTCCCTCCAACGAGGCGGCGATCGAGGTGATCCTGGAAGCGATCGAGAAGGCCGGCTTCCAGGCGGGCAGCGATATCTACCTGGGTCTGGATGCGGCCAGTTCCGAATTCTACAAAGAGGGCATGTACGATCTGGCCTCCGAGGGGCGCAAGTTCGATGCCGCCGGGTTTACCGACTATCTGGCCTCGCTGGCGGACCGCTATCCCATCATCTCGATCGAGGACGGGATGGACGAAAGCGACTGGGAGGGTTGGAAGATCCTGACCGAGAAGCTGGGCAACCGGGTGCAGCTGGTGGGGGACGATCTGTTCGTCACCAATACCAAGATCCTGCAACGCGGCATCGACGAGAAGATCACCAACTCTATCCTGATCAAGCTGAACCAGATCGGCACCCTGACCGAGACCCTGGAAGCGATCGCCATGGCCCATGCCGCAGGCTATACGGCGGTGATCTCCCACCGTTCGGGCGAGACCGAAGACACCACCATCGCCGATCTGGCGGTGGCCACCAATACCGGCCAGATCAAGACCGGTTCTCTCTGCCGTTCGGACCGGGTGGCGAAGTATAATCAGCTGATGCGGATCGAGGATCAGCTGGGCGATGAGGCGGTGTACGCCGGAAAAGGCGCCTTCCCGATGCTCTGATCCGTTTCGAACGGCACGGCTGTGTCGTACGAAGGTCTTGAGATAATGGCCCCCATGCGGGAGTATGGGGGCCTTTCTGTCTGGTGAAGATCCGGATTCTTTACAACAACCGGATGCGATGAGTTCGCTGCGGGGGATGGGATGACAAACGAAATCTCACGGCAGGGTGACGGTGATGTCGACAGCGACGCGGGATGGCGCCGGCTCACGGTCTCGGAATCCACATCGGTGGGCGGCTCGTCATGGACGGCGGTTTTCGGCTGACGGCCTATGCGTATCGTGATCTGGATTCTGCTGCTTCTGTTGGCGGTGTTGCAGTACCGGCTTTGGGTCGGGGAGGGGAGCCTCGCCGAGGTGCACGCCCTGCGCCAGGAGATCGAGGGTCGGAAGGCGGAGTTGGAGCGGCTGCGCATCCGCAACCAGGCGCTGCAGGCAGAGGTAAACGATCTGAAACAGGGACTGGAGGCGATCGAGGAGCGGGCGCGCAGCGAACTGGGAATGATCCGGCAGGGAGAGGTCTTCTATCAGGTCATCGAACCATCAACGGAGGGTGACCCATGAGTAAGAAATCACGTTGTTGGGCGGTGGTGCCGGCGGCCGGTGTCGGGCGGCGGATGGAGAGCGCCACTCCCAAACAGTATCTGTCTCTCAACGGGCGTCCGGTGATCGAATACAGCCTGGAACCGCTGTTGGCACATCCCAAGATCTCCGGTGTCTACGTGGCGGTCGCCCTGGAAGACGAATGGTGGGGGAGTACCGCCTGTGCCCGCCATCCCCGGGTGGTGCGGGTCAGCGGAGGCGCCGAACGGTGTCATTCGGTGCTGAATGCACTGCTGTTGCTGCAACAGACGGCGGAGGCGGATGATTGGGTTCTGGTGCACGACGCCGCCCGTCCCTGTCTGCGACCGGAGGATCTGGAGTTTCTGATGGACCAACTGCGGGATCACCCGGTGGGTGGGCTGCTGGGGGTGCCGGTACGGGATACCATGAAACGGGTCGATGCCTCGGGCCGGGTGCGGGAGACGGTGGCCCGGGAGGGGTTCTGGCACGCCTATACGCCCCAGATGTTCCGGTTCGGGCTGCTGTTGCAGGCGCTGGAAGACGCTGTGAGCAAGCGGCTGCCGGTTTCCGACGACGCCCTGGCGATGGAGTTGGCCGGTCATGCGCCGCTCATGGTGGAGGGGCACGACGACAACCTCAAGATCACCCGTCCCGAGGATCTGTTGCTGGCCTCGATCTATCTGGAGGCACAGACCAATTCACGCATTACCACCGTGGCGTAGCTGCCGCGTCCCAGCCGGAAGTCGAGTTCCAGGCAATCCGGTTCCGGCCAGCTCCACTGGAGGTCGGCGACCCGCAGACGCAGCGCCCGTCGCTCCGCCTCCAGTCCGAAACGCTCCAATCCCGCCTTCCAGTCCGGAAAGGTGTCCAGAATCCGCGTCTCGCGTGCCTCCGCCTCCAGCGTGAGGCCGGCATCCCCGCGACCGTAGAGCGGGCCGGTGGGGTGGATATCCAGCGCCGTGACGCGGCGCCGGATCTCGGCATCCACCTCGGTGACGGGAAAAGTGGCGTGGCGGCCGTCCAGCATCATTCGGTCACCGGGCAGGGCTTCGTTCCAATCCTCGTTTGCCACCCGGTCCGCCAGTACGCGATTGAACAGGTAGGAACGGGCGGCCGAGAGGTAGAGGCCCCGTTGGTTCCGCCCCGGCCGTTGCAACTCCCCTGCGAACAGACGCTCCGCCATCAGCAGGTTGCCGTCCTGGTGGCCGAAGCGCTGCTCCCCGAAATAGTTGGGGACCCCCTGTTCCGCAATCCGCGCCAGGCGTCGCTCCGTCTCCCCCCGGTCGCCCTGAAACTCCCGGATCCGGATCCGGAAGCGGTTCCCCTGCAGGGCGCCGCGCCGCAATTTGCGACGGTGGCGGCCCCATCCCAGCAGAGTGACCCCTTCCAGCTGGAAGCGGTCCCAGTCCGGCTCACGGCCGATCGGAAACCGGATGCTGAACCATTGCCGGGTGACCGCATTGCGGTCCTTGAGTCCGGCGTAACTCACCTCTTTCCGGGCTACGCCAGCAAAGCGCGCCAGCTCGCCGGCCAGCCAGTCGGTATTGGTGTTGCGTTTCTCGATATGCAGCAGCAGGTGCTCGCCCTCACCGTCGGGCCGGAATCCGAGGATCTCCTCTACGAAAAAATCTTCGGGGGCGTTGCGCAACGCTCCGGTGGCGGCGGGTTCGCCGAAGGCGTAAGGGAGTTGGGAAGATGGCGGCAGTACCGGCGTGGTGGAGTCACTCATCGAGCAGCACCACCGCATAGGCGGCGATCCCTTCCTCCCGCCCGGTGAACCCCATGCCTTCGGTGGTGGTGGCCTTGACGTTGACCCGGCGCGCGTCGATCTGCAGATCTGCGGCGATCCGGGTACGCATGCCATCGAGGTAGGGGGCCAGTTTCGGCCGCTGCGCTACGATGGTGAGGTCGGCGTTATGCACCTTCAGTCCCTGTGCGGTCAACAGCTCCCGGGTGCGGGTAACCAACATGCGGCTGTCGATGTCCCGGTAAGCGTCACTGTCATCCGGAAAGTGACGGCCGATATCGCCCAGTCCAGCCGCGCCCAGCAGGGCGTCACAGAGGGCGTGCAACAGCACGTCGCCGTCGGAGTGGGCGGCCAGCCCCAGTTCATGTTCGATCTCGACGCCCCCCAATACCAGCCGTCGCCCGGGGGTGAAACGGTGGGCATCATAACCCTGTCCAATACGCATGCGGGTGATCCTCGGTTGCCGCCTTCATCGGCGCGGGTGCGGTTCCGATTCTACCCTAATGGCGGTTCGCAAGGGTCGCTCGTCGCTGTTCAGGTCCGGCGCTGTATTCGGCCAGGGCGAGGTCGGGAAGAGATTTGTACGGAAATCGTTTGTGTGGTTGCGAGGGATTGAAAATGGAAATGTAACTTTTTGAAGAAACTACAAAACATGAAAGACTTAGTAAAATACTATGGAATATCTCCGGAATTGGTCTAAAGTTATGGACAAGGGGTTCTACCATCCTTTCCAGCACGACGACTGCCGGCGACTCCTTAGCAGAAGAAACAATGGCAGAAGGTGCGGAGCAGAACCACGCAACAAGGAGAACGACCATGACAAAACAACTGGATGCCATTGAACATGATTTGCGGCTTGCCGATCTCGAGGATTGGAACGAAGACAAGGCGCGGGAACTGGCGCGGGAAGAGGGGATTGATGAGCTAACCCCCGAACACATGGCGGTGCTCCACTTTCTCAGGAAACACTGTGACGAATATGGAACCGGATGTCCGGCACGGACGGTGCTGTTGGCTTTGGTGGAGCAGTTTCAGGAGAAAGGGGGGAAGAAATATCTTTATCAACTGTTTCCCCATGGACCGGTTTTTCAGGGGCGGAAGATCGCCGGGATCCCGTTGCCGCCGGACACCCTGGATCGCTCTTTCGGGAGTACCCATTAAGCATTGGTTCTGCTGAGGAGAAGCGGGACGGCCGGCGGACCGGATCAGGGTTGTACCGGTCTGCCGGACCGGGATCGAAAAGACGTTTCCGTGCTCAGATTGATCTGAGTCGGTTGTAAATGCGACAAAAATTCTGAGGAACTACCAGAGGAGAAAAAACGATGGCTTTGCAGTTAAATGACCGGGTTGTGAATACCGATGAAGAGGGCTTCCTGCTGAACCCGCACGATTGGTCGGAGGAGGTGGCGGAGGCGATCGCCAAACAGGAGGGATACGAACTGAAGGATGATCATATCGGGTTGGTCGACTATTTTCGGGAATATTGGGGTGAGCATGAGACCCATCCCACCATGCATATCATCGCCAAGGAGATCGGTCATCGGCTGGGGATCACCTTCCACGACCATAAGGCATGCGTGACGCATCTCTACCAGATCTTCCCCAACGAACCGATCGCCGAATTGTGCAAGTTATCCGGTCTTCCCAAGCCGTTGCCGAGTGAGCGCGAGGGTTAGATAGTAAACCGCAGGTTTTTTGCGTCATGTGAGATTCGAAACTCCCGGCGGAGTTCCGCCGGGATTTTCATGATGATCCACGGGTTTTTCCGGCAGCGCGGAGCAGCACATAGACGGCGCCGGTGCCGCCATCCCGTTGGGTGGCGGAACAGAAGGCCAGGACGTCGTTTCGCTCGCGTAACCAGAGATTAAGCTTCTGTTTCAGTACCGGTTGCCGCCCTTCCGAACGGAGCCCCTTGCCGTGAATGATACGCACACAGCGGATATTCCGGCGCTGACAGTCGCGGAAGAAGTGCTCGAGAGTCGCTTGTGCGTGGGAAACGGTCAGACCATGCAGGTCGAGTACCCATCCGACTTCCAAATAGCCACGGCGCAGGTCATGAAGAAGGCGTCGTTGTACCCCCGGGCGGGAGAAAGAAAGCACTTCACCGGTTTCGATTTCACTTTCCGAGTAGCGGTCGCCGTGACTTGCGGGTGGCTCCTGACGCAGATGGGACAAAGGGCGTGGCGAACGCCGCCGTTTCCACGGCATGACTTTGTCGTGCGGTAGCGGCTCGGCATCCCGGACTTCGTCACGGAACAGTGCTGCATCGTGATCAGGTTTTTTTGAATCCTGGCTCATGGGTGGAGAACTTGCGGTTGTCCGCAGGGCCGACAGTATAGCAGGACTCTGATATAGTTAAGCCCCAAGTTGGGTCATCGGCAGCCTCTATCTTGTATGAAGATTCTCCTGAGCAATGACGACGGTTACCAGGCACCGGGACTGCGAGCCTTGCACGACTCTCTGGCGGCGATCGCGGAGATCACAGTGGTGGCGCCGGAACGTGATCGCAGCGGTGCCAGCAACTCCCTTACGTTGGATTTTCCGATCCGGGCGCACCGGCAACCCGACGGCTTTATTCGGGTGGACGGCACTCCGACCGACTGTGTGCATCTCGCAATCACCGGCCTGCTCGACGAAGAACCGGACATGGTGGTTGCGGGTATCAATGCGGGTTTCAACCTGGGGGACGACGTACTCTATTCCGGCACCGTGGCAGCGGCCATGGAGGGCCGTTTTCTGGGTTTGCCGGCCATGGCGATTTCCATGGAAGGGACGAGTCCCAGGCATTTTTCCACCGGTGCCCGGGTGGCCCGCGAACTGGTGGAACGATTGGTTTTGAAACCCCTCGCCCCGGACACCATTCTCAACGTCAATATTCCTGACCTCCCGTACGAGGAGCTACGCGGTTATCAAGCCACCCGGTTGGGGCATCGGCATAAGGCGGAACCGGTGGTGAAATCGGAAGATCCACGCGGTCGCTTGATCTACTGGGTGGGACCGGCCGGCGCGGAGCAGGATGCGGGACCGGGCACCGACTTTTTCTCAGTCCGCCAGGGTTTCGTTTCCGTAACGCCGTTGCAGGTCGATCTTACCCGCCACTCCGAGATCGATCGGATGGGTGATTGGCTGCACGGCTTGGGGCGATGAACAGCGCCTCTCACCGCGGTATCGGCATGACCTCCCAACGGACGCGCGAGCGTCTGATCGAGCGGTTGCGTAGCGAGGGGATCAGCGACGCCCGGGTGTTGGATGCGATCCGCCGGACGCCACGCCACATTTTTCTGGAAGAAGCGCTTGCCAGCCGGGCGTATGAGGACACGGCGCTCCCCATCGGTTTCGGCCAGACCATTTCACAGCCATATGTGGTGGCGCGTATGACGGAGGTATTGCTGCAGGGGGCGAGCGGTATGGAAACGGTGCTGGAGGTGGGAACCGGCTCCGGTTATCAGACGGCGGTTCTGGCGCTGTTGGTAAAGCGGGTCTACAGCGTGGAACGGATCGAAGCGTTGCAGCGCCAGGCCCGGAAGCGATTCCAGGAAATGGGCTTACGCAATGTCCGGTTGCGCCACTGTGACGGAGGGATGGGACTGCCGGAATACAGCCCCTATGACGGCATTCTCGTTACCGCGGCACCGGAGGGGATTCCTTTGGCGTTGGTGGAACAACTGCGGGTAGGGGGGAGAATGGTTCTTCCGGTAGGCAGTGGTCGTGAACAGGCGCTGGTGCGGGTTACCAAGACCGAAAACGGCTATGAGCGGGAGATGTTGGAACCGGTGGTGTTCGTGCCGTTGCTGAAAGGGGTGCAGTAGTGCGGATATTTTCTTCCCTGTATGACCGCATGATGCGATGGTCCCGGCACCCGCATGCCCATCGCTATCTGGCGGCGCTGAGCTTCGCGGAGTCTTCCTTTTTCCCGATTCCGCCCGATGTGATTCTTGCGCCCATGGTGTTGGCCGAACCGGATCGGGCGTGGCGCCTTGCGGCATTGACCACACTGTTTTCGGTTGTGGGAGGAGCGGTCGGTTACCTGATCGGCCACTTCGCCTTCGATCTGGTGGAGCCGTTGCTGCGCGAGGCGGGTTACTATCCGAAATATCTCCAGGCGCGGGAGTGGTTTGAACGGTGGGGATTTTGGGCGGTATTCCTTGCAGGTTTTTCACCCATCCCGTACAAGGTTTTTACCATCAGTGCCGGGGTGATTGCGATGTCGCTGTTTCCGTTTTTTCTCGCTTCCTGCATCGGACGCGGCGCCCGCTTTTTTCTGGTGGCCGCGCTTGTCCGGCAGGGCGGGCCGGAGATGGAAACGAACCTGCGCCGATATATCGATCGTATCGGATGGATAACCGTGATACTGGTAGTGGCATTAATGCTATATCTGAATCGAACCTGATTCTTCAGCGGGTTGATGAGGCGGATACCCAGGCAGAGGCGGATGATGAGATTGTATGAAACGGAGCGGAATGGCATGCCACAGCGCCGATTCATGCCGATTCTAATCCTGGTTACTTTGACGGTGACCGCCGTGCTGTTGCCGGCGTGCGGTACTCCGGTGCCCGCACCGATCGTCAGCCGCGAATATCGCCAGCCCCCGCGGGTCCGCAGTGTCCAGCCGGCCCGCTATTATGTGGTCCGGCGCGGAGACACCCTTTACTCCATCGCGTGGAAATACGGGGTTGACCATCGGCAACTTGCGAACTGGAACCGGATTCCTTATCCCTATACGATCTATCCGGGCCAGCATATCGTGGTGACCGCCTCCTCTGTGAGAAGAATTTCCGTGCCCCGGACGAGCGCACGGTCCCCGGTAGGTGCGGATCGGAAACCGAGTGCTCCGGTGGCAGACTCGAACAAGCCGCGGACTTCGAGACAGAAACCTGATGTTGCTGCGAGCAATGTAAAGTTGCGCTGGCAGTGGCCGACAAAAGGGAAGATAACTCGTACTTTTTCCGCCAAAGACCAAACCCGAAAAGGCATAGAAATCGCAGGGCAGTTCGGACAAGAGGTACAGGCGGCTGAATCCGGTAAGGTTGTTTACAGCGGTAGCGGACTGATTGGATACGGCAAACTGATCATCGTAAAGCATAATGGCGAGTACCTGAGCGCCTACGGACATAACCGGAAATTATTGGTTAAGGAAGGCGACCAAGTGTCACGCGGAATGCGAATCGCGGAAATGGGGGAGAACGGCGCCGGCGGGGCTGTATTGCACTTTGAAGTCCGGCATAATGGTATTCCTGTTGATCCGCTGGCGTTATTGCCGCGGCGTTGATAGCAATCGCTTCAGCGGGAGATCGTTGTATGCGGAAAGCAAAACCGAAGGAAGATAACAAAAGTTCGTCGGATGACGGCGCCATGCCGTTAGAAGACCAGACAATGGATCTGGATGATCAGGAGGAAGGAGATGAAGATGAAGAGGATTCCGCTGTGAGTGAATCCAGCGAGGAGTTTAACGAAGGAGAAATTACCGCGGCGCAGATGGATGCGACGCGGCTTTATCTCAGCGAGATCGGCCACTCCAATCTGTTGACCGCGGAAGAGGAAGTCTACTTTTCACGGTTGGCGCAGAAGGGAGATATGGCCGCCCGTCAGCGCATGATCGAAAGCAATCTGCGTTTGGTGGTAAAGATCGCGCGGCGTTATATGAACCGTGGCCTGGCGCTGCTGGATTTGATCGAGGAGGGCAACCTGGGTCTGATCCGGGCGGTGGAGAAGTTCGATCCCGAGCGCGGCTTTCGTTTTTCCACCTATGCCACCTGGTGGATCCGGCAGACCATCGAGCGGGCCATCATGAACCAGACCCGCACGATCCGGCTTCCGATCCATGTGGTGAAGGAGATCAACGTCTATCTGCGTGCCGCCCGGAAACTGGCGCAGAAACTGGATCATGAACCCACTGCGGAAGAGGTGGCCGCGCTCCTGGAGAAGCCGATTGACGAGGTCAAACGGATGTTGGGCCTTAACGAACGGGTTACCTCGGTGGATACCCCGTTCGGCAAGGATGCCGACAAGCCGTTGCTGGATACCATCTCGGACAAGAAGTCTCTGGATCCGACCGAGAGCATTCAGAACGAAAGTTTGACCGCCAATCTCGATTACTGGCTCAGTAAGCTGAACGACAAGCAGCGTGAGGTTGTGGAGCGCCGCTTCGGCCTGCACGGCTATGAGAACTCCACCCTGGAGGAGGTGGCAAACGAGCTGGGGGTGACGCGCGAGCGGGTGCGTCAGATTCAGATGGACGGGCTGAAACGGCTGCGGGCGATCCTGGAAAAGGACGGGTTCTCGATCGACACCATTTTTCAGTGACCACGGATGATACGGCGGGCGCCTCCGTGCGTTTTGCTGTTAGCCGAGCTCCGGGAAATCCACGATCGTCACGACGCCGCGCGCCACCTGTTTGGCGGGGTTCCGGTAGCTGTGTTTGATGTTCCCGCGGAAATGGGCGCTGTCGCCCTTGCCGAGTGACACCACTTCGCCCGCCACTTCCAGCTCCAGCACGCCCTCCAGAATATGCAGATGCTCTTCACTCCCGGGCGGATGCGGTTTTCCCTGAAAGACCGATTCGGGGGAGAGGGTGAAAAGCTGTTGTGAAAACTGGGGGTTGCTGGAGGGCGCAATGGTGATCGCCTGGTAGACCCCATCCCCCGACTCCATGCGTCCCATGGCCGCGCCCCGAATCACCTCCACCCGGCGGTGTTGCTGTTCCAGCAGGTCGTCGATGGTGGAATCCAGGGCCACCGCGATCTTGTAAACGGCGGTCAGGCTCGGGTTGGAGTCGTCCTTCTCGATCGTTGCCAGGGTGGCGCGCGGGATATCCGCCAGATCCGCCAGTTGTTGCTGGGTCATCTTGCGCCGTGCCCGCATCTCCCGAATCCGATTTCCCACCAGGTTGGTGATCATGGGTCACTCCCTCCAAAAAGCCGTTATGACGACGTAAAAACAATTTTGTCGATATATTGTAAATTTTTCTTGCATCATAGCAAGAGACATGTCAATATGACAACAAGAAAGTTGATTACACATCACTAGAATAGCTCTTATTCATTTGATAACTTACTGGAAAATTAGGAGTTTGTATGCCAGCCGTCAATCGTTATGTGGACATTTCTCATGTCGAAAAGGAGCAGAAAAAGGACTACATCGATCGCCACTCTCCGTTCGTCCATTGTGCCCAGAATGCGCAGCGGGGCGAGCGGTTCGAGGTGACGGTGAAGGTTGGGAACGAATACCTGCATCCGGATGACAGCGATCACCACATTCGTTCCATCCAGCTTTACGACGGCCAGACGTTGTTGGCGGAGGCCTCCTTTCCTGCCGGTACGCTGGGTGGCGACGGTGCGAAGGGAAATGCGGAGGTGACCTTCAATATTGTGCCGACAACCAGTAAGCTTTCCCTAAGCGCCATGTCGTACTGCACCAAACACGGCCTGTGGGAGAGCGATCCGGTTGCCGTAACAGTCGCGGAGTGATTGCTCCCGAAAGCGAGCAGATGCCGAACACACGGGAAGCGGCCAATCTATATCAGAAAATTTGATTCAATACTTTTCAGGAGACACACTAATGAGCGTACTTGTTGGCAAAGAAGCCCCCGATTTCAAGGCCCAGGCGGTCATGCCGGATAACAGCTTCAAGGAGATTTCCCTGTCCGACTACAAAGGGAAGTATGTCGTGCTGTTTTTCTATCCCCTGGATTTCACCTTTGTTTGTCCGTCGGAGATCATCGCCTTTGACCATCGGTTGAGCGAATTCAAGGCGCGCAACGTGGAGGTGCTCGCGGTCTCCATCGACTCCCATTTCACCCATCTGGCATGGAAAAACACCGCAGTTGCGGATGGCGGGATCGGCAATGTCCAGTTCCCCATGATTGCCGATATCGATAAAGCCGTTACCGAGGCTTACGATATGCGGGTCGCTCCCGGAATCGCTTTGCGGGGTTCCTTCCTGATCGACAAGGAAGGTGTCGTGCAGCATCAGGTGGTGAATGCACTGGCGCTGGGGCGGAATGTGGACGAGATGCTGCGAATGGTGGATGCGCTGCAGTTCACGGAGGAGCACGGCGAGGTCTGTCCGGCCGGCTGGCACAAGGGCAAAGCGGGCATGAAGGGCTCGACCGAGGGTGTGGCGGAATATCTGGCCAAACACGCAGAAGAGCTCTGATCAAGCCATTCGTCAACGAGGCGATGGTACAGGGGCTTCCAGAAATGGAAGCCCCTTTTTCGTTATATGTGGTGCGTTTGCTGTGAAATCGTGCTTCCGGACCACCGGAATCTCTCCTGCATCACCCGCTGTGAACTCCCTGGAAACATGCCCGGCGCGATTTCCAGGGGGAGGGATAATCTACCCATAAAATTTTTGTATTCAACCCATAAGACAAATCTTTGTGTTTTTGATTTCATCTTGAGAAACAGATGGTTAGAGAATGAATATCTACATTTTTATCCACTTTCTAATAGAGTTTGTCCTTGACAATAACTCCCTATAAGTATGTGATATGCCCCAGCTAAAACTCGGTGAAGTCCGCGTTTTAGACCATGACTCATAACTAAACAGATGAGTTTTGTTTTACATCTAACCCAAACGAAAAGAATGAGGGGGGTCCATGGAAGCCGTTGCTGAACAAAAGTACAACTTCGATGTTGTACGTTGGTTCGCCGTCCTGGCAGTAGTCTACCTCGTGGTGGGCGCTCTGGTGGGCGTGTACATCGCCGCCGAGCTGGCTTGGCCGGTAATGAATCTCGATATCCCATATACTACGTTCGGACGCTTGCGTCCGCTCCATACCAACGCCGTGATCTTCGCCTTCGGGGGCTGCACCCTCATGGCAACCGGCATGTACAGCGTCCAGCGTTCCTGCCAGACGCGCCTTTGGAGCGACAAGATGGCATGGTTCACCTTCTGGGGTTGGAACCTGATCATCGTGTTGGCGGTCATCTCCTATCCGCTGGGCATCACCTCCGGTATGGAGTATGCCGAGCTGGAATGGCCGATCGATCTTCTGGTCGCCGTGGTCTGGTTGTCGTATTTCGGCAACTTCGTGATGACCGTTGCCAATCGCAAGACCTCGCACATCTATGTGTCGAACTGGTTCTTCATGGGCATGATGGTGATGATCACCTACCTGCACGTGGTTCGGAGCCTCGAGGTGCCGGTCAGCCTGACCGACTCCTATGCTCTGTTCTCCGGGGTGCAGGACGCCATGATCCAGTGGTGGTGGGGCCATAATGCGGTAGGCTTCTATCTGACTGCCGGCTTCCTGGGCATCATGTACTACTTCGTGCCGAAGCAGGCGGGTCGTCCGGTGTACTCCTACCGGTTGTCGGTGATCCACTTCTGGGCGCTGATGTTCGGTTATGTATGGCTGGGTCCTCACCATCTGCAATACACCGCGCTTCCCGATTGGGCCGGTTCTCTGGGCGCCATCGTATCCGTAGCCATGATCATTCCCTCCTGGGGTGGTGCGGTGAACGGCATGATGACCCTCTCCGGTGCCTGGGATAAGCTGCGTACCGACTATGTACTGCGGTTCCTGATCATGTCGCTGGCCTTCTACGCCATGTCCACCTTCGAAGGTCCGGTCATGTCGCTGAAGACGGTTAACGCTCTCTCCCACTACACCGACTGGACCGTGGGTCACGTTCACTCCGGTGCGTTGGGTTGGGTTGCCATGGTCGGTATCGGCGCCATCTACCACATCGTTGTGCGTACCTTCCACACCGAACTGTGGTCCTCCAAGCTGGTGAATGCGCACTTCTGGACCACCACCATCGGTTCCGTGGTTTACATCGTGGCCATGTGGGTGTCCGGTATCATGCAAGGTCTGATGTGGCGTGCATATGATGACTACGGCACTCTGGCTTATACCTTCGCTGAGTCGGTAGAGGCGATGCATCCCTACTACGCGATGCGCTTTGTCGGCGGCACGATCTTCTGGATCGGTGCGGTTCTGATGCTCGTCAACATTCTGATGACGGTTAAGAAGGCCCTGTCCGAAGGAACCGTGCGTCAGGCGAAGACCGCTGTGGCCAGCGCTTAACGAAGGGGAGAATAAAGAAAATGGCTAATAATGAACCGAAAAGCTTTCAGGAAAAACTGGAAGTCAATGTTTGGGCGTTCTTGATCGTCCTGGCGGTTGCGCTCTCCGTCGGCGGTATTGTGGAAATTGTTCCGCTGTTCTTCATCAGCGATACGATGGAACACAATAAGGCGCCGGAGATCGTATGGCACCGCGCCGACGGGCAGTCCCTGGCCGATTGGAAAGCGGGCGACGGTATCCGTCCCTACACTCCGCTCGAGTTGAAGGGCCGTGACATTTTCATCCGCGAGGGGTGCTATCTGTGCCACTCCCAGATGATTCGTCCGTTCCGTGATGAGAAGGAGCGTTACGGTCACTACTCGCTTGCTTCCGAGTCCATGTACGATCATCCGTTCCAGTGGGGTTCCAAGCGTACTGGTCCGGATCTGGCTCGGGTTGGCGGCAAGTACAACGACGATTGGCACCGCAAGCATCTGCGGGCGCCTCGCTCGGTGGTCCCGGAGTCGGTTATGCCGAACTATCCCTGGTTGAAAGAATCCCCGGTGGATAGCTCCGACATCAAGACCCGTATGTCAGTGATGCGTTTGTTGGGTGTTCCCTACACTGATGGGGATATGGAAGATGCGCCGGCGCAACTGGAAGGTAAGACCGAAGAAGATGCGGTCGTAGCTTATCTCCAGGTGCTTGGCACCATGGCGAAGTTGGACGATAGCAAGGTATATCGTGAGTAGCCTGGGAGAATTTTTCCATACCGAATGGGGAGCGATGACCGTTAATGACTGGATTGTTACGGTCACAACGGTTGTCGTCTTCCTCCTGATGGTAGGCCTGTATATATACGCATTGCGTCCGAAAAACAGGGAGCGTCTGGAGTCTTACCGGAGCATCCCGTTTGACGACGAGACAACTACTAATAGTGGAGAAAAAAATGGCGGAGAATAATCCTTATCCGGGTGAAAATAACACCGGACACGTATGGGACGGTGATCTGCGGGAGTTAACCAACCCCCCTCCTCGCTGGTGGATGCTGGCATTTTGGGCGAGCGTCGCCGGTTGGGCGATCTACGGGATCCTCTATCCCACCTGGCCGTTGATTGGCGCGAATGGCCATACGAACGGCATCCTCGGTTGGACCCAGATGGCTGAATATGACGCGGGCGTCAAGGCGATTGCTGCGGTGCGTGCTGAGTATGAAAGTCAGATCGCTTCTATGTCCGCGGCCGAGATCGCGGGGGATTCCAATCTTTCGGCTTACGTCGAAGCCTCCTCGAAGGTGCTGTTTGGTGACAACTGCGCACCTTGCCACGGCGGCGGCGGTCAGGGCGGCCCCGGCTTCCCGGTTCTGGCCGATGACGATTGGCTCTATGGCGGTGACATCAATACGATCCAGCAGACCATTACCATGGGTCGTAAAGGCGTCATGACCGCGCATGGGAAGATCCTCTCATCCGCTGAGATCGACTCTCTGGCACAATCCGTTCTGAACCAGGATCCGGCCAGCAACCCGCTGTTCACCGAGAAAGGGTGTGTGGCTTGTCATGGCATGGACGGCAAGGGTATCGCTGCCCTCGGTTCTGCCAACCTGACCGACGGGATCTGGCGTTTCGCAGAGGCGGATCAGTTGGCCAGCATCAAGTACACCATTACCCACGGTGTCAACGATGCGACGGATCCGATGACGCGTCAGGCGCAGATGCCGACCTTTGGTGGCGGTAAGCTTTCCAAGGACGACATCAAGAAGCTGGCAGTCTATGTCCATCAGCTGGGTGGTGGTCAATAATCGGTCAACAGAGATATGACATTGCATGAGGGGACACATCGAGTATGCTGTCTCGATGTGTCCCCACAATAATCACAGAAGGGGTGTGCTATGGATATAACTGATCCGGTCGTCTGGGGTTCCGCCCTGACAGTAATCGTTGCTACTGTTATCCTTGTGTTCCTGGGATTCAAGGCTAGAAAGCTCATGGACCAGGACGCCAAAAAACACTGATATAAGCTGGTGTATTTAGTTTGTTCCTGATGAAGGGGGGGCTTTTTTGCCCCCCCTTTTTTCAATGAAATTTACGCTGTTTTTGTATTGATTTTGCGCAATGGATTGACTGGACGTTTTGAGTACACTATCTATGGAAAGGTGGTGAATTCGGTCACGATTTCAACCTTACTATTAATGTGGGTCGATTTCATTTTAACGATGGCATGATCGGCATACCGAGGATTTTTTGGGCCTCAGATGTATGATTTGTAATGTTTTTCGTGCCTAGATTTGGGAGACAGTCAGTTGAGCGACAAACAAAGCCAGCAAGATACATCGATCGATGATCTATATGCCGATGCCGGTCATTGGGAGCTAAACCTCGGTGAAAAGACGATCCACGCCAAACGCATCCCCGGCAAATGGCGGAAGATCAAGTGGCTGACCGGTTCCGTTTGGCTGATATTCTTCCTCGGACCCTATTTGCGTTGGGGTGATCGGCAGGCAGTTCTGTTCGATATCCCGAATCGCCAATTCCACATCTTCGGCGCCACTATTTTGCCGCAAGATTTCTGGATGCTCTCCTTACTGCTCCTGTTCTTCGCAATTTTGTTAGCGGTGGCCACGGCGCTGGCCGGCCGAGTCTACTGCGGTTTTTTCTGTTTTCAGACGGTCTGGACCGATGTTTTCACCTGGATCGAAGAGAAGTTGGAAGGACAACCGCAGGCGCGTCGTAAGCTGGATGATGCCCCTTGGACCGTCAAGAAAATCGGAATCAAGACGGTCAAGCATGTGATCTGGTTGCTTATCGGCCTGCTGACCGGTATCAGCTGGGTTGCGTGGTTCACGGATGCCTATGGCTGGTGGGCGGATCTGGCTTCTTTCGATCTCGACCGGATCGGGGGGGTTCCGCTCCTGAATGTTGCGCTGTTTACCGCAGGTACTTATGTGCTGGCTGGTTTTATGCGCGAACAGGCCTGTTTCTGGCTCTGTCCCTATGCCCGTATTCAGGGCGTAATGATTGACAATACCACCTTGGTTCCCACCTACAATTTTCATCGTGGAGAGCCGCGCGGTCGCATTACCAAAGGCGAGACAGACAAAAGCCTGGGGGATTGTATCGACTGTAACCTCTGTGTTGCGGTTTGCCCGACCGGGGTGGATATCCGGCACGGTCAGCAAGAGGGCTGTATTATGTGCGGCCTCTGTATCGATGCCTGTGATTCGATTATGGAGAGGGTCGATCGCCCGACAGGTTTGGTTTGTTATGAATCGTTGGATGTTCTGAACGGCAAGGAAGGGCGCTCACTTTTGAAGCGTCCGCGAGTCTGGATCTACGGGATTATTCTGACCGCAGCACTGGCGGGTATCGGCCTCGGCCTTGCCTCGCTTGATGCGCTGGAACTCAAGGTGATCCATTCCCGGCAGCCACTGTATGTTATGCAGAGCGATGGTGCGGTGCAAAACCGCTATACCCTGAAGGTGCTCAACAAGATGTCGGACGATATTCCCGTAACGGTGAGCGCTTCGGGGCTGGAAGGAATCGTATTGGTCGGGGCAGAGGAAAAGATTCAAGCGCGCGAGGGAAATGTGACCTCCAGGACCGTGTTCGTGCGGGTTCCGCAGGAGAATCTGACCGAAGAATCCGAGCCCATTATGTTCCATATCAAGGGCACGGCACCCGATGGAACGGTCTACGAAGCGGACCGGAGAAGTGTGTTTATCGGTCCGCGTAAATAACCCTTTCTGTGTTATAGTCGGCGATGGGACGGGCGCTTGTCCGTCCTTTTCGTTGATCAAATTGTAATTGATATTCCGAAAATAATTATGTCAAAGAAACAATCAGCATGGCGTAGCCCCTGGGTGTTGGCGTGGACAGGGATGCTCTTGGTGTTCGTGTCGGTCAATGCGGTCATGATCTATCTTGCAGAGAGTCGAAATCCGGGTTTGGTGGTCGATAACTATTACGAACGCGGTGAAGACTACGAAGAGAATATGCTGAAAAAGCTGGCAAAGGACCCGGGCTGGCAGATGACGATCGAGGCTCCTGATAATGTCGGAGTCGAGGTCCCAAGCCGCTTTGGATTTGCCATTCTGACGAAAGAGGGTCAGCCCGCAACACCGGACTCTGTGATCTTTTACGCCTATCGGCCTTCCGGAAAGATCCATGATTTTTTTGTTCCGATGCAAAAAGATGTAGAAGGACATTATCAGGCAGACATCTCTTTCCCGCTAAAAGGGATATGGGATATCGTCGTGGCGGCGAAATTTGGAGAAGAGGAGTATCACGCATCGTACCGCCTGAGCGCAGGCGTCAGATGATAGATGGCGATTAGCGCAGAAATTCTTTCCCAGGAAGTTACGGATAACACCACCACCACTGAAGAGCTTCGTGGCGGCTGCTTTCATTGCGGCCTGCCGATCCCCGACGACGAATCCATTTCCGCTCAAATCGACGGCAAAGAACGGGAGTTCTGCTGCATCGGTTGCCGTGCCGTTTGCCAGGCCATTTACGATGCCGGACTCGAGGGTTTCTACCGGCGCACGCCGGAAGATGGTGTGCTGGCGCCGCCGCCGGAACTTTCCAAGGAACTGGCTCTATATGACCTGGATGAGGTGCAGGAGGAGTATGTTGATACGCTTGGCGAGACCCGTAATATTAACTTACTGGTCGAAGGGATTCACTGCGCCGCCTGCGTATGGTTGATTGAAACCACACTTCGCCGCATGCCGGGTGTATTCGAGGCCAAGGTTAATCTCTCCGGTCGGCGGCTTCATGTGAGATGGGATAATGCCCAGGTCTCGCTTTCGAGCATTTTGAAACGGCTTGGCGGGATCGGATATGCCGCGGTACCGTTCGATCCGGAAGCGGCGGAAGGGAGCCTGAAAAAAGAGAACCAGAGGCTTCTTTATCGCATGGCGTTTGCCGGATTTGCGATGATGAATCTGCTCTGGGTCTCGGTTTCGTTATATGCGGGTGCCGATCGTGGTCAATTCCGGGATCTTTTCCAATGGGTCGGATTCGTTATTGCCACGCCAACCATACTGTATGCGGGTTATCCTTTTTTCAAAGGTGTCTGGACCGGGTTGGGCAACCTGCATCTTGGAATGGACCTGTCGATCGCGATCGGCGCGATCACGACCTATTGCTACTCTCTTTATGTGACTGTCAGTGATACCCCGACCGGTGAGGTGTACTGGGATACGGTCGTTAATTTCCTTTTCGTTATTTTGGTAGGGCGTTACCTGGAGGCGATCTCAAAGCGCCAGGCGGTGGCCTCCACCCAGCGGTTGTTGGATCTCCAGCCGAAAGGCGCAACCGTGCTGCGGGACGGGAAGGAGGAGATAGTACCAATCCGCGCGGTCAAGAAAGGTGAAACCGTGTTGGTCAAGCCGGGACAGAAGATCCCGGTGGATGGGGTGGTTGTCGACGGGGTCAGCACGGTGGACGAATCGATGCTGACCGGTGAATCGGAACCCTGCAATAAAACCGTGGGTAGTCAGGTGGCGGCGGGCACCATCAATGGTCACGGAATGCTGCATGTAAAGGTAGAAGGTCTGTTGAAGGAGACCGCATTGGGCCGCATTATTCGCCTGGTGGAGGAGGCGCAGGCGAGCAAAGCGCCGATCCAGTGCGTGGCGGATCAAATCGTACCTTGGTTCGTAGGTATCACTATTCTGCTGGCATTCGCAACTTTCCTTTGGTGGGTCTCCACCGACTTTGAGTTGGCGCTCATGGCCGCCACCGCCGTATTGATCATAACCTGCCCCTGCGCCTTCGGCCTTGCAACGCCGATGTCGATCGCGGTTGCCTCCGGATTGGGGGCCAGGCACGGAATTTTGGTGAAAACCGGAGAGGTATTGGAGACCCTTGCTTCCATTAATCACTTTGTATTCGACAAGACGGGGACAATCACCGAAGGGAAGATGACGCTCTCTTCCATCCAGATGGTTGATCACCAGTGGAATCTGGGTGATGAGAACATGCCGATGGCGGTAAAGGAGCTTTTGGGTGACCTGCTGGCCATGGAACGCTATTCAGAACATCCGACCGCTGCTGCCATCATCGCTTGCGCGCGGAAAACCGGTTTGACGGCGCGTGGCCGACAGGTGTCGGATTTTCAGAATAGTCCCGGTAATGGGGTTGCCGCGACGGTTGACGGACACAAAATCTTGGCGGGTAATCCTGCCTGGATGGAGATTAACGGGGTTTCTTCGCAGCCGGTGTTCGATGAGGCTGCGAGCCGATTGGATGAGCGGGGGATCGGATCGCTAAGGTGCGCGGTCGATGGTCAGGAGATTGCGCTGCTCGCGGTGGAAGACCGGATCCGGGAAGGTGCTCCGCAACTGCTGGAAACACTGAAACGTGAGGGAATTAGGGTAACCCTGTTGACCGGAGATCGGCGTTCTACCGCCGAGGCGATCGCGAATCGACTGGGTGGTATGGAGGTGATCGCCGAGGTTTTACCGGAGGAGAAGGACCGGGTGATCGCAGAGCTGCGGTCGGATCAGCACAAGGTGGGAATGGTTGGGGACGGTGTGAATGACGCGCCTGCGCTGGTCCGTGCTGATGTGGGGATTGCGATGGGGTCCGGAACCGACGTGTCCATCGCCAGCGCCGATGTTGTTCTGATGAGCAGCGAGCTTCGGAAAGTGAAATTGGCAGCCGACCTTTCCCGGCGTACCTTACGCACCATCCGGCAGAATATCGGGATTTCCATTGTCTATAACTTGATTATGGTTCCGTTGGCAATGGCGGCGTTTGTTACGCCATTGATTGCCGCAGTTTCCATGCCGATCAGTTCACTGTTGGTGATCGGAAACGCGGCGCGTATTCGCACCTTGTTTAAGGGTGTCGATTAAATTACCGGGAGTTAAACGATGGACGTTATATACGGTTTACTGCCACTGATGCTTTTGTTGGGTTTGGTGGCTGTAGGGGTGTTTTTCTGGGCCGCACGTACCGGGCAGTTTGAGGATATGGAGGGAGAAGCCAGCAGAATCCTTATGGACGAAGATCTTACCTCGACGGAAAAACAGGAACGGGAAGCCGCCGAAGAGCGGGCAGAAAAATCGTAAGAGAAACCGCGGACCCGTCGTATAACGAGTTGTTGCAACGAATACGATTATTCTCCCGCCGTCTCGCTTTGTGGGGCGTTTATTAGCGGCTCATCAATAAGCCGTTTAAAGTCGGCGGGGCGAACGTACTGAAATACCTCCTTTCGCTCCGGATCTACGGCGATATCCAGTCCTTTGTCCGGATATAGCCAATGCCGGATTCCGGATTCCGGCTCCGGGAGAATCTGATCCGGTTTTCCAAATCTCTCGGTCAGTAGTTCTTCACTAAGGTCCGTTCCCGGCAGATAGGTAATATGAACGATCGGCGCCTGTCCGACGGCTCTCAGATCGTCCGGCGAGAGGCTCACTTTTTTATTGCCGCTATCCAGCGCGCTGAGTCTCAGGCCCCGATGATACATCTCTTCAATGGTGTCCGGTTCCAGGCCCAGGGTCAGCACAAAGTTGCCCCTGAGGCCGTTGAGAAAAATTCGGTCGAAATAGGCCTCTACCGTTTTATTGCCGGTTTTCCCGATCATGAGGTTTACCTCACCCGCATCCTCAAAGATCTTTTGGGCATTCACCAGCGGGCTCTTCCCGAGCTCCAGACCGAACACCATGCTGTTTCCCTGCCCGTCGGTCTTGATTTTCCAGGGCACTTTGGGATCCTGATCCACGCGCCGTCCCGGAATCATCAGGGCGATTAAAATGAACAGCAGGCTGCCGATGAGTACGGTTAAGAAGATTTTTCGTTCCATATGTTGTCCATCAGATTTGGTCGCAAGCGTCGCGGATGCGGCGACACGAAGAAGAGTTGCGAATTGGTGTGGTTATTGTAGTGAATCTTGCGTTCTGAAGATATGTCGATCCGCAATCGCTGCAAGGATTCAGAAAGCCCGCCACAGGGTAATGACGCCGAACACCAGAACGATGACCCCGGCGGCCTTGCGCACCGTTGCATTGCCGGTCAGCCGGGCGGCGGCACCCGCCAGGATTCCTATGACAAGTAGATTCGGAAGGGTCCCGAGGGCGAACGCCAACATAATGCCAGCCCCTTTCAGCATGCTGCCGGCAGAGACGGAATTCACCAGCATGGTATATACCAGACCGCAGGGGATCCAACCCCAGACGGCGCCCACCGCCAGCGCCTGTCCCGTGGTCCGTACCGGGAGCAGCCTCCTTCCGAACGGCTCGATCCAGCTCCAGATCCGCCCTCCGGCCGCCTCCAGGCGGTTCAGGATCAGCCACCATCCCCCGAGGTAGAGGCCGAGGAGGATCATGAAAATGCCTGCCAGGGCAAGCAGCAGGCGCTGGGCCAGGTAGATGGGCATGAGACGGGCCAGAAGCATCCCCAGGCCGCCCATAATCGCCCCTGCCAGGACATAGCTCAGAATACGCCCAAGGTTATAGGCCAACTGGAACGGGATCATTGTGGCGATTGGGCGCTCCTGTCGGCGTGGCAGGCCGAGGGTCAGGGCGCTGACGATGCCCCCGCACATGCCGATACAGTGGACTCCGCCGAGAAGTCCTACCAGGAAGGCGCTCAGATAGGGCAGCCAGAGATCGCTCATCCCGACTGTCCCATGGTCGATCCGGGATCGCGGCCCGTCTGCCGCCATCGCAAATGCATCATTGCCGGGGTGATTCGAACGCTCATCAATTCAGGAGCAGGGCGGCGGCGACCCGGCGGCCCTCCGACATCAGGATATTGAAGGTTCGGCAGGCGGAGGCGGTGCTCATGGTCTCCATCCCGACGCCCTGTCGGATGACCGCCGCACACAGGGCCGGGGAGGGGAATCGCTGGGTCGGGCCGGTTCCCAGGAGGATGATATCGGCCTTCAACTGCGCCAGGATTTCAAAATCCCGGGTGGTGAGATCGGTAAACGTGCCGGGTGGCCAATCATGAATGATCCGGTCCGGAAGCACGATCAGGCTGTTTCGGTGGGGAACGCCGCTGACCACTACGACCCCCGGATCGCAGGAGTTTATGACTTGGCCTCCGTGCGAATCTATTGGAGAGAACTTCATGCCTGCAACATACCTCTCGACAACGGTGGCGGCAACCGGATTGGGCGCTATCCGCCTAATTCTTTTGACATTTTACCATCTGCTCGGGTAATTTAATCGTTTCTTTTTCGTCCCCAACGAATCCGAGGTTCCTGTGTCCAAGCCCGAAATGGAAGAGTTCCATAGAATCAAGCGGTTGCCTCCGTATGTCTTTAATATCGTAAACGAGTTGAAGGCGGCGGCGCGAGCGCGGGGTGAGGATATTATCGATTTCGGTATGGGGAATCCTGATCAACCTACACCGCCGCATATTGTAACGAAGCTGGTGGAGGCTGCGCAGCGGGGCGATACCCATCGCTATTCAATTTCCCGCGGGATTCCCCGTCTGCGGCGGGCGATTTGTCACTGGTATCGGGAACGCTACCAGGTGGAACTGGATCCCGAGACCCAGGCGATCGTAACCATCGGCTCCAAGGAAGGGCTTGCGCATCTGGCGTTGGCCTGTGTGGGGCCGGGCGATTCGGTGTTGGTGCCCAACCCGGCTTATCCCATTCACCCGTACGGCTTCGTGATCGCGGGCGCCGACATCCGGCATGTCCCGCTGGTGCCGGGGGTGGACTTTTTCGAGAAGCTACGCGAGGCGATTACCGATTCCTGGCCCCGTCCCAAGATGTTGGTGCTCAACTTCCCGGGGAATCCCACCACGCAGTGTGTGGAACTGGAGTTTTTCCAGAAGGTGGTGGATATCGCACGGGAATATAATATCTGGGTTATTCACGATCTGGCCTATGCGGATATCGTATTCGATGGTTATAAGGCCCCGTCGATTCTGCAGATAGAAGGAGCGGAAGATGTTGCAGTAGAGTTTTTCTCTCTTTCCAAGAGCTATAACATGCCGGGTTGGCGGGTCGGCTTTATGTGCGGGAACAAGACGCTGGTGGCGGCCTTGGCGCGCATTAAATCCTATCTCGATTACGGGATGTTCACCCCGATCCAGGTAGCGGCCATTACGGCGCTGGAGGGGCCGCAGGATTGCGTGCGTGAGATCAGTGATATGTACGAGCGGCGACGTAATGTTCTATGCGACGGTCTGAACGCCTCCGGCTGGCCGGTCGAGCGCCCCAAGGCCACGATGTTCGTTTGGGCCCCGATTCCGGAGGCCTACCGGGAAATGGGATCGTTGGAGTTCAGTAAAAAGCTGCTGAAAGAGGCCAAAGTGGCGGTTTCTCCCGGCATCGGTTTCGGCGAGCATGGAGACAATTATGTACGTTTCGGCCTGATTGAAAACGAACACCGTACACGCCAGGCGATCCGTGGCATTCGGGACATGTTCCGGCGTGATGAGCAGGCCGGTCACTCCGCGGTAAAAGCGGCAGGAGAGGATTAAGAAGTGAAACCGATCAAGGTGGGTTTACTGGGGTTGGGTACCGTCGGCGGCGGGACCGTCAATGTATTTACCCGCAATGCCGATGAGATTGCGCGCCGTACCGGACGCGATATCCGCATTACGCACGCAGCCGCGCAAAAGTATGATCCCGAGAGTATCCATGGCCTGGATCAGATCGAAGTCACCGATGATGCCTTTGCAGTAGTGAATAACCCAGACCTCGATATCGTTATCGAGTTAATCGGCGGGTATTCACCTGCGAAGGAACTGGTGTTGCAGGCGATCGCAAACGGCAAGCATATAGTGACCGCGAACAAGGCGCTGATCGCGCTTCACGGGAGCGAAATCTTTGCCGCTGCAGAAGCCAAGGGCGTGATGGTGGCATTCGAGGCCGCCGTCGGTGGCGGCATCCCGATCATCAAAGCGCTCCGCGAAGGGATGGTCGCCAACCGCATCGAATGGCTCGCGGGAATCATCAACGGTACCGGGAATTTTATCCTGACCGAGATGCGGGATCAGGGACGGGACTTTGATGAAGTATTGGCGGAGGCGCAGTTTCTCGGTTACGCGGAGGCGAACCCGACCTTTGACGTAGAGGGTATCGATGCCGCTCATAAACTTACGATCATAAGTTCCCTCGCGTTCGGGATCCCCCTGCAATTCGAGAAAACCTATACCGAAGGGATTTCCCGGATTACACAAAGCGATGTGACCTACGCCGGTGAACTCGGGTATCGCATCAAACATCTCGGAATCGCCCGCAAGACCGACGCCGGCATCGAGATGCGGGTGCATCCGACCCTGATCCCGGAACGACGCCTGCTCGCTAATGTCGACGGCGTGATGAACGCCGTTTTGGTGAAAGGGGATGCGGTAGGCCCGACCCTGTACTACGGTGCGGGCGCCGGCTCCGAGCCCACCGCCTCCGCAGTGGTTGCCGATGTGGTCGACGTGGCGCGGGCGCTGGTCGCCGGCCCGGAAAGCCGGGTGCCGCATCTGGCCTTTCAGCCCGGCGCCCTGTCCGATCTCCCGGTCTTACCGATGGAGGAGGTGGAAACCGCCTACTATCTGCGGATGCAGGCGGAAGACAAGCCGGGCGTGATGGCGCGGGTTGCGGGGATCCTGGGAGAGGCGGGGATCAGCATCGAGGCGATTCAGCAAAAGGAGCCGGAAGAGGGTGAGACCCATGTGCCGCTGGTGATGTTGACCCACCGGGTGCAGGAGCGGCAGATGAACAGTGCACTCGAAAAGATCGAGGCGTTAGACGGCATCAACAGTAAGGTGACCAGGATTCGGATGGAGCATCTGGAAGGATAAGCTCTTTCAAACACGAGATCCCAAATCCCTAGAAACTGTTGAGCTGCTAATAAAGGGTTATCAGCACAGGATTTGTGTGTAAGAAAACGATTTTCTCTCGCCAAGGCGCCAAGTACGCCAAGAAATCAATCATTCTCTTTTTCACACCGGCTGAGATTGTGTGGGTGAGGTAATGCCCGTGATTCATGCGTTTCTTGAAAGTGGTTGAGGGGGGCGAGTCATCTTCCACGCTCTCTTGGCGCTCTTTGCGTCTTGGCGAGAGTTTAGAATCCGGTGCGGCAGAGATTACCCTAAAAATACTCGATCACGATCCACTGTATTTTTTCAGAGAGGCAAAAAAACAGCGGCACGAGGGAATCCCGTGCCGCCGTTATCAGTATGCCGGTTGCTTAGTTTTTGCCCGGCTTCAGTCGATCGATACCCATCAGGCGCAATGCCAGTTTCTGATACAGCGGTTCGGTCGCACCTTTCTTCATGTTACGGATGAAGTACTTCTCGAACAGTACCTTCGCCCAGTGTACCCAACGACCACGACGGGCCCAGGTCACATTGCGCGGCGGGATCTGCGGCAGCGCGATAAAGGCGGCGCCGACGTCGCCCATATCGGCCAGGCAGAACGCGTTCCAGGTGGCAACCGACTCCGGGGCCTCGTTGTTGAGGTCGTGCCAGACGTTGTTTACCACGGCGGTAACCATCGATTCGATCATGTAACCGGTCTTCGGCGTACCGGTCGGGACCGGGGTCGCTTCCACCGGCGGGATCGCGATGCAGACTCCGACCGAGTAGATGTTTTTCCACTTCGGGTTGCGCTGATTCGCATCCACCTTGACGAAACCGCGGGGATTGACCAGATCCTCGCCTACTGCATTCACCGCGTCCACGCCCTTGAATGCCGGCAGGATCATGGAGTAGTTGAACGGCAGGACATGCTCTTCCACCACCTCGCCTTTGCGGTTGTGCTCGATGACGTGCATCTTGCCCGCTTCGACCTTGGAGATCTTGGCATTGGTGATAAAGGAGATGTGGCGCTGGCGCAGCTCCTGCTCCAGCAGGCCCTTGGAGTCGCCGACGCCGCCCAATCCCAGATGGCCGATATAAGGTTCGGAGGTGATATAGGTCATGGGGACCTGGTCGCGAATGCGGCGCTTGCGCAGATCGGTATCCATGATAAATGCGAATTCATACGCGGGACCGAAACAGGAAGCCCCCTGGGCGGCACCCACCACGATCGGGCCGGGTTTTTTGATGAACTCCTGCCATGCGTTATATGCTTCTTCCGCATGCCCGAGGGTACAGACCGACTGGGTGTGATGTTCCGGACCCAGTCCTTCCACTTCCTCGAAAGCCAGCTTGGGGCCGGTGGCGATCACGAGGTAGTCGTAATCGATCATGCGGCCGTCTTCCAGCATTACCTGGTTTGCATCCGGCTTGATTTCGGTGACGGTGGCAGCGATAAAATTGATGCCTTTCCTGCGCAGATAGGTTTCCAGCTCGAAGGAGACATCGTTACGATTTCTCCAACCCACCGCCACCCAAGGATTGGATGGAACAAAACTGAACAGGGGAGAAACATTGATCACGGTGACGTCGTGCTTCTTGCCCAGCTTCTCCTTCATATCGTAGGCACAGGGAAGCCCACCCGTGCTAGCGCCAATAATTACTACATGTGCCATGTTGCATTCTCCAAACGTTTGGTTATTTACTATTGGTCTTATTAAATAATATTTATCATTGACAGACCCTTCTTTATAGCGAAAATCCAGCCGGAAATAAAACATATTAAAATTATGGGTATTTAGCGGGAGGGCCGCTTTCTCCCAACGGTTAAGGGCCGTTCGGTTCCAACGGTCTGATCGAGATGAAGTTTTCCGCCAAGGTGCGGCCACGCCCCTTCGTGAGGGCGCTGTTTGGAAGAAATAAATAATTAAAATGACCAATATTATATATTTTAATAGGCTATGTTTAGGCCTCAAAAACGGTCGGAATGATCCCGACCATGACTTTTCAATCTGATCTCTGATGGTGTGTGCCGTGAATGCGACAAACAAAGCCTTATGGCTCGATTTCCTCTCCCGGGCCTTTGCCTACCCGGATCAAGGGCTGCTCCGCTGGCTGGAACAGGATGGGATCCCGTTCCTGCGTGCGGGGATCGATGATCCGGCCGGAGCGATTCCGGCGCCCCAGGTCGGGTCACTGCTCCGAGAAGCGCAACGACTGGTGGCCGCGTCCGACCGGCGGGCGATCGAGTCTGACTATATTGCGTTGTTTGAGCTGAATCCGAAACAGCCCCCGGTTCGTATGTATGGCGGGCTATACCGGAGCGAGGAGGAGCGACTTCCGCTGCTTCAGAGGCTGTCGACGCTGTATCGGGAGTATGGATTGGAGCTCGCGGAGGGGGCGGAGCAGCCGGATCATCTCACGGTAGAGTTGGAGTTTCTTTCCTTCCTCTATCGGAGTGTGGGTGATCCGCAACAGGATGAATCGGGGCGCGGGAAGTTGCAAAGCGACATCACATTCCTGGAGCGGCATCTATTGTGGAGCCGTGAGTTTGCCCGGCAGCTTGAAGATCGGCACCCCTTCTACCGGTCATTGTCGCAGCTGTCGTTGGCGATCCTGACCAAATCGGACGCAGGGGAGTAAGTCGCCCGATCCTCCCGGTACTTACCGTTCGGGTAAGCGAATCACGGTCGGAAGTAGGGGGGGAAATCCGCCTCTTTTTGGGATATCGCCTGTAGATAGCCGAGCCTTCCCTGTTCGGCGGCCCGGCGTGCTAACTCGAGGGCGCGTTGGTAATCACCTTGCAGGGCGGCATCCTGCGCCTCGGTGATGAAGGCCTCCGTATCCCGCCATTCGCCGCCTACGGTGGTGGCCTGTTGCCGGGCCGCAATCGCGGTCGCGATCGCTTCTTCGACCTCCCCCCGATCGGCCGCCTCCGTTTGCGGTACCCCGAGCAGCACGAGCAGCGCCAACCATACCGACAGACAGCGCCGCTGTCGTGGCCCGGACTGATACGCGCGGCTATCTTCGAAAACTGGGTCCATTTTGCGGCAGGCCGTTGTTCATGTAAGTGAGAAAGTATTCCAGGTTGCGATATTCGCGGCCTTGTATCGGCAGCGGCTTGGCGCGCATCTGATCCAAGCAGCGTGAAAAGCGCCGATGCAGGCTTCCGACCTCTCCCCATTTGATCCGATAGGTGGGCCAGCCGGTGGTATGGCCCAGGGCGGGACTCAGGGTCTCGCCGCGCAACCGTTTGCCGGCGTTCAGCGCGTGGCAATGGGCGCAGGAGAAGTTGTATTGTCCGCGCCGGGCGAAATAGAAACGCTTGCCTTCCCGGTACGCCTCCAGGGCGCGGGAGTCATCCTCAGGTATCACAACGCGGGTGATGTTCCCGCGTGAGCGGTAGGCCAGGAATGAGAGCAGGTCCATAAGCGGTCCCTGTTTATAGGGTAGCGGCGTTTCGCCGTTGGCCTCGCGACATCGGTTCACCGCCAGCGCCAGGGTGATCACCATGCCCTGTACCGGGTCCCAGCGGGGGTAGGATTGGGAAATCGCCGGACCGTCCGGGAAACAGTCGCGATAACCTTTCCCGTTGTGAAATTGTTGCTGCCAGAGCGTCTCGCCGCGCTCGACGGCGAACAGGTAGGGGGGTAACTCTTCGGTCTCTTCCCACTCCGTGCGGCTGTGCGGATCGACGGCATAGACACCGTTTCCAAAATCATCGTACGGGACGTCGGGGAACCGCCGCTGGAAATAGTCCTGAAACAACTTCCGGTCCGCCTCCGGCGAATTGGCGGCCAAGACCGGGAGCGTGGCGGTCGGCATCAACAAGAAAAGGATAATGGTTATCCTGTTCATAGTGTCCAGATATAGGTGACGACCTGGTTGATCTCTTGTTCGGTGAGGATATGGTGTCGTCCGAACGGCGGCATAATGGTTTCCGGATTGCGGACCGTGGCATCCCAGATCTGCGCATGCAATGCGTTACGGTCCGGGAACCGGGTCCGGATGTTGGTTAATTGCGGACCGATATTTCCCGGGCTTTCACCGTCTTCAATGACATGGCAAGCCAGGCAGTTCCCTTTTCGCGGATCAAAACAGATGGCCTTGCCGGCCGTCATGTTGTCTCCCTCTTTCGAGGATGCGAAAACCCACAGCGGTCCGGAGAGTCCGATTACGAGTAGTATGGCGCCAACGATCTTGGTGCTTGAGGAGGTTCTCATTGTTAATCTCCCGGCAGCCTGTTGGAAGAGCTCCTGACGAAATCTCTTTAGGATGGTTTACTCGATTGCCGCTGCCTGGGTCGAACAGCACGGTTATTGAATGACCACCTCATGAAAATCGCTTTGATCTTCGTTATCTCTCCATGTCAGCCGTACGCGATCGCCTTTTTTCCCGTCACGAATGCGAAATGAAATATAGGGATTCTTCTGGATGCCGCCGCCCCAATAACTCTTCAGGACGGAATCGTCATTCAGAAAGCATTCGAACTCCTGGATGAAATGGGCGGGAACAAAGGTATCGCCCTCTTTGCGGAAGCCGGATTCTGACGGATGGGTAATGATGGCTTTTACTTCGGTGATCCCGTTTTTCAGATCCACCTTCATTCGAATACTGTTACTGTTTGTCGCCATGGCGCTGCTCCTGGATGAAATCGGTCGGATTGTTGCTCAGCCCGGCAATCAACCGGCACAACCGGCTTTGGTTATGGTTACGAATTTCTTGGCGCTGTAGAGTTTGCCGTTCGCCTTTACGATAGCGACGACGTTTGAACTCTCCGCGAACTTGATCTTGGTGGAGACATAGGCCTCCAACGCCGGGGTGAGCTCAAAGGTCGCGATCAACGGTATGTGATTTTTTTCGGCGATGATGGTGATCGATTCCGCGGGAAGCTCGGTGCTGACCTTGACCGGCAGGGAGGCGGGATTGATTTCCCCCTCGGTTTTGACGGACAGAAGAACCGCCTCGTTCTCGCTGACCTCATCCGACCCGAACAGCGCCGGGATGACCTCGTTCGCCGTCTTGGCGGAGAAGGCCGCCTGCGGCCATGCCGCAAGCACGGTGCGGGGTGTCAGCAAACCCGCACCGATGGCCATACCGATACTGCCGCAGGCGAGAGCGCCTTGCAGAAAGGTCCTGCGTTTCATACTCATACGGGCATCTCCCATTGATTATTATCAATGACACGATATTAGCAATAACAAAATGGCGGTGAAAGGGTATCGCAAAGGATCGGTTCGTCGCTGGTCGGCTGTTCCAAGCGTTCGACGAACCGGAAGCGACCCGGTGGCGATTTTCAGAGTGGCCGCCGCTTTCCTGAGGATGGCTACAAATTGAGGATGGCCGGGATGATGCCGGTCTGCTATATAAGAAAAATCTTAAATGCCGCCGCTTTAAGGTTCTCAGGCTGCGCGTATCATGATAAGTGGTGACTTGGGTGATTCGTTTCCGGGCAGGGGAACGGCAGCGGCTGAAATGCAAAAGGAGGGGTGCGAAATATGAAAATAACGCGTAAGGCTTTTTTGGCGGCCCTGGGTGCGTTCGCTTGTGGTGGCGCATTGGGTGCGGGTGGCGGCGTGTCCCGCCCTTCCAATGGGGGCGGCGCAACAAAACAGTTGGCGGTCTATCACATCAGTGAGGCGAACAAGGTTCCGTTCGCCCTGCTGAATATTAACAACCATATCGATGGCGTGGGCGGACCGGAGGGGGCGGATATCGTGGTGGTGGTGCACGGCGAGGGCTATCGCGGCTTTCTAAAACAAGACGTCGATCTGGGGATCAGTCAGGATGTGGAGCTGCTGGACGTACAGGGGGTCCGGTTCGAGGTGTGTGGTTTAACTCTGGATGCCTTCAAGACCACCGCCCAGGATCTGGTGGGCAACTTCCGGCGGCTGGATGAGGGGGCGGTGGTGCGCCTGACGGAGCTGCAGATGAGCGGTTACGCTTATCTGCGGCCCTGATGTACTCAGCCGGGCCTTTTTCAGTAGCTTGATAACCCGTCAAAAGGTGTGGCGCCGGTGATGCGCAGGCTGCTGCAACTGGAGGGTCTTGCAACAGCCTGCGCGGGCAGGGTCAAAGTACGGTGAATTTCTCGGTGGTTTCGTTATATCGAACCAGCAGATACCAAACCGCCAGGATCACAAAGGTAAGCAGATAGACCCACCCCCAGCCGCCCAGCATTTCTGGCAACCACGCCTGATAACCGACCTTGGTCTGCTCAATCATCAGTTCGATATTATCCTCGCGGGTCAGGAGGTCGGTGTATTTGAGGAGCCCGGAAAATATCGAGCCGCCCCAGCCGAAGAACAAGACCGTGACCCAGAGCTTGATGTGGCCCTCCCCGACACGCCAGAGCGAGCCGGAGGCGCAGCCGCCCGCAAAGATCATCCCGGTGCCGAAAATAAGACCGCCGAGAAAGGAGCCGATCCAGAAAGAGGGTGGGATGGCAATATAGGGATCCACCAGCTCTTTCTGGAAAAACACCGAGAACACCACCGTTCCGAGAGCGATGGCGACCATCATGGCCTTCGCCATCTCCCCCTCGCCGGACAGGAACGGTTCCCGGAAGACCCGGGAAAAACAGAAACGGGAACGGTGCAGGATAAAACCGAAGGCGAAACCCGCGGGAATGTAGATGGCGCGGGTGGTGAGCATACGGTCTTCCGTCATGAACCAGGAGGCGGTCCACCAGAGGATCAGTGCCAGAACCACGAGACCGAACCAGGGGGCTGCGTTTTTCAGGCCGGGCATCGGTTTGGCCACCGGCGGTGTCGTTCCCCAGGAAACATTCTCCATTACCCACAGCACCAGTTTCAAACCGATAAAGGCGCCCGCCATCAGCCCGATGCCCATGGCCCAACCGGCAGGTGAAGAGAACAACAGGGGAGTGAAAAAACCGCCGACCGTACAACCCATGGAAAGCGTGGCGCCGATTCCCATCAACGTGCCGCCGAAGGCGCCGGTCAGAAGTTCCAGCTTGGGCGGCCGGTTGATGCGGAACTGCCGGGAGAACAATGCTGCAGAGAAGGCCCCCAGTATCAGACAGAGATCCATAATGGAGATGCGATTGGAAAGGGGGGATTCGAGGTTGTCCGGGATGTTGAGCAGCCCGTTCAATCCGAGCAAGGTGTTGATCCAGTCGCCCCAGTTCTTCAGACCGCCGTAGACCCCCCAGAAGGCGCCGCTGGCCAGCAGGGCGGTGGCGACCACCACCATCATTACCGCACCGATATAAGGCGACCACTCTTGCATGAAAAATCTTTCATACTCTTGTCGCAAGCTACCCGGAAAGCTCATGGTTTCACGATCTCCTTAAACATATATTGACGGATGGCGGGGCGCCGCTGAATTTTGGTTTTACGACAACCCCGAGCGACGCGGAAAGCGTCGCTGTTTTCAACAACACAATTCAGGATGCGGCGCTAGATCTTCAGCACTTCCACGAAGGTTTCGTGCATGGCCTGGTTGTCGCTGATCTGGTCGGAAGCGCTCTCCATCAACATGAAGTCCGCGCCCCCCTTGCCATAAGCGGCGTGTTGACCG
Source organism: Sedimenticolaceae bacterium (assembly GCA_050287725.1). Taxonomy (GTDB): domain Bacteria; phylum Pseudomonadota; class Gammaproteobacteria; order Chromatiales; family Chromatiaceae; genus CBFDBF01. The sequence continues at coordinate 36,153 of JBNKCL010000047.1, forward strand.
GCCGAGGTGCTGCCGAAACCGTGCACGATGAAGACCGTGTCCGGACGGATTTTGGGCGTGACCAGGGCTTTGATCTTGACCTCGCCCGCCCCGGAACGCACCAGCACCTGTTCGCCGCTGACGATCCCCTTTTGGGCGGCGACATCGGGGTTGATCCAAACCTCGTTTTCCGGGTAGAGATCGTGCAGCCAAAGGTTGTTCCCGTGACGCTGATGGGTGAACCAGGCGTGCCGGCCGGTAATCAGGCGTTGCTTGCCGGGCGGCTCGACCGGGGGTTCATATTCCGGTAGGACCGGATAGCCGTTGCGACGAAACCGTTCAGAAACGAACTCAATCTTTCCGGTGGGGGTGGCGAACGCCTTGCTGCCGCTCCGGTATACCCCCCAGTGCTTTTCGTGGGGTTCAAGCCAGATCCCCTCCCGCAGCAAGGTCTCGCGGTCCACCGGGAGGTCCTGCAACTGGGCGTCGATGAACTCCTCCATGGTGAAATCGAATACCTGGGAGAGGGGGGTTTCAAACTCGTGTTTGGCATCCAGCGCCTTGGCCAGCCCCTGCATGATCTCCAGAGTGGTCTTGGCCTCATATTGGGGCGGGACGACCGGCTGGCGAATGCCGATATAACGCTGGCGGCTGAGGGGCGACCAGACCGGGTCCAGCCGTTCCAGGTAGGTGGTTTCCGGCAGGATGACGTCGGCCATCCAGGCGGTTTCCGAGGGCTGCACGTCGATGGCGCAGATGAAGTCCATCTGCTTCATCATCATCAGGGTCTTGTTGCCGTCGAGCACCGCGGCCAGCGGGTTTTGTTTGTAGATCATCCACCCCTTTACCGGGTAGCTGGCGGTGCCGTCCAGGACGGCGTTGCGCAGGCTGACGTAGCCGCCGTCCTCGTGGTTCGCGAGCGGGAACCGGGTGTTGAAATTGTCAAACCGATCCGCCACGTCGAAGGGTTCGATCTCCCACTCGAACGACCCCAGCTTGGTGCTTTGGCAGAACACGTTGCTGCCCTCGGTGTCGAACGCTCCCAGCAGAGCCGCCAGCATCGGCAGGGTGCGGCGGAACTGGGTGTCGTTGGTGTACCAGGAACTGCGGCGGCCGGGATAGACGATCACCGCCGGGGCGGCGGCGGCCATCTCGCGGGCCATGGCCACAATCTTTTCCGCCGGGATCTCGGTTTCATTCGCGGCCCACTCCGGGGTGTACTGCTCCACGTGCGCCTTGAGTTCCTCGAAGCCGTAAGTGAGGTTGGCCACGAACTCCTTGTCGTAGAGTTCCTCCTTGATCAGGACATGCATCAGCGCCAGGGTGAGCGCCATATCGGTACGGGGCCGGATCGGCACCCACTCGCCCTTGGCGGCGGTGTAGGTCATGCGCGGATCCACCACCACCAGCTTGGCGCCGTTCTTCACCCCTTCGATCAGGGTGATGTTGTCCGGCAGCTGGAACGCCTCGAGGCGGTTGGCGCCGAACATGAGGATGTACTTGGCGTGGGCAAAGTCGTTGTCGCCCGGTACCCCACCCATGGTCCCGAAATAACCGACATTGCGGGAGGCCAGACAGAGGGTCGCATGACGGGCGAAATTGGGGGTGGGGAGGTGAATCCCGAGACGGACGAAAAACTGTTCGGTGAGATCGGTGGTGGAGGACCAGAGCATCGATTCCGGACCGTGCTGATCCATGATCCGGACGATATTCTCGGCGACATAATCGAACGCCTCATCCCAGGAGGCGCGCCGCCACTTGCCTTCGCCCCGTTCGCCGACGCGGATCATCGGGTATTTGATGCGATCCGGATCGTATACCGACATGATCCCCGCCTGTCCCTTGGCGCAGGTGCCGCCGCGGCTTAAAGGATTGCGCGGATCACCGTCGATCTTTTCCAATACGCCGTTCTCCACCCGGCAACGGATCCCGCAACGATTGACACACATGTTGCAGGTGGACGTGATGACGGTGCCACCTTCCCATTTCTCTTTGCTATGGGGTACCGCAGCGCTGGCGGTGAAGGAGCGTAGCCCCATACCGGCTCCGGCTGCGGCGCTTGCTCCCATGCGCAGGAAGTTGCGACGGGTGATTCCTGGTTTGTTCGCGGCGCCCATAAAGCGACCCTCCGAGATTTGACGATTTGGCTTATTGACAGGTGGCGGGTGTGTCGGAATCTTTGGCGCCGTGGATCACAAATGCTCGCACATCCATGAAGAGCGTCTCATCGGGAACCTTCATGAAGCTCTTTGCCGCCTTGTTCGTTTCCATAATCGATTGCCGGTATTCGGTGCTGGTGTAGTCGCTCACCTTGGGTTTGCTTTTACCGGAGGCATCGTGTTTGTCGGCTTCCATATAGGCGGTCCACTCCGCGATGGTGCGGGAGTTGGGAGGGATCGGCGCGCCGGTCATCTCTTTGTGACATTCGGTGCAAACCATCCGGAAGTAAACCCGGCCGCGTTTCCAGTTCCCATCTTCGGCTGCCGCGGTCGCCACCAGGACTGCCGAGACGGCTAGAGCGAGAGAAAGAAGTGACAGGGCGGAAAACGAACGCTTCATGGTGATGGACTCCGTTGATTCAGTGTTAAACGATAAATTTCGAAATCTTCGACTCAAACCTGCCCGTTCTGTTTCAACTCTTCATACCAGGCGGGATTGTGATGTTTGATGAAGGCGATATCCATATACCCGGTCTTCATGCCCTCCAGGGCCTCCGGCTCTTCGATGGCGCCGAAATAGATATGGGCGACCAGTCCGATCCAGACCAGGCCGATGCTGGCGGCGTGCAGCACCAGCGCCCAGCGGAACAGCGCCGGCGCGATCCCCAGGCCGGGCCCGAACCACATCAGGCAGCCGGTGAGAACGATCAACAGGGAACAGCCCAAAATCATGGTCCCCAGCAGCCGTTGCGCACCGTTGTAACGACCGGCCGGCGGGGGAGTGACGTTTTTCATAAGGCCGAACAGCTGCGCCAGGGTGACCGTCATGGACCAGGTGTCGGTCAGTATCGCCTTGGGGGTAATGGTAAGTACCCGACGAAGGAACGGCAGCACCACGGTTTGCAGGTTCATGACAATGAAGACCAGGAATACCCCCGCCCACAGCAGTCCGAGGACGGAGTGCATCAGCGCCAGAACGGCATTGCCGCCCACCAGGTTCTGCAAAAATTCCGACCACCCGGCGGGCAGGATGCGGATCGCTTCGCCACGAATGATCCCGAGACCGCTGGCAGTCAGCAGAAACCAGCAGACGGCGTTGAACCAGTGCAGCGCGATCACGCTCCGGCTGCGGATCAGGAGTTTGCCGGAAGGGGCTTCAGTTGCTGGATTCGTCACTGGACACCTCCTCACGGCGTTTCAACAGTTTCATGATACCGGCGGCCCCGAACAGTCCCGCCATGCCGACGAAGCCGATGGTCGCGGCCGGGTTTACCACGTCGCTCAACAGGGTGGCCTGTACCGAAGGGTTGGGCGGGTGCGGAAGCACGCTCTCGTCGACCACCGTCCCCTCGAGGAAGTAGTGATTGGGCTGTGTGTCCACCTCCGTGGTCACCAGCTTGATCCACTTTTCGTCCCGCAGCAGTTTGCTGACCTCCGATTCGGGGTCATTGATGTCGCCGAAGATCAGGGCGTCGGTGAAGCAGACCTCGGCGCAGGCCGGTTGCATCCCGGCATCGAGACGGGGCTGGCAGAAGGTGCACTTGGAGATCTTGCCGTCATCCGGATTCTTGAAGCGGGCATCGTAGGGGCAGACCGGGACGCACAGCTCGCAGCCGGAACAGATCTCACGGTCCACCAGCACGATCCCATCCTCGCGACGGTAAGATGCGCCGCTCGGGCAGTAGTCGATGCAGGGCGCCTCTTCGCAGTGTTGGCAGCGGGTAGAGATCAACGACATTCGCAGGCCGCCGTCGTCGGTATCACTCAGGACCTCATGTACATGGAGGCGTGAGTATCCCAGCGGGGTGTTCCATTCGGCCCGGCAGGCAACCTCACAGGCCTTGCAGTTTACGCAACGCTCGGTATCCGCGAGCATCACATACTTTGGTTGAGCCATTGCATCTCCTCGGCGATCTTGACGGGATTGACAAATGTCGTTCGGACAATAAATGTTTTTAATGATAAAAAGAACTGATAAAAATCAATTAAATCATCAGCATATAAGTCAATTGTAAAATACTACTAATCCATAATATTGCGTTTTGTCAATTGATCATGGCACTTTTTACTCGTTTTTTCAGCCATGTAAAGAACTATGTTATTCAAGCTCGGCGCAAAAAAAAGGCCACCCGAAGGTGGCCTTGACACAAGCGAAAGTCCTTTTTCGGATCAGAATATCCAGGACCAGCTCAACTCCACATCCCACTGGTCCATTTCCAGTTCGATCGTTTGTTGTCCTGGGGCCTCCATCGTATTGGCACCGGTCACCGACTTTCTGGGCGAGTACATGGCCGAGAAGTTCAACTCATGGCCCTTGGCCGGTACCGCGGTAAATCCGATGGTGTAGTGCTGTTCCATCACGCCCGGGGCCAGGATGTTGAACATTACATTGTCGGACCCGATGGGCTGTTCGCCGTAGCTGTAACCGATACGGGCGGTGAAGCTGTCGCTCATGCGCCACTGATAACCCAGCTTGTAGATGGTCATATCGTCCCAACCGAAACCTGCGCCGTTGCTGCCGCCCAAACAGCTCGATGCATCGCCGCCCGCGCAGGCAAAGAGGTTGGACATGGGGTTGGCGATGGAGTCGACGTCGCCGTACCAGATGTGCTGTACATCAAAGGTAATGGCATGGTTCTCGTTGGGCTTCAGCGCAAAACCGATGGTGGCGGTGGGAGGGATATCGAAGTCCCCGCCCTCGGCGAACAGGTCGCTGTAGTCGTGGAACTTGGTCATCCAGATGCGGGACTGATAGGAGACCCCCATGGTGAGCCAGTCGGCGAGATCCCCCTGGAAGCCGAGCTTGAAACCGGCACCGTAGGAGATGTCATGACCGTTATCGGTTAAATCGGTTGGGGTTCCCCCGGTGGCGAAAGTCTCCGTGTACCCGGCAAACGCGGCAAGCCCGGTGGCCTCAAAGGACTGGGCGGCCAATACCAGACCACCACCCCAGGAGGCGCGGTCACTCAGCTTCTGTGAGAAGTTGAGATTGATGAACAGCTGCATCAGATCCACACCGGCGGTGTCATCGCCGCCGAAGGCCCCGCCGGCAAACGTTCCGGGGAAGGGGACATCGGACCATTCGGTGTTCATGCCACCGTTGCCGTAGAGTGCGACCCCAAAGGCGGCATCGTTCCCGATCAT
>JBNKCL010000048.1:0-6916 GCA_050287725.1 Sedimenticolaceae bacterium
GTGATGGTGTGCTCCACCTGAATCCGGGTGTTCATCTCCATAAAATAAAACCGGTCCATGTCGTCCAGCAGAAACTCCACGGTACCGGCATTGGTATACCCCACCGCCTTGGCCGCAATCACCGACAGACCGCCGATATACTGGCGCTGAGCCTCGTCCAGCTGCGGCGAGGGAGCGATCTCCACCAGCTTCTGGTTGCGGCGCTGAATGGAGCAGTCCCGCTCATATAGATGAATGGCGTTCCCTTCGTTGTCCGCCAGCACCTGGACCTCGATATGGCGGGGATTGACGATGCATTTTTCAAGAAACACGTCCGCCCGCCCGAACGCCTTGGTGGCCTCGGAGATGACCCGTTTGTAGTTTTTCCGGAGATCCGCCGGCCGATCGCAGCGCCGGATACCCCGGCCGCCGCCGCCCGAGGTGGCCTTCAGCATGACCGGATAACCGAGCACCGATGCCACATCCAGGGCATCCTCCAGGCTCTCCAGATTCCCTTCCGAGCCGGGCGTCACCGGCAGACCTGCCGCCTTCATGGCGTTACGCGCCTCGGTCTTGTCCCCCATACGCCGGATCACGTCCGCGCTCGGACCGATAAAGGCGACCCCGCGGCGCTCGCACGCCTCCGCCAATTGCGGATTCTCCGACAGGAAGCCGTAACCGGGGTGCACGGCGTCACATCCGGTGGCCACCGCCAGGTTGGCGATGCGGTGTACGTTGAGATAACCCGCCAGCGGATCGGCCCCCAGACTGTAGGCTTCATCCGCCTTTTTGACATGCAGGGAGTAGCGATCCACATCGGAATAAATGGCGACGGAACGGATTCCCATCTCCGCACAGGCGCGAATGATACGAACCGCGATCTCGCCGCGGTTGGCGATCAGGATCTTCTGGAACATAAACTTCCCCACGAGTTCGGGCTTTTGGCCCTTTGTTTTGGATTAGGAAGATAACGTGTTCCGCCCCGCCTGCAAAGTGAAAATTGTCAATTTCTCACCGATTCCGGGCATCCAAAACAGTTCGGAACCCATTGAAAAACCGTAAAATCCCCCCAGGAACGGGGCAGATCGCGCCGATTTCGTAACCAGTTCCCTAATTGCGGGATTTGACCTATGATTCAGCCGCGGTCGCTGTTTTCCGGAACGGGACCGACGGCCTGACGCGGTTCTTCCCTACCGACCGCTGCTCCCGAAATTCGCATCCGGCCCGATGTGAGAGACCCTACTACCATGCGCCCGCATCGCAACCCTGCCCGGTTTCCCATTCAGCCATGAGCGGCCGCCGGCACCGAATCGAGATCCGTCCGGCGCTGCTCAAGGACCTGCCGTCTCTGGTGGCGCTGGAAGAGGAGTGCTTCGAAGGCGATCGCATCAGCCGCCGACAGTTTCGCTATCTCATCACCAAGGCGAAGGCGTCCCTGCTGGTGGCGGAGCTGGACGAAGTGCTGCTCGGGGACATCGTACTGCTCTACTCCCGGGGCACCTCCATGGCCCGGCTCTACTCCATCGCGGTGGCGCCGCATGCGCGCGGCCGGGGAATCGCGCGCGCGCTGGCGGAGGCGGCCGAAGCAACCGCCTGGGAACATCATAAGGTCTATCTCCGATTGGAGATCCGCAAAGACAACGACGCCTCCATCGCCCTGTTCCGGGGTCTGGGCTACCGCAAGATCGGCGAATACACCGGTTATTATGAAGACGGCATGGATGCCTGGCGGTTCGAGAAAAACCTCGCCCCCCATCTCCAGCCGGATCTGCGCAAAACCGCCTACTACGAACAGACGCTGGACTTCACCTGCGGCGCCGCAGCCCTGATGATGGCGATGAAGACCCTCGACTCCGGGATCGAGCTCACCCGCAACCTGGAACTACGGCTCTGGCGGGAAGCCACCACCATCTTCATGACCTCCGGACACGGCGGCTGCGGTCCGTTCGGGCTGGCGCTGGCGGCCGCGCACCGCGGTTTCCGCACCGAGATCTATCTCAACGATCAGGGAGGAGTCATGCTCGCCGACTCGGTGCGCAGCGACGAAAAAAAAGAGGTGATGCGACTGGTCCAGGAGGAGATGGAGCAGGAAGCGAGCGAACTCGGCATCCCGGTGCGTTACGGCGGGATCACGGTGGACGAGTTGCAAAATATGTTCGATGCCGGCGGTATCCCGCTGGTGCTGATCAGTTCCTGGCTGGTGTACGGCGAGAAGTTTCCGCACTGGGTGGTAGTGACCGGCTTTGACGATCATTTCATCTACTCCCACGACCCGTTCGTGGACTACGATGAAGGCGAGACTCCCACCGACTCCATCAATATGCCGATACCGAGAGAGCAGTTCGAGCGCATGACCCGTTACGGAAAGGCGCGGCTACAGGCGGTTGTGGTGCTCTACCCCGCCGGCAGGAAAAGAGCCAAGAGAAAACCGAGGCAATAGGAACGATGTCCGAACATATCATCCTGGTGGAACAGAAACATTTCTGGAAACCCCACTTCCCGGATTACCAGGTCGTAACCGCAAAGGAGTATCTCTCCGATCCCCGATGGCCGGCAATGCGCGACCTGCGCATCATCAACCTCTGCCGCACCCATCGCTACCTGGGCACCGGCTACTACTGCTCGCTGCTGGCGGAGGCGCGCCGTCATAAGGTGATCCCCAGCGTGCGGACCATCCAGGACCTGCGCAGCAAATCGCTTTACAGTCTGGACACCGGCGACCTGGACGGGCGGGTGAATCGCATCCTCAACCGCCGCAAGATGGATATCGAAACCACGGCGTTCGAAATCACCGTAATCTTCGGACAATGCCGCAACAAAGACATGCAGCCGTTTGCGCGGGAACTGTTCGAACTGTTCCGCGCGCCGCTCATCAAGGTGGAGTTCCGGCGCGATCCGAAGTGGCGTCTCGCCAGTATCAAACCGATCGCCTTACAGAACCTTCCGGAAGATCGGGAAGAGTTGTTCTTCGAGGCCCTGCAGGAACACCTGCGCAAGCGCTGGCGTCGCTCCATATCGAAGCGCGATCCACGCTACGAACTGGCGATCCTGTACAACCCGGAAGAGTCATGGCCGCCCTCCGACCGGAAGGCGTTGAGCAACTTCATCCGGGCCGCCAAGGACCACGGCATCCGGGCCGAACTCATCACCCCGAAGGATTACTCGCGGCTGGCGGAGTACGACGCCCTGTTCATCCGCGAGACTACCGAAATCGACCACCACACCTACCGTTTCTCCCGCAAGGCGGCCAGCGAAAGCATGGTGGTGATCGACGATCCGGACTCCATTCTTCGCTGCACCAACAAGATCTACCTGGCGGAGTTGTTACGCAGCCATCGGGTACCCACCCCGCAGACCATGATCCTGCAGCAAGGCGGCCTGGACGAACTGGAGCGCCAAATCCCCTACCCCGTGGTGCTCAAGGTGCCGGACGGCTCCTTCTCGCGCGGCGTGTTCAAGGTGGAGAATCGCAAAAAGCTGGAAACCGTCACCCGCAAACTGTTCAAGGAGTCGGAACTGCTGATCGCCCAGGCCTTCGCCTACACCGACTTCGACTGGCGGGTGGGCATCCTCAACCGCCAGCCGCTCTATGTCTGCAAATACTTCATGGCGGAGGATCACTGGCAGATCATCAACTACGAAAACTCCGGCGATGAGGGTGCCTATGTCACCCTGTCCGTGGAGGAGGCGCCGGTAGAGGTGGTGAAGACCGCCCTCAAGGCCGCCAATCTCATCGGCGACGGTCTCTACGGCGTGGATCTGAAACAGACCTCCAAGGGCGTGGTGGTGATCGAGGTCAATGACAACCCCAGCATCGATGCCGGGGTGGAGGACAAGGTGTTGGGCACGGGGCTTTACAGCGCCATCATGGGCGAGTTTCTGCGGCGGCTGGAGCTGAAACGCCAGGGGCAGAACCCGGCCGCCTGACGGATTACTCTTCCGCTTCCCGCGATTGCCGGTAATGACGGGCGAAGTGGCCGGCGGTGCGTCCGCTCCGTACCCCGCGGGCCTGCGCGAACCGCAATGCGGCACGGTGCAGCTCCTCCCGGTCGCCGGCAAACTCCGGCAGATGGCTCTCCACCATGCGCAGATAGGTCTCCTGATTCACCGGATGGAACGAGAGCCAGAGCCCGAATCGGTCCGAGAGGGCGATCTTCTCCTCCAGCGAGTCGGCAAGATGCAGTTCCTCCCCCACCACCCGGCTCTCCCGGTTCTCTGACATGAATTCCGGCAACAGATGGCGTCGGTTGGAGGTGGCGTAGATCAGGATATTCTCCGGCGGCACCTCGATGGAACCGTCCAGCACCGTCTTCAGCGCCTTATAGTTCCCTTCGCCCGCCTCGAAGGTAAAATCGTCGCAAAAGATGATGAAGCGCTGCGGCTGCTCCCGCAGCTCATCCACGATCTCCGGCAACACCAGCAGATCATCCCGGTCCACCTGCACCACCCGCAGGCCGCGTGGGTGAAACTCGTTCAGCACCGCCTTCACCAGAGAGGACTTTCCGGTGCCGCGCGCGCCCCACAGCAACACATTGTGGGCCGGACGCCGTTCCAGGAACGCAACGGTGTTCTGAACCAACCGCCCCTTCTGGGTGTCGATGCCCACCAAATCGTCGAGCCGGATCGGATCGAGCTCTCGCACCGGGCGCAGCCGCCCGCTCTGGTGTCGCCAGATCGCCGCCAGGATGGTGTTCCAGTCGATGCTCATGCGAAATCCTGCATTGTGCCGTGATCTTCCCTTATTGGAGACGTTCCCGACGGCCCCGTCAACCGGATGCCGGAAACCACCTTCGTTACAGCCAAAACGGCTTCCAACATAGCGCCGGCATGGAGCTCACTGAACCACGGGCTTTTCGCTCTTCCCGATCACCTCAAAACGCCGGGTGAGACGATTGCCGCCCGCATCCACCACAGTGATACGATGTTGCCCCGGCGCCACATCGAGCGACTGTTGGTGAAAGATCCGGGTGCTGCCGAGATATCGATTATCGAGATGCCAATAGAGCGTTGCTTCCGGATCGCGGTGTACCGCTTCAAATACGACGCGCTCGCGTTGCGCCCCAAGATCAACAGGAATGTAGATGCGCGTTCCGGGCGTCGGGTACAACAGGTCGATTGGCCGTTCTTCTTCAGCAGCGCCGGATACACAGTCCGATCGGTACGGCGGCAGCATACGATAGGCGCTGGTATGCCGGCGGTAGTAGTACTCCTGTCCGGCCGGCAGGACAAACCAATCCTTGTGCATCATGCGTGAGACACTCTCGCAGCCGGCATGTACCCGCCAGGTTCCGCCACGATCGAGGTGAACCACACGATGATAAGGAGTAAGGCGATCGAAGTGACTCTCGACCGGCGCCCACCGTTGCACCGTGCGACAGTGACCATTGGAAAGAAAACCATCGTCATCACATAAATTCACCGGGCGTAACACAAATTGCGGTGGTTGAAACCATTCGCTATCTTGCAAAGCGCTGAAAATATCAAACAAAATCGGTGCCGCCGTGGCCAGACCGGTTAGTCCCGGCCTCCCCTCACCGCTGGCATTACCCACCCATACACCCACCGTGTAGCGTGGAGTAACGCCGATGGCCCAGCCATCGCGTTCTCCGTAACTGGTTCCGGTCTTCCAGGCGATTCGGCGCGAACTGCTGAAGTTCCGCCAATATCCTTCGCTACCGGGGCGATTCACTTCGAGCAGTGCCTGCAGGGTCAGCCAGGCAGCTCCGGGGCCGATCTCCACTGCCGAGCCAACACCGGCTTTATCGCCAGTCAGCACTTGCAAGTTGCGGTAGCGCAGGCCGTCGACCCTATCATTCACCCCAGCCAGCCGGGCCAGGTTGGCGTACATTCCGGTCAGATCCCAAAGTGTTCCTTCCGCTCCTCCCAGGATCAGGGTCAAGCCATACTCGTCCGGCAGCCGGAACAGCGTGTTCATCCCGAGGTGATGCAGCAGATCATAAAAGCGGGACACACCGTACCGGCGCAACATCCGGACAGCCGGCACGTTGAGTGAACGTGCCAACGCCACTTTCGCCGGAACCGCACCACGAAAAGTGTGATCGAAATTCTCCGGCATAAACCCGTCATACTGGGTCGGCAGATCCGGCACCAGGGTGTCCGGCAACAACATGCCGTCCTGGATCATGGCGGCAAACAGGAAAGGCTTGAGGACGCTCCCGGTACTGCGCGGACTCCGCACTATATCCACCGCCTGATCGAGATCGGGATCGAGCGAATTGCCGCTGTTGCCGATATAGGCCAGGACCTCGAAGCTGCGGTTGTCCACCACCAGGGCCGCAGCGTTTTGTATGCCGCGGGCGGCAAGTTCATGCGAGTGGCGTGCCACCAATTCCCCCGTCCGCCGCTGCAAGTCGGCATCCAATGTCGTCATGAGGTGGGAATGATTCAATCCGGCTTGTGCCTGCAACGCGGCAAGCAGATGATACGCGGCGTGAGGCAGCGGTAACGGCTCGCGGGGTAATGGTTCGGCAAGCGCCAATCGATAGTCGAGAGGTGTCAATACCCCGGCGTTCTGCAGTTGCAGCAACAGCAGATCACGTTTGTGACGCAAGGCATCTCGATGCCGACCCGGGTGGATCAAGGCGGGAGAGTTCGGCAGCACCGCCAGGGTGCAGGCTTCAGCCCAGGAGAGACTCTCGGGACTGCGGCCGAAATAGCGCCAGGCCGCGGCCTCCAGTCCCACGACATTCCCTCCGAACGGCGCGTTGCTGGCGTACAGCGCAAGGATCTCATCTTTGCTGTAGCGCAGCTCCAGGCGCAACGCCAGCAGTATCTCCTTGGATTTTTCCCAATAGGTGCGCGGTGGATTGCCGCGCGCCATGCGGATTACCTGCATGGTGATGGTGCTGCCGCCGCTGACCACCCGCCCGTGCCGCAGGTTTTGGTAGATCGCCCGCAGCAGCGCCAGCGGATCGAC